>NZ_CP039636.1:160000-460000 GCF_004923295.1 Azospirillum sp. TSH100
ACCATGTCGCGGAGCGCGCCGGACTGGTCGTAGTAGCCGCCGCGTTCCTCGACGCCCACCGTTTCGGCCACGGTGATCTGCACATGGTCGATGTGGTCGGCGTTCCACAGCGGCTCGAACAGCGAGTTGCCGAAGCGTAGCGCCAGCAGGTTCTGCACCGTCTCCTTACCGAGGTAATGGTCGATGCGGTAGATCTGCTGCTCGGTGAAGACGGCACCGACGCGGTCGTTGATCTCCTGCGCCGAGGCGAGGTCGCGGCCGATCGGCTTTTCCAGCACGACACGTGAGGCCGGGGTGGCGAGGCCGAAGGTGCGCAGCTGGTCGCTGACCGGGCCGAACAGGCTGGGAGAGGTGGCGAGATAGAAGATGCGGACCGCGTCGCTGCTACGCGGCGGCGGGTTGTTCAGCCGGTCAGCCAGTTCGTCCCACCCGTCGTCGGAAGTGGCGTCGACGGGGACGTAATCCAGCCGCTCCAGGAAGCGGGCAACCAGCGCGGTGTCGCGCTCGTCGGCAGGCACATGCTCGCGGATCGCTTCCTCCGCCTTGGCGCGGTAGTCGGAGGGGGCGAGCGGGCTGCGCGAGACGCCGATGATGCGGCTGCCGTCGGCCACCTGCCCTGCCTTGTCACGCAGGTAGAGCGCCGGCAGCAGCTTGCGCAGGGCCAGATCACCGGTGCCACCGAACACCGTATAGTCAAAGGGAGGCAGTGCAGGGGCTGCGACGGTGGAGCGGGAGTTCATCTTCGGACCTCTCGACGTCGATGGCACGGTGCGTTTGGTCAGCCCGTGCGTCATGGTGCCACAAGGATGGGCCGGTCACAATGCGGGCCGGCACGGCCCGATGCCGGCCCAACGTTCAGGATTCGCCGCTGGCAGGATCAGCCCAGCAGGTTGAGGACGGACGCGCCACTCTCCGCCGGACCGGCATTGTTGCGGAACAGGGAGAACAGGTCCCGCCCGCAGCCGTGGGTGGCATCCTCGCTCGGCGGCGGAGGAGCGCCGCGCCCCTCCCACTCGGCGGTATCGACCAGGGCGGTCAGCGTCCCGGCTTCCGCATCCAGCCGCAGGATGTCGCCGTCGCGCACACGGCCGAGCGGACCGCCGCCCTTTACCTCCGGCGTGACATGGATGGCGGCCGGCACCTTGCCCGACGCACCCGACATGCGCCCGTCGGTCACCAGCGCGACCTTGAAGCCCTTGTCCTGCAGCACGCCCAGCGGCGGAGTCAGCTTGTGCAGTTCCGGCATGCCGTTGGCACCGGGGCCCTGGTAGCGGACCACGACGACCACATCGCGGTCGAGTTCGCCGGCACGGAAGGCGACCTGAACCGCCTCCTGGCTGTCGAAGACACGGGCCGGGGCCTCGACCAGCCGATGCTCGGGCTTGACGGCGGAAATCTTGATGACGCCACGCCCGAGATTGCCGGTCAGCACCCGCAATCCGCCTTCGGTCGCAAAGGGCGCCGCAGTGGTGGCGACGACCGTCGGGTCGCCGCTCTTGTCGGTGGCCGCGCGGGTCCAGGTCAAGGCGCCGCCCTCGTCCAGCTCCGGCATGCTGCGGTAGGGCTCCAGACCGCCCTCGCCATGGATGGTCGAGATGTCGGTGTGGACGAGCCCGGCATCGATCAGCTGCCCGATGATGAAAGGCATGCCGCCGGCCTGATGGAAGCGGTTCACGTCGGCGGTGCCGTTGGGATAGACACGGGCAAGCAGCGGGACGACCGCCGACAGTTCCGAGAAATCCTCCCAGTTCAGCTCTATGCCGGCGGCGGCGGCGATGGCCGGGATGTGCAGGGTGTGGTTGGTCGAACCGCCGGTGGCGAGCAGCCCGACGATGCCGTTCACCAGCGCGCGCTCATCGACGATGCGGCCGATGGGAGTACCGGCGCCCGGGGCGGTCATCGCCACGACACGGCGGGCGGCGGCGTCGGTCAGCGCGTCCCGCAGCGGAGTGTTGGGGTTGACGAAGCTGGCACCCGGCAGGTGCAGGCCCATGATCTCCATCAGCATCTGGTTGGTGTTGGCCGTGCCGTAGAAGGTGCAGGTGCCGGGAGCATGATAGGCCTGGGACTCGGCCTCCAGCAGCTCGTCGCGCCCAACCTTGCCCTGGGCGTAGAGCTGGCGCACCTTGGCCTTGTCGGCATTCGACAGGCCCGACGGCATCGGCCCGGCCGGCACGAAGATCGTCGGCAGATGACCGAAGGCAAGCGAGCCGATCACCAGGCCGGGAACGATCTTGTCGCAGATGCCCAGGCACAGCACGCCGTCGAAGGTGGCATGGGACAGAGCGACGCCGGTCGCCAGCGCAATGACGTCGCGGCTGAACAGCGAGAGTTCCATCCCCTCGTAGCCCTGGGTGACGCCGTCACACATCGCCGGAACGCCACCGGCCACCTGGGCCACACCGCCGGCCGCGCGCACCGACTCGCGGATCATGGCCGGATAGCGCTCATAGGGCTGATGGGCCGAGAGCATGTCGTTGTAGGCGGTGACGATGCCGATCGACGGCTGCGTCTCGCCGCGCAGAGCGGTCTTGTCGTTCGCGCCGCAGGCCGCAAAGGCGTGGGCAAGGTTGGCGCAGCCCAGGCGATGGCGGCGCGGCTTTCCGGCGGCGCTCTCCAGCCGTGCCAGATAGGCGGCGCGGCGGTCGCGGCTGCGCTCCGCGATGCGCTCCGTCACGCGGGCGACGACAGAATTCAGGGGAGAAGGCTTGCTCATGATCGCGTCTCGACCGTTTGTGGGAGGCGATGATTTCTGGAACGGACCATACGCCGGAGAGGGCAGGTTGTGAAGAAAATTTTTTTCATAAACGAGCCCGACCGGCAGGATTTCTCGCCATCTCCGACGAAATTCTTCATAATGGTGGCAGCGCCATTGAAATCGACTCCGCTCATCCGATCACCAGCCCCGGCTTCCAGCTATGTGTCCGTCCCAGCAGACCGTTCCAGGGAAGTAACTTTACGCCATGGCATCCCCGGTCAACAGCACAGTTCACACTCCTGCACCATTGGATATATTGGACGAGATCCGTCGGCTGCGTGGCGCATTGAAACGTTCGGAGGGGCAGATCGCCGATCTGGTGCTGGCCGATCCGCGGCGCGTTCTGGAACTGAACGTCACCTCGCTGGCGCAGGCTGCCGAAGTCAGCGAGGCGACGGTCGTGCGCTTTTGCCGCAGCGTCGGTTGCGCCGGCTTTCCGGACTTCAAACTGCGGCTAGCCCAATCACAGGCGCGCGATGCGATGCGCGACGAGGTGCATGGCGGCACCCCCTATATCAGCCAGGATGTCGCGCCGGACGACGATGTGGGTATGTTGGCGCGAAAAATTTTTTCATCGAGCGCAGCTGCACTGACCACCGCGTCATCCGCGCTGGACGATGAGGCGCTGGAGCGGGCCATCATCCTGCTTGCAAATGCGTCGCGGGTACTGTGTGTCGGCACTGGCGGGTCAAGCGCCCTGGCCCAAGATGCGGCGCACAAGCTGCTGCGCTTCGGAGCCGACGCGCAACCCTGCGCCGACCCGGTGCTGGCACGCATGCTGCTGGTGAATTTGGCGGCCGACGGAGTTCTGCTGGCGCTGTCGAACACCGGGCGCAGCGGCACGATCAATGAGTTGGCGGCAGCCGCTAGGGCACAGGGCACGGCGGTGGTTGCGATCACGGCACCACGGTCGCCACTGGCCGCGATGGCGAGCGTTGTCATCGCCAGCCAGCCGGTGGAAGACACCGAGATGTACACGCCAATGGCCTCACGGCTGGTGCATCTGACGCTGATCGACGTTCTGTCTACCGGCGTGGCCCTGCGGCTGGGCGATCCAGCCGTGCGACAGCTGGCAAAGGTCAAGTCGGCGATCAATGCCGGGAGGCTGCCGCCGCTGACCTGATGGTAGCGGCCTGATCCCAATCGGCTGGCCGATTGCCCTTAACGTCATCCGACCATCGACCAAGACGGCGCAACGCCGGCGTGGCCGTGGCGGCGGACCTTGTACCATCGTCGAATAATTAAGCGGACGAACGATTGCTACTCTCGACCGCAATCCGGCCCCGCAACCGTCCTGCGCCTCCGCGAATGCGGAATTCGGGTCATAAGGCGGCAAGCGGGAGTCCAAAAGACGGTTGCAGGAAGAGGACGCACAGATGACGCAAAGGTCCGCCATGCCGCCCGCCCGTCCCCGCTGCTTGGCACGTCTCGCGCCACTTGCGATGGTCGGGTTGCTGGCGGTCACCTCGTCCGGTTCGGTGCTGGCTCATGGCGACGTAGTCCCGCAGCCGGTGGACACCAGCGGACTGGAGAAGCTGGGCGATAAGTGGCGGGACAGCAATCCCTACCGCGGCAACCCGCGCGCCATCGAGATCGGGGCGTCCGCCTTCAACCAGAACTGTGCGCGCTGCCATGGTCTGGGCGCGGTGTCTGGCGGCATCGCCCCCGACCTGCGCTACCTCGAAAAGGGCGATGCCGGCGACGAGTGGTTCAAGGAGCGCGTCACCAACGGCTCGATCCGCAACGGCGTGACCTATATGCCCAAGTTCGGCGATGCCCTGGGCCAGGAAGCACTGTGGGCCATCCGCTCCTGGTTGGAAACCGTGCACGAGGAGTGATGGCCGTTCCAGGCGAAAGGGGTACGTCCGATGGCGGTGCGGCATGTTCGCGCACAAAACAATTCGCGTCATTCGCGTTATTGCGCCTCTCCATTTCGCTCTGACACAATGGAAGTGGGAACTGCTCCCTCTCATCCATCCCTTCCGCCCCTCCATTTGCCGCTGTGCAGGGAACCGCAGGCCATGACTCGGATCCTGATTGCCGATGACCATCCGATGGTGCGCGATGCCTTGCGCAGCGCAGTGCTCTATTCCTGCCAAGCCACCGATGTGATGGAGGCGGACCGGCTCGACAGCGTCATGCAGGCGCTGGAGGAGCGGGGCGACCTCGATCTCGTGCTGCTGGACGTCAACATGCCCGGCATGAATGGGCTGGGCGGTCTGCGCACGCTGCGCCAGCGCTTTCCGGCGACGCCGGTCGTCGTCGTTTCCGCCCATGAAGAACGCCGCTGGGTGCGCGAGGCGATGGAGAGCGGGGCCGCCGGCTTCATCCCCAAATCGACCCCGCGCGACGCCATCGCCGCCGCCCTGAGGCAAGTGCTGAATGGCGAACTGTATATTCCGCCACAGCTCGGTGATGAGGCCACGGCCGATGAGGCAGAAGACGCAGAAACCGCGGAAATCGCAAGGCGCATCAGCACCCTGACAGCGCAGCAGCTGCGAGTGCTGGAGTTGCTGGGCACCGGCAAGTTGAACAAGGAGATCGCCTTCGACCTCAGCATCACTGAAACGACGGTGAAGGCGCATGTCTCGGCGATCCTGCAGAAGCTGAAGGTCTACAGCCGCACCCAGGCGGTGGTGATCGCCAACCGCGTTCTGGCTGACCGGCGGTGAGGAAAGGTTCGGGGAGACGGCGAAGCCTCGCAAAATTCATTGCCCTTCTCCTCACACTCATGCTCCCCACCCCCGTCCGCGCCGCGGGCATTCCGCCGCCCGACGGCTACCGCCTGTCAGACTACCGATCCCCCACGCCGGATGGTGTCGCCGGGGCGGAAACGGTCGATACACCCACGGTCCAGACGCTGCTGTCGCGAGGGCGCCTCATCCCGATCTTTGTCCAGCGGCTGGAGCGCAGCACGCTGCCCGGAGGTCCCTGGTTGCAATCGAAGCCCTACCGGCAAATCCCCGGCAGCGTCTGGCTGCCCAACGTGGGGGTGGGAGCGCCCGATCCTGCGACGCTGATCTGGTTCGAATCCCAGTTGGAGCGGCTGACCGGTGGCGACCGGTACCGTGATCTTTTGTTCTACTGCCTGTCCGATTGCTGGCTGTCATGGAACGCCGCCAAGCGGGCGGTGTTGCTTGGCTATGCCCGGGTCCACTGGTACCCGACGGGCATCGACGGCTGGATGGAGGCCGGTCTGCCGACGGAGGAGGCGCATCCACTGCCCCCTCCCACCGCTCCCGCTCCCTGATTTAGCGGGCGGAGCAGCATCGAAAGAGGTGGCGGATTACACCATGGTAGCATGGCGGCAAGCCGCTCCGGACCGCTACTCTTAATCTCGCCAACCATCATGGTCAGCAACAGTCAGCAAGCAGGAGTATCACGCGATGAAGACCTGGCGCAAACCGAAGACCACCGAGATCGCCGTCGGCACCGAGATCAACGCCTACGCCTGCGCCGGCCTGTAAGCCGGCCGATGGGACGCGGGGAAGCACCGCGTGACAGCGCTTCCCCGGCCCTTCACCCCAAGGACCGCGCTCAAGACGGTGGCCATGAGAATACTCGTACTCGGTTCGGCAGCCGGCGGGGGCTTCCCGCAATGGAACTGCGCCTGCGAGGGATGCCGCCGTGCCCGGTCCGGCGATCCGGCAGCCCAGCCGCGCACCCAGTCGTCGCTGGCGGTGACGGCGGACGGCGAGCGCTGGTTGCTGCTGAACGCCTCGCCCGATCTGGGCGCGCAGCTGCTCGCCAACCCGCAACTCCATCCCAAGGGTCATCTCCATGGCTCCCTGCGCGGCAACCCGATCAGCGCGGCGCTGCTGACCAACGCCGACATCGACCATGTCGCCGGTCTGCTGACCCTGCGGGAATCCCACCCCTTCGCCGTCTATGCAACGCCGCGCGTCCATAGGGTGTTGGCGGCCAACAGCGTTTTCAACGTGCTGAACCCGGAACTGGTCGCCCGCCGACCGATGTCGTTGGGCGAGCCATTCCAGCCCGCCGGCGCCGATGGCCGCCCGCTGGGTCTGGAGGTGGAGGCCTTCGCCGTACCGGGCAAGGTGGCGCTCTATCTGGAGGACGCCTCGGCAGGCCCCGGCTTCGGCTCCGTCGCCGAAGATACGGTGGCTCTGCAAATCAAGCCCAGCGACGGTTCAAGCGAGGGTTTCTTCTACATCCCCGGCTGCGCCGGCATGCCGGGCTGGCTGGCCGACCGGCTGCATGGGGCGCCGCTGGTGCTGTTCGACGGCACGACCTGGACCGACGACGAGATGATCCGCAGCGGCACCGGCGTGAAGACCGCGGCGCGGATGGGCCATATGCCGATGGCGGGTTCTTCCGGCAGCATGGCGGCCTTCGAGCCGCTGAACGTCGCCCGCAAGATCTACATCCACATCAACAACACAAACCCCGCCCTGCTGGAGGACTCGCCCGAACGGGCGGAGGCCGAGGCGGCCGGCTGGCGCATCGCCCATGACGGGCTGGAGCTGACCCTATGACCGACCTGATGTCCCGCGAGGAGTTCCGTGCCGCCCTCAATGCCATCGGCGAGCGGCAGTATCACGACCTCCACCCGTTCCATCAGCTTCTGCACGGCGGAAAGCTGCAGAAGGGACAGATCCAGGCCTGGGCGCTGAACCGCTTCTATTATCAGGTCTCGATCCCGCGCAAGGATCTGACCATCATGTCCCGCATGGACGACCCGGCACTGCGCCGCGCCTGGTTGCAGCGCGTGCTCGACCATGACGGGCTGACCCAGACCGGCGCGTTGGACGAGACCAAGGTCGGCGGCATCGAGCGCTGGCTGCGCCTGACCGACGGGCTGGGGCTGGACCGCGATTACGTGAAATCACTGGAGGGCATCCTGCCGGCGACCCGCTTCGCGGTGGATGCCTACGTCAATTTCGTGCGCGACCATTCGCTGCTGGAGGCGGTCGCGTCCTCGCTGACCGAACTGTTCGCCCCGTCGATCCACCGCGAGCGCATCGCCGGGTTCGAGCAGAACTATGCCTTCGCCAATGACAGCACCCTGTCCTATTTCCGCAAGCGGCTGGACGAGGCGCCGCGCGACGTGGAGTTCGGGCTGGAGTATGTGCTGACCAACGCCTACACCGGCGAACAGCAACGGCAATGCCTGCGCGCCCTTCGCTTCAAGACGGAGCTGCTGTGGGCGCAGCTGGACGCCCTGCACCACGCCTACGTCACCCCCAACCTGATCCCACCCGGCGCCTTCGTGCCGGTGGACATGGAAGCGACACGGTACAGCCGGTGAACGCGATCGCTCCACACGTCGCGGAGACCGACCGGCTGCGGCTCGCACCCGGCGTCATGCTGCGCAACGACCGCCGCCGAGGCCAATGGATGCTGATGGCACCGGAACGGCTTCTGGTGCTGGACGAAATGGCGCTGGCGGTGGTGCGCGCCTGCGTCGGGCCGGAGGTCGCCGACGTGGCCGCCGGCATCGACCGGCTGACGGTGGAATACGACGCCCCGCGGACGGAGGTCGCCGCCGACGTGCTGGAGATGCTGACCGACCTGCGCAACAAGGGCTATGTCGTCACGTGAGGCGCATCCCCAGGAGATCCATCCGATGAGCTGCGCCCTGCCCGCCTTTGCGGCATCCCCGGCCACCGAACCGGCCCCGCCCTTCGCGGTGCTGATGGAGCTTACGCACCGCTGCCCGCTGCGCTGCCCCTACTGCTCCAACCCGATGGCGCTCGATTCCGCCAGTGCCGAGCTGGACACCGCCACCTGGAAACGCGTGCTTGACGAGGCGGCCGATGTCGGTGCGCTCCAGGTCCATTTTTCCGGCGGCGAGCCCTGCGTCCGCAAGGATCTGGAGGAGCTGGTCGCCCACGCGACGGAGATCGGGCTCTACAGCAATCTCATCACCTCGGCCGTGCTGCTCGACCGGCCGCGGCTGGAGGGTTTGCAGCGCGCCGGGCTTCAGCATGTGCAGATCAGCCTTCAGGATGCGGAGGCCGCCGGGGCCGACCGCGTCGGCGGCTTCAAGGGCGGCCATGCCAAGAAGCTGGAGGTGGCGCGGGCGGTGGTGGCCCAGGGTCTGGCGCTGACCATCAACGCCGTCCTGCACCGCCACAACATCGACCGGGTGAACGAGGTCATCGATCTGGCGATGGATCTCGGCGCCGGGCGGATCGAGATCGCCAACGTGCAGTATTACGGCTGGGCGCTCGCCAACCGCGCCGCGCTGATGCCGTCGCGCGAACAGTTGCTGGAGATGGACGCGGCGGTGCGCGCCCGGCTCCCGGAACTGGCCGGACGGATCGTGGTGGATTACGTCGTGCCAGATTACTATGCCCGCCGGCCGAAAAGCTGCATGGGCGGCTGGGCGCGGCGCTTCATGAACGTCACCCCGCGCGGTCGCGTCCTGCCCTGCCATGCCGCGGAAACCATCCCCGGCATGGAATTCGAGACGGTGCACGACCGCAGCCTGTCCGACATCTGGCGCGACGGACCGGCCTTCACCCGCTACCGCGGCACCGACTGGATGCCGCAGCCCTGCCAGTCCTGCGACCACAAGGAAGAGGATTGGGGCGGCTGCCGCTGTCAGGCGCTTGCGCTCGCCGGCAGCGCCGATGCGACCGACCCTGTGTGTGAACTGTCCCCGGCCCATGCGGATGTAGCAGATCTGCGCGACCGCGATGCAGCGGCGCTGGACAGCGTCTGGACCTATCGCGGTGCCTGACTGGCACGGCGATGCCTACTGGAACCGTTCGAGCACCATCTGCGTCGTCACCTCGGCGACGCCGGGAAGCCCGACGATGGCGGCGCGGATCGTCTCGATGCCGCGGATGTCCGCCGCCTCGGCACGGACCACCAGATCGATGGCGCCGGCCACCGCATCCATCGTGACGATGCCGGGAATCCGCCGCAGCTTGGGAACCAGTTGCGCACAGCTGCGGCCCGGTTCGTGGCGCAGCAGGAAATAGGCGGCGACCCCATCGGCCGCCGGACCGTCCTCGATGGTCGTGAAGCCACGGATCACCCCTGACCGCAGCAGCCGGTCGAGCCGTTCCTGGGTGGCGCTGCGCGACAATCCGACATCGCGGGCAAGTGCCACCAATGTGCGGCGGCCATCCTTGCGCAACGCCGCCAGCAGCAGCCTATCCTTTTCGTCCATCCCCGTCCCCGCATCCGCCCCACCGGCGGAATGCCGGCCTGCCGGCATCTTGCCGGGATGCAACCGGCAACCCTTCGGCGGAAGTTCATGGTCAAAGTTCGTGGCCAAAGTTCATGGCCACGGACCATGGACGATTTGCACGGAGTATCCAATGACCTTGCTTCCCGCCGCCTCCGCTCTTCTGTCGGTCGACATGCAGTGCGCCTTCGACGAGCCGCGCTGGCCGAGGCGCTGGAACCGCGCGCTCGACCACAACGGCCTGCGGCTGGTCGATGCCTGGCGGCGCAGCGGCCGCCCGATCATCCATGTGCGTCACGATTCGGTCAGTCCGACCTCCACCTTGCGCCCCGGACAGCCGGGCAATCGCTTCCGCGAGGGGTTCGAGCCGCAGGATGGTGAAGCGCTGGTGACCAAGAGCGTCAATTCGGCGTTCATCGGCACCGATCTGGACTTGCGGCTGCGCCGGATGGGCATCGACCGGCTGGTGGTGTTCGGTATCTCGACCGACATGTGTGTGTCGACCACCGTCCGCACCGGCGCCAATCTGGGCTGGCCGATCATGCTGGTCACCGACGCCTGCGATTGTTTCGACATGCCGGACGAACATGGCCGGATCATCCCGGCGGAACAGGTCCATACCGTCCATGTCGCTACGCTGGGCTACGAGTTCTGCGAGCTGACCACCACCGACGCCATCATCCGGAGTCTGTGACCCCGCACCAGGAGGCGGAGCGGCAGCGTCTCAGGCCCCATCTCAGGCGCTGTCGCCCGACCCGCCCTTCTTGCCGCCGCCGTCCTGCTTGTTGACGGTCGCCCAGGCGCGGCGTTCCGCCTCCTCGTGCGACACGCCGCGCTCTTCGTACCCCTCCTCGATATGCTCGGCCTTGCGCTTCTGCTTGTCGGTGTACTTGTCCTTGTCGCCTTGGGACATCGAATCCTCCTGGTGCAATTGCCAACTCAACAGTGCCCACGATTGGGAGGTTCCTTGGGGAAATAGGCTGAAACTCATATCCGGGACAGAACAGTCGGAAAGCGCGGCTTGCCGTGAGCGGGGCCGTCACCCATCCTTTCCCACACCGCTTTCAGGGGGAGGTTCCGGGGTGTTCAAGATCTTCAATATCAGCCGCGTCATGACGGGCGCGGCGGTTCTCGCGCTGGGACTCGCGGCCGGCACGGCACAGGCTGCGGATGCTGTCCGCGTCGGATCGAAACTGGATGCCGAAAGCGGGCTGCTCGGCACCATGATCCTGCAAGTGCTGCAAGCGGGCGGCATCCCGACGGAAAACAAGATCCAGCTGGGCCCAACCAAGATCGTGCGCGGTGCGCTGCTGTCCGGCGAGATCGATATTTACCCCGAATACACAGGCAACGGCGCCTTCTTCTTCAACGTCGACAGCGATCCGGTCTGGAAGAATGCCGGGGCCGGCTATGACAAGGTCCGGCAACTCGACCAGGAGAAGAACAACATTGTCTGGCTGAAACCGGCCCCAGCCAACAACACTTGGGCGCTGGCCGTCCGCCGCGACGTCGCCGAGGCCAACAAGCTGAAGACGATGGAGGATTTCGCCAAGTGGGTCTCCAGCGGCGGCAAGGCGAAGGTCGCAGCGTCGGCCGAGTTCGTGGAAAGCCCGGCCGCCCTGCCCTCCTTCCAGCAGACCTATGGCTTCGCGCTGAAGCCCGACCAGATGCTGATCCTGGCTGGCGGCGACACCGCCGCCACCATCCGTGCGGCGGCGGAGCAGACCTCCGGCGTCAACACCGCCATGGTCTATGGCACCGACGGCGCCATTGCCGCACTGGATCTCGTTGTGCTGGCCGATACCAAGGGTGCCCAGATGGTGTATGAGCCGGCACCGACCGTCCGCGCCGCGGTGCTGACCGCCAATCCGAAGATCGCCGACCTGCTGAATCCGGTCTTCGCCGGCCTGGACGCCGATACTCTGCGCGGACTGAACGCCAAGATCTCGGTCGACGGGCAGGACCAGAAGCAGGTCGCCACCGAGTATCTGAAGTCCAAGGGCCTGCTGAAGTAAGCCGGCGACGTGACCGGCCGTTTTTCCCTGCACAACCGCGTGGCCCTGCTGATGGCACTGGCAGTGGTGCTCGCCGCCATTGGCTTGCCATTCCTCGGCTTCGCGCCCAACCGGCTGCTGTCCGGCAGGCCGGTATCGTTTTGGGCAGCGGTGCGGGGGTTGGATGGAATCGCGGTTTTGCTGGCGGGACTGGCCCTGCTCGCGACACCGTTCCTGCCGCCAAGGCGTGTGGGGCTTGGCCTGGCCATTGCGGCCGGCGGGCTTTTCTGCGCCGGATTGGTTTGGCTGGCCGGTGCCCATGCGGCAACCCTTGCGCAGGGAGCATCCGCGGCGGCGCGGACCTCCTTCGCCTCCGGCTTCTGGGTGATGGCGGCGGCCGGACTTCTGACCGTGGTCGATGCAGCCCGGCGGCTGGGTCTGGGCGCCGTCGGCCGAATGGCGGTCGGCGGGGCTGTGGCCGGGCTGGTGGCTCTGCAACTGGCATCGGGCCATCTCGATGCCCTGTCGATTCTCAAGGAATACGCCAACCGGCGCGAGGTCTTCGCCGACGCCGTGCTGCGCCACGCCGCGCTGGTGGCGGCGGCGCTGGTGCCGACCCTGCTGGTCGGCGTGCCGCTCGGCATTGCCGCCCACCGGGTGCAGGCAGTCGGCCGCGCGGTGTTCCCGGTGCTGAACGTTGTGCAGACGGTGCCGTCCATCGCCCTGTTCGGGCTGCTGATGGCGCCGCTGGCGGCACTGGGCGCCCTGCTGCCGGGGTCGGGGATCAGTGGGGTCGGGCCGCTGCCGGCGGTGATCGCGCTGACCCTCTATTCGCTGCTGCCCATTGTGCGCAACACCGCGGTCGGGCTGGACGGCGTGCCGGCGCCGGTGCGGGAGGCGGCACGCGGCATGGGGCTGACGCCGCGCCAGATCTTCCTGCGCGTCGACCTGCCGCTGGCGCTGCCGGTCTTCCTGTCGGGGTTGCGCATTACCGTGGTCCAGGCGGTCGGGCTGGCGGCGGTGGCGGCGCTGATCGGTGCCGGCGGCCTGGGGGCGATCATGTTCCAGGGGCTTTTCGCCAACGCGCTGGACCTTGTGCTGCTGGGGGCCGTTCCTGTCATTCTATTGGCAGTGGCGGCCGACGCCCTGCTGTCCATCGGCATCGCCGCCGCCACCAACCGCATCGGCGTTCTGCCGGGAAAGAGTGCGCCATGATCGACTTCGAGCGCGTGACCAAGCGCTTCGGCTCCTGGACGGCGGTGGATGCCTTGTCCTTCACCGTGGCGGAGGGGGAGTTCCGCGTGCTGATCGGCCCGTCGGGCTCCGGCAAATCGACGGTTCTGAGGATGATCAACCGGCTGATCCCGGCAGACGAAGGCGCCATCCGCATCGACGGCGAGGACATCGCGTCGCTAAAGCCGGAAGAGCTTCGCCGCCGCATGGGCTATGTCATCCAGTCGGTCGGGCTCTTCCCGCACTGGACGGTCGAGCGCAACATCGCCACGGTCCCCGGCCTGCTCGGCTGGCCCAAGGCGCGAATCCGCGATCGGGTGACGGAGCTGCTGGAGCTGCTGAACCTCGACCCCCACCGCTATCGCGGCGCCTACCCGCACCAGTTGTCGGGCGGGCAGCAGCAGCGCGTCGGCGTCGCCCGCGCGCTGGCGGCGGAACCGCGCATCCTGCTGATGGACGAGCCGTTCAGCGCGCTCGATCCCATCACCCGCGCCAGTCTCCAGACCGAGCTGTCGGCCATCCACCGCCGCACCGGCACCACCGTCGTCTTCGTCACCCACGACATGGACGAGGCCTTGCTGCTAGGCGACAGCATCGCGGTGATGGACCATGGCCGGCTGATCCAGTGCGCCACACCGCTGGAGATTCTGACGCGCCCGGCCAGCCCGCTGGTCCGCGATCTGGTGGGGCGAGAGGAGTGGGGGCTGAAGCGGCTGGCGGTGGAGACGGTCGGCGACCGCGCCCGCCGGCAGGAAAGCGTGACCGGCGAGCCGCTGGCCGCCGAGACCCCGCTGCACCGCGCCCTGTCGGAAATGGTCGCCCGCGGCACCGAAAGGCTGCCGGTGGTGGATGGCGACGGCCGGCCGGCCGGGGTGCTGCACCTGTCCGACCTTGTGCGGCCCTCCGCGCACCAGTCTGCCTCCGGCGGCCCCGCATGACCGGCGCCGGCATGGCCCCGCGGGAGTTCCTGACCGACCGGCTGATGCTGGGGCTGGTGGCGCTGGTGGCTCTGGTGCTGGGAATGCCGTCGCTGAAGCCGCTGTTCGCCACGCTCTTTCCGCGCCTGGATCGGCCGCTGTACGAAGCGGAGAGCTTCGTCAGCCTGACTCTCGACCATATGGCGCTGGTCGGCCTCTCCAGCCTCGCCGCGATCCTGCTGGGCGGCGGGGCCGGCATCGCCGTCACGCGGCCCTGGGGCAAGGAATTCCGCGGCCTGCTGGAAACCGTCGCCACCATGGGCCAGACCTTTCCGCCGGTGGCGGTGCTGGCGCTGGCGGTGCCGGTGATGGGCTTCGGTCCCGAGCCGGCGCTGATCGCGCTCACGCTCTACGCCCTGCTGCCGGTTGTGGAAAACACGGTCGCCGGGCTGGACGGCGTTCCGGCCCCGGTCCTCGACTCCGCCCGTGGGCTGGGCATGGGACCGGTGGAACTGCTGTTCCGGGTGGAACTGCCGCTGGCCGCGCCGGTGATCCTGGCCGGCGTGCGCACCGCCGTCATCATCAATGTCGGCACCGCCGCCATCGCCTCCACCGTCGGGGCCAAGACCCTGGGGCTGCCGATCATCGTCGGGCTGAACGGGTCCAACCAGGCCTATGTCATCCAGGGCGCGCTGATCGTCGCCTCACTCGCCGTGGTGATCGACGCCGGGTTCGACCGGCTGGCTGGCTGGCTGACTCGCTGGTCGCACCGCTGAGGGGCAGACAGACGCCGACGCCTTATTTGCGAACGACAATTTGAGAATGACTTGCATTCGCAATATGAACGCCTTACCCTCCGCCTATTCCCCTCAAGCGGAGTCCGTCATGTCCAGCATGCAGTCCCACCGCCGCGCCGCGCCGGCTCGCGAGCGCTTCCAGGAACTGCGCGGTGCCGAGGCGCTGGTCGTCTCGGTTCTGCGGCTGTGGGCCGAACCCCTACGCGAACCGGACCGCCGGCACCCGCACTGGCAGGACGACATGACCAGGGCCGGACTGTCAAACGACGCGGCGGTGGCGTTCGACACGCTGATGCGCATCGTGCTGGCCGCCACCACCCGGCCGCTCGACCTGCACCGCCCGTCCTGCCCCTGCCTGGGCAGCGATGAGGCGCTGCTGCTCGATATGTTGCGACTGGCGCAACGGGGCCAGCATGGCGAGGCCGGACTGCTGATGAACGACTGGCTGCCGCTGGTCGGCGTGCGCATGGCGATGGCGCCGCTCTGCGTCCTGGCCGCCGCATTGTCCCGCGCCGGCCTGACACTGCCGGACCCGGGCGAAGAGTCGCGGATGGCGGGCGGCACGACGGTCGGCCGCATGGACCGGCCGCGCCCCACCGCCGACCGCGGCGCCACCCTCCTGCACTGACGCAAGGCTGCCGGTCAGCGTCGCACCCCGGCGGTGATCCGGTCCGCCAATAGGCCGACCGCCCGGCTCATGGTCCGAACCTGCGCGTCCGGACCGGCGCCGCCAGACGGGACCTCGACCGTTTCGCGCGTCGGCCCGCTCTTGCGCCCGCCAGTCCCGCCGCCGGGCGACAGGCTCCATTGCGCATCCAGAACCACCCCCCCTGTCGCATCGGCGTCGAAGCGCAGGATGGTGACGGTCAGCACCGCCGTGCCGTCCCCCACCGAACTGCCGGCCACCGGCAGCACCGTAGTGCCCGGCAGGCGCGCCGCGAGGTCACCGGACAGGGTGGAGCGCAATCCGTCGGCCAGCGGTTCGGCCCAGCGGTCGAACTCCAGCGCCTCGACCCGGTTACCGTCGATGCGCCGGACGATCTGCGGCCGGTCGATCAGCATCGGCAGGTCCAGCGAGCCCAAGGCCAGAGTCTGGGGCGCGGAATGCACCGGCTGCGCCGTCCCGGACGGCGGAACCACCGCCAGCGTGTAGAGCCGGCTGTCCGGCGTCGACTGGCAGGCCACCAGAACGAGAAGCGGCGCCGCAAACGCGGCCATCTTCAATCCGGGCCGCAATCCTCGCACCACTTTCATGCCCCGCTCTCTCCCTTCCATCAATTCTTGCCTCTCAGCAGCGCTTCCGGGTGGCGTTCGAGATAGTCGGCCAACACGCGGAAGGACCGCGCGGCATCGTTCAGCTGCCGCATCACGCCCGCCAGATCGGCCTGACCGCCACCGCCACCCAGCAGCCCGCTGGCATTCTTCAGCGTACCCTCTGCCGCCGTCGCCACGCCACGCAGGCTCTTCACCACCTCCGGCAATTGACGGTCGGCAGTGCGCATCAACGCGTCGGCGCTACCGAGCGCCTTAGCGAGTGCAGCCAGCGACCGGGCGAGGTCCGGCGAACCGGCAAGCCCGCCGACCGACTGCAAGGTGCCGCGCAGGTCGGCGATCAGCGCATCGAGCGGCAATGCTGCGACCTTGTCCATCACCACGCCGGCCGACCGGGTGAGGGAATCGAGGTCGCTGGAGGCGACGACCGGCAATTCAGACCGCTCGGTTCCGGGCGCGGTCGGCGGTGAACCCGGTTCGAAGTCGAAGGACACCAGCTTTTGCCCGGTCAGCAGGTTGCCGGACGCCAGCCGTGCCCGCAGCCCCTTGCGCACCTCGGTGGCGATCAGCTTGCGCACCGCCGGCTCGTCCATCGGCTTCCCGTCGCTGACGGCATAGGTCCGCGCCACCAGATCGGGTTCGAAGTCGATGTCGACCGGGATGTGCATTTGCTCCCTGGCCTCGTCATACTCAAGCCTCACCGTGGCGACATGGCCCACCGTCAGGCCGCGCAACAGCACCGGCGCGCCGGCCTGCAACCCTTGCACCGATCCGGGGAACTCCAGCCGGTAGCGCACGCGCAGCCGGTCACGTGCAGCAGCCGCGGCGGCCTGATCCTCGTAGAGCGTGAAGCTGGTCCAGTCCAGCGCCGGCGGCCCGGCCTCCGGATCGGGCGGGGTTTCCAGCACCACGCCGCCCAGGGCCAGCGTCTTCAACGATTCAGTCTGGAACTTGAAGCCGTCGGCCCCGGCGGAGAACTGGATGCCGGACGAGCGCCAGAACCGGCTTCCCTCATGCACCAGTTCCTCGTAGGGCGCGCGGATGAAGATCGATACCCCGACCCTCCGGTCCTGGGGCGACAGGCTGTAACCCATCACCTCGCCCACCTGGACACCACGGAAATAGACCGGAGAACCCTGGGCCAGCGATCCCAGCTGTTCGGTCCTCAGGTTGAAGCTGCGGCCCGGCACATCGGCGCGGACCACCGGCGGCTCGTCCAGCGCATCGAATTCCCGCCGGTCATCGCCGCCGCCGGGTTCCATCTCGACATAGGTGCCGGACACGACGGTGCTGAGGCCCGAAATCCCGGCAAGGCTGAGACGGGGCGCCACCACCCAGAAACGGGTGCGGTCCTTCAGATGGCGGGTGGCGGTGCGGTCCATGCGGGCGGTGGCGATCACCTGCGACAGGTCGTCCGACAGCCGCACCGTTTCGATCACGCCCAGATCGACGTTCTTGTGCTTGATCCGGGTCCGACCGGCCTCCAGCCCCTCGCCGGACGGGAAGGTGATGACGATCTGCGGTCCGCGATCCTCCAGCCAGCGCCAACCGAGCCAGCCGGCGATCAGCGCCGCCACCAGCGGCAACAGCCACAGCAGGGACAGCCGGCGGCGCGTCGAGAACGCGACCTCCGGCGGATGCGGAGGCTGATCTGGGGAGTGGTTGGCATCAGTCATGCCGCACCCCGTCGGCGCGGTCCCACATCACGCGCGGGTCGAAGACATGGCTCGCCAACATGGTCAGGATGACCACGGCGGCGAAGGCGATTGCGCCGGCATCGGCGCGGACGGAGGCGACGGCGCCGAACTGCACCAGCGCCGTAAGAATTGCGATCATGAAGACGTCCACGTTGGACCAGCGCCCGATGGCATCGATAAGGCGATAGAGGCGGGTCCGGCCCAGCAGCTGCGCGGCCGATCCACGCCATGCGGTGGCGACGAACCACGCCAGACCGCCCAGCTTGAGGAGCGGCACGGCGATGCTGGCGACGAAGACCAGCAGCGCCAGCGGCCACATGCCGGACCCGGCCAATTCCCCCACCCCGCCCAGGATCGTGCTGGGGTCGCCCTGGCCGAAGTTGACCACGGTCATGACCGGCAGCAGGTTGGCCGGCACATAGAGGATGGCGCTGGTGGCGACCAGCGCTGTCGTCCGCCCCAAACTGTCCGGTTCCCGCGCATGCAAACGGCTGCCGCAGCGCGTGCAGCGGTGTGGTGCCGCTTCCTGGTCATACCCATGGATGCGCTGGCAGACCGAACAGGCGATCCAGCGCTGCGGAGATGGCGCCGGATCGGACGGCACATGGTCGATGGCGGACCACAGCATCCGGCGGTCGAGCGACTGATCCATCATGGTGATTGCCAGCACATAGCCGCCGAGCGCAAGCCCGCCGGTCAGCAGTTCGGCATTGGCGAATCCATACAGCTTGGAATAGCCGACCAGCAGGCCGAGCAGGAAGACGTCCAGCATGGCCCAGGGGCGCAGGGCCTCGGTCAGGGCGAAGAGCCGCGCGGTTGCACGCGGCGACTCCGGCGGACGCCCGCCATGCAGGCAAAGCATCATGGCGATCACACCCGCGACACGGAGTAGCGGCACCCCCAACACAAGCAGCCCGACCAGCAGCGACAGCGGCCACATTCCCTGATCGGCCAGCGCCTCGATCCCGGTGGTGACCAGACCGGCACGGTCGTTACCTTGGATATGCACGGCCATCAACGGGTTCAAGGCGATCAGGCCCAGCATCAGCAGCGCGGTCAACGCCATTGGCAGGGCATGACGGGGGCCTCCCGCGACATGGCGGTACAGCTGCGCGCCGCACCGCGTGCAGGCGGCCCGGCCGCCGCGGGGCAACTCACGGACACGGTGAAGCCGCCCGCAATCCGGGCAAGCAACCAGATCGTCCCGTACCATTGCCCCAAGCTCCCTCAACCTCACCTTGCCCTGCCAAATCGACATGCACGCGTCCGAACCGATTTTATCGCAAATCCCGCACTCCAATTGGCCTTTTCACGCCTCTGCGCAAGCCCCGGCGAACGGGGTAGGCGGATTTCCGCCGCATTGCAGCAATGCCGGCGACCAAGCCGGGAATTCGCGATTGACCGAAAGATTATGTACATACATTATCTTCCAAACGTCACATCGCGACGCGGAGAGCGGGGTGCAGGGGTTGGTACGGCACAGCCTGACCGGACAGAACTGCGGTGACGGACCGGCTTCCCCGCCGGCAAGTCCGGTGCAGGCTGCCATCGCCCCGGGCGGCAAACCGGACAGCGCACTGGACGGTCGCGGCCCTCTGTTCGACCAGATCAAGCGCGCCGTGGCCGGCCAGATCCTGCGTGGACGCTGGCAGGCGGGCCAGCGTCTTCCCAATGAGGCGGAACTGTCCAGCCTCTATGGCGTCTCGCGCCAGACCGTGCACAAGGCCATCGCCCTGCTGGCGCGCGAAGGTTTCCTGATCCGCCGCCGCCGCGCCGGCACCTTCGTCGCCACCGGCCGCCGCGACCGCTTCGCCCTGCCCATCGAGGACATCGGCGATGTCGTGGTGCGGGAAGGGCACGTTTATGAATTCCGCCTCCGCGACCGCAAGACCCTTCGCAACGGCAACGGCATCCGTTGGCCCGACCTGCCGGACGGAACACCGATCCTGGCGCTGGAATGCCTGCATTTCAGCGACGGCACGCCGATCCAGCATGAACGGCGTCTGGTCAATCTGGACGTCGTGCCGGAGGTGGTTGACGAAGCCTTCGATGTCGTGGCACCCAGCCGATGGCTGGTCGACCGGGTTCCCTGGTCGTCGGCCGACCACACCGTACGCGCGGTCAACGCCACCGCGGAGATGGCAGCATTGCTGGGGGTGGAGGCCGGCGCCGCCTGCCTTTCGATCCGGCGGCAGACCATGCATCTCAGCCGGCCGGTGACGCTCGTTCATTTCCTCTCGGTCGGCGACCGCTTCAGCCTCAGCGGATCGTCGATCACCGACAGCGCGACCGAGTTGAATTTGTAAACACAAAAGGACCGGCGACAGCCGCCGGCCGCAACAGGGGACCATTCACGATGGAGACCAAGTCTATGGTTCGGACGATGTTCAAGACGGCGCTGCTGGGCGCCACCCTGCTGGTCGCCGGTGCCGCCACCGGCACGGCGATGGCCGACACGTTGGCCGACGTGAAGAAGGCGGGCGTCCTGACCGTCGCAACCGAGATGCAGTTTCCGCCCTTCGATTTTCTTGAAAGCAACGAATACAAGGGCGTCGATCGCGACCTGATCGATGAGGTGGCGAAGGAGCTTGGCGTCAAGGCCAAGTACATGGACCTGCCCTGGACCAGCGTTCTGCCGGGCTTGGAAGCCAAGAAGTTCGATCTGGTCATCGCCCCGGTCACCATCACGAAGGAGCGCATGAAGCGCTATTCCTTCACCGTGCCGATTTCGGAGGCGACCGCCGCCCTGATGAAGCGCGCCGACGACAAGACCATCAACAAGCCGGAGGACATCGCCGGCAAGAAGGTCGGGGGCGGCAAGGGCACCTCGCAACTGGCCCAGGTGAAGGAGTTCGGCCAGACGCTGCCGACCCCGCCGGACGTGCGCGAATATGTCGACAGCAACCAGTCCTACGCCGATCTGGCCGCCGGCCGCGTCGACGCCTCGGTCAACTCGCTGCCGAACCTGAACTTCGCCGCCGCCCAGCGCAAGGAGACCTTCGCGGTCGTCCTGCCGCCCTTCGGCAAGCCGTCCTACTTCTCCTGGGTCGGACGCCTCGCTGACGATGACAAGAGCCTGATCGAGGCGGTCAACGCCGCGCTGGTTAAGATCCAGAAGGACGGCCGCATGGCCACCATCCAGAAGAAGTGGTTCGGCGTCTCGCAGGAGCTGCCGACCACCGTTCCGGAACCGCAGCTGTAAGGCGGAACGGACCCGGATATTCCCCTCTCCCCCCGGGGAGAGGGGACTGGTTCCCGGACTGCCGACGAAGGCCCACCCTATGAAGTTCAGCGTCATCATCGACGCCCTTCCCTATCTGCTGGGGGCGGCCGTCACGACCATCTGGGTCTCGCTGCTCGGCGTGCTGCTGGGGCAGGTGATCGGCGTCGCCGTCTGCGTCGCGCGCCAGTCGGGCGGGCGGGCGGCGAACATGGCCGGCGGGGTCTATGTCAGCTTCTTCCGCGGCGTGCCGCTGCTGATCCAGCTGCTGCTGATCTATTACATGCTGCCGCTGATCGGCATCGACGTGCCGCCGCTGGTCGCCTCCATCGCGGCACTCGGCCTCGCCTCGGGCGCCTATGTGTCGGAGATCTACCGCGGCGCGCTGAATGCCGTTCCGCACGGGCAATCGGAAGCGGCGCTGGCGCTGGGCTTCCCCGGTTCGTCGATCTGGACGCGCATCCTGCTGCCGCAGGCCTTCCGCATCTCGGTTCCCGCGCTGGTCAACGAGCTGATCCTGCTGCTGAAGGCATCCTCGCTGATCTCCGTCGTCGGGGTGGCGGAACTGACGCGGACCAGCCAGACCATTTCGGCCAGCAACTACCGCCCGCTGGAAATCTATCTGGCGGCCGGCCTCATCTATCTGGCGATCAACGGCGCGCTCGCCCTGTTCGGCACACAGGTCGAACGCCGCCTGCAACAGGCCTGACCCGATGTTGGACCTTTCCCTCCTCGTCCAGTATGGCCCGGCGCTGCTGCGCGGCTTCGGCGTCACCATCCTGTGCTGGGCTGCCGGCTGCATGATCGGCATGGTGCTGGGCTTCGCGCTGATGCTGCTGCGGCAGGTGCCGGTGAAGCCGCTGCGCTGGATCATCCGCGCCTACATCGAAGTGATCCGCGGCACGCCCTTCCTGATCCAGCTGTTCCTGCTCTACAGCGGCGGGCCGTCCATCGGCCTGCGGCTGGAGGCGACGACCGCCGGCATCCTCGGCCTCGGCATCTACGGCAGCGCCTATTTCGCCGAGATCTTCCGCGCCGGCTATCAGGCGGTGCCGAAGGGGCAGGTGGAGGCGGCGCTCAGCCTCGGCATGTCCTACGGCTCGATCCTGCGCCGGGTGATCGTGCCGGCCATGCTGGTGTCGACCATCCCGGCCATCGTCAACATGATGGCGATCCTGACCAAGGAGACGGTGGTGCTGTCGATCATCACCGTGCCGGAACTGATGTACGAGATGCAGACGATGGCGGCGGAGACCTTCGCCACCTTCGAGACCATCCTGGGGATGGCGCTGTTCTACTGGCTGCTGGTGGAGGTGGTGTCGCGCCTGGGCCGCCGGCTGGAAGCGCGCGTCACCCGTTTCCTGACCCATGCCTCGCCGCAGGGGTCGTCGTCCGAGACCGCAACCGCGAGGGCGTGATGACCGCCGTTTCCGAAACCGCCACTCCGCCGCGCAGTCCCGCCCAGGGCGACGCCGTGCCGATGGTCTCGATCCGTAGCGTAGGCAAGAGCTTCGGCACCAACGAGGTGCTGCGCGACATCGACCTGACCGTCAACAGGTCGGAGGTCGTCTGCCTGATCGGCCCCAGCGGATCGGGCAAGAGCACGCTTCTGCGCTGCATCAACTTCCTGGAGGTCTACGACCGCGGCGAGATCCGCATCGAAGGCAAGCTGGTCGGCTATACCGAAAGCACGCCGCGCCGCCGCTTGTCGAACCGCGATCTGCGCGATCTGCGCCGCAACGTCGGCATGGTGTTCCAGCAGTTCAACCTTTGGCCCCACATGACCGCGCTGGAGAATGTGGCCGAAGCCCTGGTTCAGGTCCGCGGCATGGACAAGACCGCAGCGGCGGCCCATGCCCGCCGGATGCTGGACCGGGTCGGTCTGGCCGCCAAGGCCGACAGCTACCCCGCCCGCCTGTCCGGCGGCCAGCAGCAGCGCGTTGCCATCGCCCGCGTCATCGCGATGGAACCCCACCTGATGCTATTCGACGAGCCGACCTCGGCGCTCGATCCCGAACTGGTGGGCGAGGTGTTGCAGGTCATGCGCGATCTGGCGGCGGATGGCATGACCATGGTGGTGGTGACCCACGAGATGGGCTTCGCCGCCAACGTCGCCGACAAGGTGGCCTTCCTCGACCGTGGCCGCATCGCCGCCTTCGGTACCCCGCGCGAGGTCTTCCACGAATCGACCGAACCGCGGGTGCAGCAGTTCCTGCAGACTTACCACGAGCGCAACAGCTTCTAAGGATCCGCCCGCAACCCGGCGGCGGGCGTCACCGGCCGCCGCTGTTCCTTCCGCCTGCGTGGGAGGAAAACATCCATGGTGTTGCCCGATCATCCCGGGATATGGATAACTGCCGGGCCAGCGGCTCCGAAACCGGAACTTTTTGTGGTGAGAACGGCAGCAGGTCAATGACGGAGCGTTATTACGGACAGGGCAGTTTCAGTGCCGCACTGTACGACCTGATCGACGGCGCCCTGTGTCCGGAAACCGAGGCGGCATTCTATCGAACGCTTGCGATCGGTACCGGAACGCCGATCCTGGACCTCGGGGCCGGAACCGGGCGACTGACATTCGCGCTCGCCGAGGCTGGGCACGACGTGGTTGGTGTCGACCTTTCGCACGACATGCTCGCCATCGCCCGCCGCAAGCTGGACGCTGCCGATGAGGCGGTCAAAGGCCGTGTGACTTTAATACAATCGGATGTCTGCGAGTTGGAACTCGGCCGCTCCTTCGATCTCGCGATAGCTCCCTACCGGGTCTTCAATTTTATTCTGAAGGACAACGACAGAAGCCGCTTCCTTCAGGCATTGCATCGACATCTTTCCGATACCGGTCGGGCTGCCATTGATACCTGGGGCGCCTCGGACGATAACAGCCGTCTGCGCCCGGCAATTCAGAACCGTAGGGTTATTGTCGAGCTGGAAGGCTCTCCATTCAATGTTGCCCGTACCTTCAAAAGTGACAGAATAGATCACGAGAGGAAGATCGCGGACTTCACCGTCAGTTATGAGATATTGGACAAGGAGAACAGAGTTCTCAAAAGCAAGGATGAGTCTCTGGAAATGCGCTGGTGCCCTCCGGACGAGATGCACGCGCTGCTGACAAGCCATGGCTTCCGAGTTCTGACGGAACTGGGCAGTTTCGATGCAATTCCCGCGACCACGTCCGGAGACCGCCTGTGGATCGTTGAGCGAATGGGTCATCGCTGATCGGCGACCAAATGGGGGACAATCCCCCGAACTCGGGCACTGGACAGGTCCGCTTCCCCCTGGAACCCCGCCTGCAAACGGGCTAAGAACCTTTCGCACGCGCAACAGATCCGCAACGCGAAAGCCCCGCGCCCGCCGATGATCGAACTCCGGTCCGTCACCCACGCCTATGGCGACCGTCCCGTCCTGCACAATTTGTCGCTGCGGCTGACTGAACGGCGCATCGCCATCCTTGGCGGCAACGGCTCGGGCAAGAGCACGCTGGCCCGCCTGCTGAATGGGCTGATCGTTCCGACCACCGGGACGGTCACTGTCGATGGGCTCGATACCCGCAGCAACGGCCGCGCGGTGCGCCAGCGGGTTGGCTTCGTCTTCCAGAATCCGGACACCCAGATCGTCTACCCGACGGTGGAGGAAGACCTCGCGTTCGGACTGAAGGCGCGCAAACTGCCGAAGGACGAGATCGCCCGCCGGGTTGCCGGGGCGCTGGAGCGCTACGGCCTCGACCGCTACCGCCATCAGCCGGCCCACCAGATGAGTGGCGGCGAGAAGCAGCTGCTCGCCATCGCCGGGGTGCTGGTGCTGGAACCGGCCTATGTCATCTTCGACGAGCCGACCACCCTGCTCGACCTGCGCAACCGCCGCAAGGTGATCGAGCTGCTGCGCGGCCTGCCGCAGGCAGTGATCGTCGTCACCCATGACCTCGATATGGTGCGGGACTTCGACCGGGGGCTGGTGCTGGAGGGGGGCCGGGTGGTCGCCGACGGCCCTCCCGCCGAAACCGTGCCTGCGTACATCGAACGGCTCGGCTGATGCTGGGCCTCTACCTGCATAGGGAGTCGGTCATCCACCGTCTGCCAGCGGGGGTGAAGCTTGGCGGACTGCTGCTGGTGACCATTCTGGTGCTGGCACTGCCCGGCACCTGGGGGGCGCTTGTCGCCGGGCTGATCGGCATCGCGGTGCTGGTGGCGGCAAAGCTGCCGGCCGGGAGGGTTATGGCCGAACTGCGGGCGCCGGTCACCATGCTGACCCTGCTGTTCGGTTTCCAGGCTCTGCTGGCTGGTGGCGGGTGGGAGGAAATGGCCGTCGCCGTGGCCCGTTTCGCCGTCCTGATCCTGCTGGCAACGCTGGTCACGCTGACCACCCGCGTCATGGACATGGTAGATCTGTTCGAGCGGCTGTTCGGCCTGCTGCGTCCGGTCGGCGTCAATCCGGCGAAGATGGCGTTGATGCTGGCCCTGACCATCCGCTTCATCCCGCTGCTCGGCGAGCAGGTACGCGAGGTGCGGATGGCCCAGCGCGCACGCGGCGTGGAACGCAACATAGCCGCCCTGTTCGTTCCGCTGCTGGTCAAGATCCTCACCATGGCCGATGATCTTACCGCTGCGCTGGAGGCGCGCGGCTATGACCCGGCCGATGGCGAGGCCGAAGTCAACAGGACCAAGAACAGCATTCAACGATAACGTCATCAGCCGAAGGAAGCGTCTGCAATGTTGTCCACCCGTGACCTCGTTCTTTGCGCCCTGTTCGCCGCCCTGCTGGGTGGGCTTGGCATGGCGCCGCCGATCCCGCTCGGCTTCCTGCCGGTTCCGGTCACCGCCCAGACGCTTGGCGTCATGCTGGCCGGCACCATCCTTGGTGCCAAGCGCGGCGGCATCGCTGCCCTGCTGTTCGTGCTGCTTGTCGCAGCCGGCCTGCCGCTGCTGGCGGGTGGGCGCGGCGGCATCGGTGTGCTGATGGGCCCGACCGGCGGCTTCGTGCTGTCCTGGCCGGTCGCCGCCTTCGTCACCGGCTGGCTGGCGGAGCGTTTCGCCACCGGCGCCAACCCGATCCGCCTGTTCGCGGTCAGCGTTGTCGGCGGCATCCTGGTCGTCTATGCCGGCGGCATTCCCTGGCTGTGGCTGGTTGCCGGCCTGCCGATCGAGAAGGCGGTCTTCGGTTCTCTGGCTTTCGTCCCGGGCGACCTGATCAAGGCCGGTGTCGCCGCCGTCGCCGCCTCGGGCGTCCGCCGCGCCGGCATCCTGCCGATCCATGCATGAGAATGCGGCGTCCGACCGATCGCCGGCCGATCGACCGGACATGACCGGCGGCCATCCGGGAACGGACAACCTCGCCCGCCCCTTCGCAATGGCCGCTGGGCGGGCGCCCGACCATCCGGCGCTGGTCTTCGGCGATCAAACGGTGTCCTACGGCGCCGCGCTGGAGCTGGTGTGCCAGGCAGGCGCCGGCGTGTCCGGCCTGAGCCGGGGCAGAGAGCCGCCGCGCGTGGCGCTCAGCCTGGGGAACCAAGCGGAACTGCCGGTGCTTTTCCTCGGCATCGTCGCGGCCGGTGGCATCGTTGGGCTGCTCGACCCGAAATGGAGCGCCGCACAAACAGCCGCCGCGCTGGAAATCCTCCGCCCCGACCTTCACCTGACGGCGGAGACCGCCGCCGGTTGGATCGCTGACCAACCGGCCGACTGGCGCATCCCTGCGGTCGACCCGAAGACACCTTTCCTCGTCGGCTTCACCTCCGGTACCACCGGGCGGCCGAAGGCCTTCATCCGCAGCCAGGGCTCCTGGCTGGCCACCTTGGAAGCGAGCCGCGTGGAGTTCGGCATCGGACCGGACGACATCGTGCTGGTGCCGGGTCCTCTGGTCCATGGCCTGGGCCTCTATGGCGCGGTGGAAGGGCTGTCGGCCGGCGCAACGGTTCGGGTGCAGCCGAAATTTGACGGAACAGACGCGGCAGCCCAGCTGGCGGAGTGCGGTGTCACCACGGTGGTTCTGGTGCCGACGATGCTGGTTGGCATCCTCGACGCCGCGGAGCGCGAGGGCCACCGTTTCCCGGCCCTGCGCCACGTGGTCTGTTCCGGAGCCAAGCTGGCGCCCGCGGTGCATGACCGACTGACCGCCCTCTGCCCCAATGCTGCCGTTCTTGAATATTACGGTGCGTCGGAGCTGAGCTTCGTCAGCCTGCGCTCATCCCGCGAAGGCGCCCCCGCCGACAGTGTTGGCCGCCCCTTCCACGGGGTGGAACTGAGCCTGCGCGACGACGACGGCAATCCGGTGGAGCGCGGCCGGCGGGGCACCGTCTGGGTGCGCAGCGGCATGCTGAGCGACGGTTATCTCGGCACCACCGACAGGGCCGGCTATCGCGAACACAACGGCTGGGGCACGGTCGGCGATTACGGCTGGATCGACGGTGAGGGCTGGCTGCGCTTGGTCGGTCGAGCCGGCGACATGGTCATCACCGGCGGCCTGAACGTCTATCCGGCGGAAGTCGAAGCGACCCTGCGGGCCCATCCCGCCGTGGCGGAGGCGGTGGTGTTCGGCCTGCCCGATCCCTATTGGGGCGACGCCCTGTCCGCCGTCGTCTGGTGGCGCGGAACCGCGCGCGCCTCGCTCGCCGACCTGCGCGGCTGGTGCCAGGAGCGGCTGGAGGCCTACAAGGCGCCACGGCGGCTGTTCGCCGCGTCCGACATGCCCCTGACCGGCAGCGGCAAGATCGCCCGCGCCGATGTCCGCGAACGGGCAAAGGCAGGCGGGCTGGAGATGGTGGAGTGAGCAACCGCCCGATCATCGTCGCCGCCCGGCGCACCCCGGTCGGCCACATCGGCGGCAGCCTGCGTGAGCTTCCCGTCGAGGATCTCGCCGCCCCGGTCATCCGCGCCGTGCTTGCCGATGCCGGCCTCGACCCGGCGGAGGTGGACGAGGTAATGCTGGGCAACGCCGTCGGTCCCGGCGGCAATGTCGCGCGGCTGTCGGCGCTGGCCGCCGGGCTGCCCGTGTCGGTGCCCGGCGTCACCGTTGACCGGCAATGCGGGGCGGGGCTGGAGGCGGTCAACCTCGCCGCCCGGCTGGTGCAGTCCGGGGCCTGCGAGATCATACTGGCCGGCGGGGTGGAGAGCACCAGCACCGCCCCTTGGCGCGTCGCCAAGCCGGCCAGCCTCTACCGCAGCCCGGCCTTCTACGACCGTGCCCGGTTCGCTCCCGACGATATCGGCGACCCGTCGATGATCGAGGCGGCGGAGAATGTCGCCGCAGCTTACGGCATCGACCGCGCCCGCCAGGACCGCTATGCCCTGGACAGCCACCGCAAGGCGGTCGCCTCGCAGGCCGGTGGGCGGTTCGACCGCGAGATCGTCCCCCTCACGCTGCGCGACGGCCGCATCGTCGACCGTGATGAATGCCCGCGCGTCGACACCAGCCTCGACCGGTTGGCCGCCCTGCGCCCGATCCTGCGGACCGACGGCACGGTGACCGCCGGCAACGCCTGCCCCGTCAACGACGGTGCTGCCGTGGTTGCGATGGTGTCGGAACGGAAGTTCCGCTCGCTCGGCTTCACACGTGGCTTGGCGGTGGTCGACAGTACTGCGGCAGGGGTGGACCCCAGGCTGCTCGGCACCGGCCCGATCCCGGCTGTGACCAAGCTGCTGGACCGCAATCCTGGCCTGACCGTCGCCGACATCGACCTCGTCGAGTTCAACGAGGCCTTCGCCGCCCAGGTGCTGGCATGCCTCGATGCACTCGACATCGCCCCTGCCCGCGTGTCGGTCGGCGGCGGTGCCCTGGCGCTCGGCCATCCCTATGGCGCATCCGGGGCGATCCTGGTGACGCGCCTGTTCACCGAACTGCTGTTTCCGGCCCCGGGCACGTCGCCCCGCCGGGGCATCGCAACGCTCGGCATCGGCGGCGGGCTGGGGCTCGCCACACTTCTGGAGCCTGTTTAATGACCAGTGCCCCTGCGGCCGGGGATAGTTTCCGGTCGGCCTTCCGCCATCGCGCCTTCGCCCTGTTCTGGAGTGCACGGGTCTGTTCGATGCTGGCTATCCAGATGCAGGTGGTGGCGGTCGGCTGGCAGGTCTATGCCATGACCGGCGATCCGCTCGACCTCGGGCTTGTCGGGCTGTTCCAGTTCCTGCCCACTCTGGCCCTGGTGCTGGTCGCCGGCCATGTCGTCGACAACAACGACCGCAAGACGGTGCTGTTCGGCGCCCTGTCGATCGAGATGATCGCGGTCGCCGCCCTGTTCCTGCTGACGATGACGGGTGCCTTGTCGCCCCCGGCCATCTTCGCCGTGGTGGCACTGATCGGCCTCGCCAAATCCTTCGAGGGACCGGCCAATCAGGCGATCCTGTCGGCGACCGTGCCGGTGGAGGATCTCCCCAACGCCGTCGCCTGGCAGTCGTCGGGGGTGCAGGTGGCTCAGATCTCCGGCCCGGCGCTGGGCGGGCTGCTCTACATCGCCGGTCCGGCGGCGGTCTACGGCGTCAGCACGGCGATGCTGGTGCTGTCGGTCCTGCTGATCGCCGCCTGCCGGCCGCGTCCGGTGACGATGACCAAACGCGCCATGAGTCTGACCAGCATGCTGGCCGGCGCCGCCTTCATCCGCAGCCGGCCGGAGATCCTGGGCGCCATCTCGCTCGACCTGTTCGCGGTGCTGCTGGGTGGAGCGACGGCGCTGCTGCCGATCTATGCCCGCGACGTGTTGCATGTCGGGCCGTGGGGCCTTGGCCTGCTGCGCTCGGGTCCGGCGCTGGGGGCGCTCGTCATGGCGATGGTCATCACCCGCTGGGGGGTGAAGCGCCATGCCGGACGTTGGATGCTCGTGGCGGTGGCCGGGTTCGGCCTCGCTACCATCGCCTTCGGCCTGTCGGCCGATCCGGTGCTGTCCTTCATCGCCCTGCTGGCGGTTGGCGCCACCGATCAGGTCAGCATGTTCGTCCGCCAGACGCTGATCCAGCTGTCCACCCCCGACGAGATGCGGGGCCGGGTCGGCGCCGTCACCTCGCTGTTCATCGGCGCCTCCAACCAGCTCGGCGAGTTCGAATCCGGCAGCGTCGCGGCGCTGTTCGGTGCGGTGCCGGCGGTGGTCCTGGGCGGCGTCGGCGCGGTCGGGCTCGCCGGACTGTGGGCGGTGATGTTCCCGGCCCTGCGGCGGGTGGACCGGCTGTTGGGGCGATAAGGGCGGGGGCGGCCCTACGCATTGCTGCATAGGACCACAGTGCGACATCCTCAACCCTAGACATTCTACAGGCTAAATCCTATACTTAAGGCTGTATCAAGCGGACAGCGTTCTTCGTTCAATCCGAAGAAAGGACGAAGAATGTTGACTCCAATTCGTCAGTTCGTACGTCAAGTCCACCCACAAAGCTGTTATATCGCCCTACGGGCGAACAATTGCGGATAGCGACAATCTCCACTTTTTGCACTTTGACGCCAATAATTCAGAAAAGGATTTGGGATGAGTACCGTTGTCGCAAATGTTCCGATAAATCTATCGGGAAGCGGAGACACCGCCGGGATTTTGTATGATGATTATTATATCATCTCACAAAGCTTAACACAGATCAGCTTTCGTTACACGTTGAACAGCGCGCCGGTGATGGACATCACTATTGGCGGTGTTCTGAACATAACCGATTATAGTGCTTCGGGCCGGATAACGTCCCTTACGGCAACCCGGCCGGACGGCGCGCTTCTCGTATCGTTCAGCAATGCCAGCATCGGGTTTTCCAGCGTCTACAGCCTCGCCAGCGCACTGACCACACAATCGATGCTGTCGGGCAACGACCAGATCTTCGGGTCGGCCCAATCCGACACCCTGTATGGCTATTCGGGCAATGACTATATCGCCGGTGGCGGTGGCGACGATCTCATCAGCGGCGGATCTGGCACGGACATCATCGACGGCGGCGAAGGCACGGACATCGTAATCAGCAACCAGTACTACACCGCCGACAAGCTCATCGCCTTCAACGGACAGGTAGCCATTCTTGACCGGAGCAACGGTTCCGACCTGCTGAGGAACGTCGAATATATCCGGTTCTACGATCGGACAGTGGCGCCCGCCAGCGCCACAGGCTTCGATGCTCTGGGCTATCTGGCGGCCAACCGCGATCTGGCGTCTGCACTCGGCACCGACGAGGCGGCGGCGTTCAACCATTATGTCCAGAGCGGCTATACCGAAGGCCGCTCCACCAGTTTCGATGCCGCCGGGTATTTGGCCGCGAACCGGGATCTCGCCGCGGTCTTTGGGACGAACACTGTTGCGGCCACCCGGCATTACATCACCACCGGACGACTGGAAGGGCGAAGCACGTCCTTCAATGCAATGAGCTATATCGCGGCAAACCCGGACCTGATCCGGGCGCTCGGCAACAATACGACGGCCGCAGCTCTGCATTATGCCACCAGCGGACGGCTGGAAGGACGGGCCACGACCTTCAACGCTGCGGCCTATCTGGCGCGCAATCCGGATCTCCAGCGTGCGCTGGGTGGTAGCGAGACGGCGGCGACAGCCCATTATGTGGCGTTCGGCTATCGCGAAGGCCGCTCAACCGCGCCGCTGACCACCACCGGCCGGGCGGCACCGATGCTGGCATCCAATGCACCGCCCACAATGCTGGCAGCCGCCACCTGAACATTCCCCCGGCGCGGGCGGGGCAGTCATCCCCGCCCGCGCCAGCCTTACAGATACCGGATCGTTACCTTGTCGGCCGCCTGCTTGGCCCGCGCCCGCGCGTCGTGGGTGTCGGTCCCGGTGGCCAACGCCACGCCCATGCGGCGGTTCTTGCGGGTGGTCGGCTTGCCGAACAGGCGGACATCAACCTCCTGATTCGCCGCCCCCAGGCTCAGTGCCTCGGCCAGCCCGTCGATGCGGAAACTCTCCGCTTCACGGTCTGCCAGGATGACGGCGGAAGCCGACGGGGCACGGCAAAGGATGTTTGGGATCGGCAGGCCCAAAATGGCGCGGGCGTGCAGTTCGAACTCCGACAGGTTCTGCGACAGCAGGGTGACCATGCCGGTGTCGTGCGGGCGCGGCGACAGTTCGGAGAAGATCACTTCGTCGGCCGTCACGAAGAACTCGACGCCGAAGATGCCGTAGCCGCCGAGATTGTCGACGACGCGTGCCGCCATCGCCTTGGCGTCGTCCAGCATCGTCTGCGGCATGAGGACGGGCTGCCAGGATTCCTGATAGTCGCCGCGCTCCTGCCGGTGGCCGATCGGCTCACAATAGAGGATGCCGTCACGGGTGCGGACGGTCAGCAGCGTGATCTCGTAGTCGAAGGGGACGAACTCCTCGACGATCACCTTGCGACGGTCGCCGCGCATGTTCGCCACGGCGTACTCCCAGGCGGCCTCCAGTCCGGCGGCGTCCCGCACCGTGCTCTGCCCCTTGCCCGATGACGACATCACCGGCTTGACCACACAGGGGAAACCGGTGTGCTCCGCCCCGGCGCGCACCTCCTCCAGACTCTCGGCATATCGGTAGCGCGACGTGCGCAGGCCGAGTTCGGTGGCGGCGACCTCGCGGATGCGGTCGCGGTTCATCGTCATGGTGGCGGCGCGGGCCGACGGGACGACCGTGGTGCCGGCATCCTCGAACTCGTGCAGCACCTCGGTGCGGATCGCCTCCACCTCCGGCACGATATAGTCGGGACGGTGCCTGGCGATGGCAGCGCGCAGGGCGTCGGCATCCAGCATGGAGAACACCTCCGCCTGGTCGGCGACCTGCATGGCCGGCGCGTTGGCGTAGCTGTCGCAGGCGATGACCTCGCAGCCCAGCCGCTTGGCCGCGATGACGAATTCCTTGCCCAGTTCCCCGGAACCGAGCAGAAGGATCCTGGCGGTGAACATCCACGCACTCCCGATATTGGCGACAGCTTGGGCGAACCATAGGGCTTCCCGCCGGCCGGGCCAAGTCCCGCCGTCAGCCTCCCGTATGCACCGGGGAAACGGGACGTTGCCGGCTAAAATATTTCTAAAATGAAATTATAATGGTGGCGGATGAAAAACTCCGCTCATGCGTTCATGCGTAAATGAAGGCGTTATTTCCCGGAGGCGGCGATGGAAACGGCAATACGGCGCGGGTTTCTTGGCAGCAGAACCGCGATGGCTGCCTGCCTGACCGTCTCGCTGGCCCTGCCCGGCTGTGCCGGCAACGGAAATGACGACATAGCCGGAGCGCTGCTAATCGGTGCGGCCGTGGTGGGGCTGGGCGTGCTAGCCGCCACCTCTGGCAATGACGATGATGGCGATTACAATCGAAGCCGCCATCATCGCCATCGTGGCGGCTACGACAACAGCGGCTATTATGGAAATGGCTATAGCGGTGGCTATGGTGGCCGAGGCTACAGCCGTTATGCCGGCAACGGCCAATGCGACGATGCGCGCTACCGCACCTCCAACGGCGGGCATGCGGAATCCGGCACCGACGAGTGGGATTGCCGCCGCTTCGGCGACGGCCGGAAATAGGCGCCGAGCGGTTGACCGAGGATTGGTCGATGGCCGATCGGTGGACTGCCGGTCAGCGCCGCTGCCGCTCCAGGTTCTTCCGCAAGATGGCGGCGATGATCAGCAGGAAGGCCAGGAGGCGCAGCAGATAGACCCAGCTCTGCTCCTCCCGCTCCAGGCCGCCCAGCGCCAGCACGATCTGGTTCAGCGCCAGCAGCAGAAAGGCCAGCGCAAAGCTGACGAACAGCGCATCGCGCGTCCGCTTCCAGAAGCTGAGAAAGAACAGCCCGGCGATCGCATAGAGAGCGGCAAGCGCCCCGGTGAAAAAGCTGGAGGTGGTGGGCAGCATCACTCTGCATCCCAGATGAAGCCGTACAGCAGCACGCCCACGCCAGCCATGGCGGAGAACTGGCGCAGCGGCAGAAGGTCGATCTGCGTCGGCAGAACGACCACGTCGATGAACAACAGGAGATTGTTGACTGCCAGCCCGACGAAGCACAGCGTGCTCCACAGCAGAAGCCGGCTGTGCGAGCGCAGCCAGTTGCGCAGCAGCAGCAGCATGCACAGCAGGCTGGCGGCAAAGCACAGCAGATAGACCGCCGACTTCACGACATCCATGTCAGCGCTCCCACCCCGTTCTTCCCCCGCCGGGGACGGCACGCATTCCTGACTGTCAGACAGGTGCTCATCTCATTCACTGGTTTCAATCGTTGAGGCGGAAGCGAAAGGAATCGGCAAATATCTGCACTTTGTTGCCGGGCGCGGCGAAGATCTCCCGGATGATGGCGGACGGACGGGTGGCATAGGCCTGCGCGATCTCCTCCACCCACTGGTCCAGAAGTGGGGCGGCCGGGCGGTAGCGGTGACGGCCGTCGGCCTGGGCAACCAGCAGACCGGCGCCAAGGAAGCCTGCCAGGGCCTCCTGCACCACCACCTCGCTGCCACGCAGTTCGCTGACCAGATCGCCATTCGACCAGTCGCGGCCAGGGTTCCGTCGCAGCAGAAGAAGAAGCTCCAATGCCCAGACAGACCGGATCGAACCTCGCAGCAGGGTAAGCGCATCGTCGGACAAAACCATGAACCAGAACCTGACCTGATATGCACAACCGACGGCGTGGGGTAACGCCGTCCTCGATCCCCCTCATCGCCCCCTGACGGCCTCCGCCGGGGTGAGAGGGGCATGCAAATCCAGCGCGCGCCGCAGGGCGCGGGCCAGATCACCGTTGCGGTACGGCTTGGACAGCGTTTCCGCCCGGCCCAGAACAGCCCCCAGGACGGCACCGGGATCGGCGGTGGCGTCGGTGCCGGTGGACGCGCCGGCCTCCGGTTCCGGCGCTGTGGTACCGTTGGCATAGCCCGAGGCGAACAGCACCCGCAGCGATGGATGACGGCGCAGCCCCTCCAGCGCCAGTTCGCGCCCGTTCAGGCCGCCCGGCATGACAATGTCGGTGAACAGGAGATCGACCGGCTGGCGGTCCAGGAGGGTGAGCGCCGCCTCCGCCCCGTTGGCCTCCTGGACGCGGTAACCCAGCGCCGCCACCGCCTGTGCCGCGACTGATCGCACGTCGGCGTCGTCATCGACCACCAGCACGGTCTCGCCACGGCCTGCGAAGGATTCGTCGGCGCCGTCCTCGTCGGTGGTCGCACCATGGAGGGCATCCACCGCCGCCCGCGGCAGATAGAGGCGGAAGGTGGTGCCGATCCCCGGCTTGCTATCAATGCCGATCAGCCCACCCGACTGCTTGACGAAGCCATGGATCATGGCGAGGCCCAGGCCGGTGCCCTTCCCTGTTTCCTTGGTGGTGAAGAAAGGCTCGAAGGCACGCTCCAGAACGTGCGTCGGCATGCCACATCCGCTGTCCGCCACCGACAGCAGGATATAGTCACCGGCCGGCACCGACATGCCGTGACCGGTCTGCGGCTCGGCAAAGCGGGTGTTGGCGGTGCTGATACGCAGGGTGCCGCCGCCGGGCATGGCGTCACGGGCGTTGATGACGAGGTTCAGCAGCGCCGACTCCGCCTGCGAGCGGTCGACCGAGGCGATCCACAGCGGCTCGGCGTCGGCCGGCGGCGCGTCGATCGAAATGCTGACGGCGCCGCCCAGCGTGCGCTCCATCAGTTCGCCCATACCGGCGACCAGATCGCCAAGATCGACCGGTTCCGGGTGAAGCTGCTGACGCCGGGCAAAAGTCAGCAGCCGCCGGGTCATGTCGGAACAGCGCAGCGCCGCCTGCAAGGCCATCTCCGCCCGCCGCGCCGCCTTGGGATCGTCGGCAAGACCGGGGACAAGCCGTTCCAGGCTGCCGATCACCACCATCAGCATGTTGTTGAAGTCATGGGCGATTCCGCCGGTCAACTGACCAACCATTTCCATCTTCTGGGCATGGGCAAGCTGCTGCTGGGCCTGGCGAGTTTCCGTCACGTCCATGATGGTGCCGAACAGCTCGGCCGGCCGGCCGTCCTCGTCACGCACCACCACCGCCTGGTCCAGCAGATGGCGTTCACCGCCGTCCGGCCCGCGCCAACGATACTCCACCATCGTCAGTCCGGTGTCGTGAATCGACGCCAGCTGGCGCAGCACGCGGCTGCGGTCGTCCGGATGCAGGCCGGATTCCCAGAAATTCGGGTCCTCGATGAAGCGGGCGGAGGCGCAGCCCAGCACCGTCTCCGTCGTGTCGGACAGGTAGCGGAACGGAATGCCCGGCGTCAGGTCAGCGGTATAGAGCACGATGGGAAGCTGGCCCAGAATCAGCGCCTGCCGCTCCTCCGACCGCCGCAGCGCCTGTTCGGCCTGCCGCATCTCCCGCCGTACCCGCTCATTCTCGTCCAGCAGGCGCTGCTTGGCCTCGACCTCGCGCTTCACCTCCTCCGTCTTGCGGTAGAGGTCGACGAAGACCGCCACCTTGCATTTCAGGATCTGCGGATCGACCGGCTTGAACATGTAGTCCACGGCGCCGGAGGCATAGCCGCGGAAGATGTGGGTCTCGTCCTTGTTGATGGCGGTCAGGAAGATGATCGGAATGTGCCGCGACTTCTCGCGCAGGCGGATCAGTTCCGCCGTCTCGTAGCCGTCCATGCCGGGCATGTGCACGTCCAGCAGGATAAGGGCGAAATCCTGGCGCAGCAGATGCTTCAACGCCTCTTCGCCAGAGCGCGCGAGCACCAGCTGCGCTCCCATATCCTCCAGCGTCTCGCGCACGGCGAACAGGTTCCGCGGATCGTCGTCGACGATCAGGATGGCGACGTCCGCCCTGTCGGGCTGCGGATGTGAATCGGTGGTCATGATTCCGCTTTCCCATCCCGCGGGAACGGTGGCCGGCGGCGGCATAACGGTGGCCGAAGGAGTCGTCACGGGGACGGCGGGCACGACCTCCACCCCGCCTGTCGGCTGGGTACTGGCCGACTTGACGCTGGTGGTGCCGAGCAGGCGAGACCGACGGGCCGCCGGCAGCGGGCTGGGCGCGGGCGGGACGAACGGCGCACGCCGCACCGCTCGTAGGGGTTGCAGCTTGCGCCGGGTCATGCCTGCACCCCGCCGCGCGGTTGCTGCCGGCTGCTCCTGGCGGTCCAAATCCGCAACAGCGACAGCAGATGATCGATGTCCACCGGCTTGGCGATGTAATCGGTCGCCCCGGCTTCGATACACTTGTCGCGATCGCCCTTCATTGCCTTGGCGGTGACCGCGATCATCGGCAGGGCACGGAACTCGTCGATGCTGCGGATCGTGCGCATGGTCTCATAGCCGTCCATCTCCGGCATCATAATATCGACCAGAACCACGTCCACATTGGGGTCGGCGCGGAGCCGCTCGATCCCCTCGCGCCCGCTTTCGGCATGAAGGACCTCGATCCTGTGGGATTCCATCACGCTGGCCAGCGAGAAGATGTTGCGGATGTCGTCGTCGATCACCAGCACCCGCTTGCCGGCCAACGCCGGGTCGTGCTGGCGCAGATCCAGGATGCTGCGCCGCTTCTCGTCGGGCAGCCGGTCGACAGCGCGGTGCAGGAACAGGGCGGTTTCGTCCAGCAGCCCGGCCGGCGACCGTGCGCTCTTAAGCACCACGGTTTCGGCCAGCCGACGCAGCCGCGCTTCGTCCTCCGCCGCGATGTCGGCCGCGACATAGACCACCACCGGCATCCAGGCGAGTGTATCGCGGGTGCGTAGCCATTCCACCAATTCGAAATCAACCGCAACCGGGCCGGACAGGGTAGGGCTCGAGAGATCCAGCACCATGCAGTCGAACTGGTCGGCGCTCAGCGCCGCCATCGCCGCCTCGATCGAGGTGACGGTGTGCGTCTCGACGTCGCCATTGCCGATCAGGGCGGCGACGCCGCCTGGCTGCGGGCTGTCCTTTTCCACCACCAGCAGCCTGCGGTGGTCGCGCTCCTTGAAGCTCTTGACCCGGTTCAGGGCGTCGAAGATCGCCTCGCGCTCAACCGGCTTTTCCGAATAATCGAAAGCGCCCATCGCCAAGCCGCGCCGCCGCTCGTCCTTGGCGGAAATGACATGAACCGGAATGTGCCGGGTTTGCGGGTCGCGCTTCAGCAGGTCGAGCAGCGCCCAGCCGTCCATGTCCGGCAGCCCGATGTCGAGCAGCACGGCGTCGGGCCGATATTTGCGCGCCAGCGGCAACGCCGCAGCCCCACCACTGGACAGGATGGTGCGGAAGCCCTTCTCCCGCGCCAAGTCCAGCAGGATGGAGGCAAAGGTGTTGTCGTCCTCGACGATCAGCACCACCGGCTCGCCCGGACGGAGCCGCTCGCGGTCGTCGCTGGCAGGCTGCATGTCCAGCAGCGCCAGCCCTTCCTGCGGACCGGACGCCACCACCGGCCGGGTCGCCGTTTCCGTCCGCTTGGGAAGCAGGGCGGCCGGCGGCATCGTGGCGCTGGCCGCCGCAATGGCGGGGGTGCCCAGAGGAGTGACGGGCTCGGCGACGATGTCATAGCTGCGCGGCACAAACAGGGTAAAGGCACTGCCCTTGCCGGGCGTGCTGGCGACACGGATTTCACCGCCCAGCAGCCGGGCGATTTCGCGGCTGATCGACAGGCCGAGACCGGTGCCGCCGTATTTGCGGCTGGTGGTGCCGTCGGCCTGCTGGAACGCCTCGAAGATGATGCGCTGCTTGTCCTCGGGGATGCCGATACCTGTGTCGATGACCGTGAAGGCCAGCACCGAGGACGCGGCGTCCAGGGTCGGGTGGGCGGCACTCCAGCCTTCCGTAGCCGGGGCGACCCGGAAGGTGATGCCGCCGGTTTCGGTGAACTTGAAGGCGTTGGACAGCAGGTTGTTCAGCACCTGGGCCAGCCGCTTCTCGTCGGTCTGGATGCTGGCGGGCAGCGCCGCGTCCATCTCGATTGCGAAGTCCAGCTTCTTCTCCTGCGCCAGCTGCGCGAAGGTGCGCTCCACATGGTTGCGCAGGTCGCCCAGCACGACCTCGCCGATCTCCAGGGTCACTGTGCCGGATTCAATCTTCGACAGATCGAGGATGTCGTTGATCAGGCCCAGCAGGTCGGAGCCGGCGGAATGGATGGTGCGGGCGAATTCCACCTGACGGTCGGACAGGTTGGTGTCGGGGTTGTCGGCAAGCAGCTTCGACAGGATCAGCAGGCTGTTCAGGGGCGTGCGCAGCTCGTGGCTCATGTTGGCTAGGAACTGCGATTTGTATTTGGAGGTCAGGGCAAGCTGTTCGGCCTTCTCCTCCAGCGCCGCCTTGGCGAACACGACCTCTCGGTTCTTGCGCTCCACCTCGATGTTCTGCTTCTCCAGCTGCTCGGCCTTCTCCTCCAGCGCCTCGTTGGTGGTGGTCAGCTTTTCCTGCTGGGCCTTCAGCAGCTCTTCCGACTTGCGCAGCGAGGCGGCCTGCTGTTCCAGCCGCTCGTTGGTGGTCTTCAGCTCCTCCTGCTGGCTTTGCAGCTCGGTGGTCAGGCGCTGGGACTGCTTCAGCAGCCCCTCGGTGCGCATGTTGGCGGCGATCGTGTTCAGAACGATGCCGATGCTCTCGGTCAGCTGCTCCAGGAAGCTCTGATGCGTCTCGCTGAAGCGCCCGAAGCTCGCCAGCTCGATCACCGCCTTCACGTCATCCTCGAACAGCACCGGCAGGACGATGATGTTCAGCGGCGGCGCCTCGCCCAGGCCGGAGCTGATGGCGACATAGTCGCGCGGCACGTTGGTCAGCAGGATGCGCTTCTTCTCGTAGGCGCACTGCCCGACCAGACCTTCCTTCAGGTGGAAGCGGTTGGACAGGTTCTTGCGCTCCTTCAAGGCGTAGGAGGCGACCAGTTCCAGCAGCGGCTCGTCGCGGTCGCGGGTGGCGACATAGAAGACGCCATGCTGCGCATTCACCAGCGGCGCGATCTCCGACAGGATCATGTTGGAGACGGTGACCAGATCGCGTTCGCCCTGGAGCATGCGGGTGAATTTGGCGAGGTTGGTCTTCAGCCAGTCCTGTTCCGCATTCTTCAGCGTCGTGTCGCGCAGATTGCGGATCATCTCGTTGATGTTGTCCTTCAGCGCCGCGACCTCGCCCATCGCCTCCACGGTGATGGAGCGGGTCAGGTCGCCCTTGGTCACTGCGGTGGCGACCTCGGCGATGGCGCGCACCTGGGTGGTCAGGTTCGCGGCCAGCTGGTTCACGTTTTCGGTCAGATCCTTCCACAGCCCGGCGGCACCCGGCACGCGGGCCTGACCGCCCAGCTTGCCTTCGATGCCCACCTCGCGCGCCACGTTGGTGACCTGATCGGCGAAGGTCGCCAGCGTGTCGATCATCCCGTTGATGGTGTTGGCCAGTGCCGCGATCTCGCCCTTGGCGTCCACCGCCAGCTTGCGCTTCAGGTCGCCGTCGGCGACCGCGGTGACGACGCTGGCGATGCCGCGCACCTGACCGGTCAGGTTGGCCGCCATCATGTTCACATTGTCGGTCAGGTCCTTCCACGTCCCGCCGACCCCCTCCACTTTGGCCTGTCCGCCAAGCTTTCCTTCGGAGCCCACCTCACGCGCCACGCGCGTCACTTCCGAGGCGAAGCTGTTCAGCTGGTCCACCATCGTGTTGATGGTCGATTTCAACTCGAAGATTTCGCCCTTCACGTCGACGGTGATCTTCTTCGACAGATCGCCCTTGGCGACCGCCGTCGTCACCTCGGCGATATTGCGGACCTGACCGGTCAGGTTGGCCGCCATCATGTTCACGTTGTCGGTCAAATCCTTCCAGGTGCCGGCAACCCCCTTCACCTGCGCCTGGCCGCCCAACTTGCCCTCGATGCCCACCTCGCGCGCCACGCGGGCAACTTCCGAGGCGAAGCTGTTCAGCTGGTCCACCATCGTGTTGATGGTCGATTTCAGCTCCAGAATCTCGCCCTTCACGTCGACGGTGATCTTCTTCGACAAGTCGCCGTTTGCCACGGCGGTCGTCACTTCAGCGATGTTGCGGACCTGACCGGTCAGGTTGGTCGCCATCGCGTTCACATTGTCGGTCAGATCCTTCCAGGTGCCGGCAACCCCCTTCACCTGCGCCTGACCGCCCAGCTTGCCTTCGGAGCCCACCTCGCGTGCCACGCGCGTCACCTCCGAGGCGAAGCTGTTCAGCTGGTCCACCATCGTGTTGATGGTCGATTTCAGCTCCAGAATCTCGCCCTTCACGTCGACGGTGATCTTCTTCGACAAGTCGCCGTTTGCCACGGCGGTCGTCACTTCGGCGATGTTGCGGACCTGACCGGTCAGGTTGGTCGCCATCGCATTCACGCTGTCGGTCAAATCCTTCCAGGTGCCGCCAACGCCCTTCACTTGGGCCTGACCGCCCAGCTTGCCTTCGGAACCCACCTCGCGTGCCACGCGCGTCACTTCCGAGGCAAAGCTGTTCAGCTGGTCCACCATCGTGTTGATGGTGTTCTTCAGCTCCAGAATTTCGCCCTTCACCGGCACGGTGATCTTCTTCGAGAGGTCGCCGTTCGCCACGGCGGTCGTCACATCGGCGATATTGCGGACCTGACCGGTCAGGTTCGCCGCCATCAGATTCACGCTGTCGGTCAGATCCTTCCAGGTGCCGCCGACACCCTCCACCTTCGCCTGACCACCCAGCTTGCCCTCCGAGCCCACCTCGCGCGCAACGCGCGTCACTTCCGAGGCGAAGCTGTTCAGCTGGTCCACCATCGTGTTGATGGTCGATTTCAGCTCCAGAATCTCACCCTTCACATCGACGGTGATCTTCTTCGACAGGTCGCCCGTCGCGACGGCGGTGGTCACGTCGGCGATGTTGCGGACCTGTCCGGTCAGGTTGGCCGCCATCATGTTCACGCTGTCGGTCAGATCCTTCCAGGTGCCGCCGACGCCCTCGACCTTGGCCTGACCGCCCAGCTTGCCTTCGGAGCCCACCTCGCGCGCAACGCGCGTCACCTCCGAGGCGAAGCTGTTCAACTGGTCCACCATCGTGTTGATGGTGGATTTCAGCTCCAGAATCTCACCCTTCACATCGACGGTGATCTTCTTCGACAGGTCGCCCTTGGCGACCGCGGTGGTGACTTCGGCGATGTTGCGAACCTGACCGGTCAGGTTTTCCGCCATCATGTTCACATTGTCGGTCAGATCCTTCCAGGTGCCACCGACACCCTCGACCTTGGCCTGACCACCCAGCTTGCCTTCCGAGCCCACCTCGCGCGCAACGCGCGTCACTTCCGAGGCGAAGCTGTTCAGCTGGTCCACCATCGTGTTGATGGTCGATTTCAGCTCGAGGATCTCGCCCTTCACATCGACGGTGATCTTCTTCGACAGGTCGCCCTTGGCGACCGCGGTCGTCACTTCGGCGATGTTGCGGACCTGACCGGTCAGGTTCGCCGCCATCACGTTGACGTTCTCGGTCAGATCCTTCCAGCTGCCGGCGACGCCCTTGACCTGGGCCTGACCGCCCAGCTTGCCTTCGATGCCGACCTCGCGCGCCACGCGCGTCAGTTCGGTGGTGACGGTGACGAGCTGGTCCACCATGGTGTTGACGTTGCGGGCGGTGCGCAGGAATTCACCCTGCAGCGGCCGGCCCTCGATCTCAAGCGCCATGGTCTTGGACAGGTCGCCCTTGGCGACAGCGCCGATGACGCGGGCGATTTCCGTCGTCGGCTGGATCATATCGCCGACCAGCGTGTTGATGCTGTCGACGCAGGTTTCCCACCCGCCGGACGCATTGTTCAGCTTGGCGCGCTGGCTGATGCGGCCTTCCTTGCCGATGGCGACGCTGAGTCGGCTGACCTCGGCGGTCAGGTTCTGGTTCAGTTCGACCACGTCGTTGAAGGCGGCGGCAATTTCGCCGTCGATTCCGGTGAGGTCCAGCGGCAGCCGTACCGAGAATTCACCCTTGCGCAATTGCCGCAGGGCCATCAGCAGAACCTTCGGATCCAACGCGTCCGCCGTCTCGACCATCGCCGTCATGCCGTTCCCCAATCCGCGCGCCGTGCCCACCATGGACCGCGCTCTGCCCATCCCCAGGACCGCCCGACTGCGCGGTCGAAGAAAACTTAGGCCAACACAACCGGGATTCCGAACGTCCGCACCGACAGTGTGCGCACTCCATCCTCATCCGGAGCGTGACTGCGCAGTCCTACAGCCCCGCACCATGAAGTAAAGGCGATTCGGGTCAACTTGGCCTTTCGTATAAATTCTAACTTCCGGCGTAAGTGCTATGCCTATAACTTAGGATGGGGCTGGAATTTTCTTGAGCTTGGCCGGTCTTATCACGGGCTCAACTCAGCCGAGCGGCCGATGTGCAAAGCTCAGGCTCCGGAACGATTCGACGGCCGCGACCGTTATAAACTCAGCCATGGCGGGACTTTTCAGCAGCTGCCGCTTTCCGCAAGGCAAGACGACCCGACACTTCACAGCCCGAGGCTTGGCAATGACTTTTTGGACGTTTCCCATGCAGGCTTCGATGTGCTGCATGCTCTCTTGGATGCGCGCCTGCCAACAGGGTGCTGCCCTTGCCCACTCCTTTTCCGGAATGCCTCTCCTCACCCAGCCGCCGCCTCCGGCCAACGTGTTGCCCTTCCCGGCACGCCGTACGGCGCGTGGGGGTGGGTTCGTCGGTTCGGCCGTGGTGATCCCGCTCGGACGGCGCTGATCGCCCCTAAACGCCCGCTCACGCAATTGTGTAGACCCTGTGATTTGCCGATGGCCGGCCGCAGACCTATGGTTAGTGGCAGGAATGGTCCGTTCGGGAGAGGGTCGATGCTGTTCAAGTTTCCCACCGCGTCGCAGGCACGCGAAGACGAGGTGACGCCGCGGGAGTTGTTCCTGTCGCGCCGCAGCCTGATCGCCGGTGGCGCCGCCGCCATGGCGCTGGGCAGCCTGCCGGTTTGGAGCGGCAACGCGCTGGCAGGCCCTTTCCAGGCGGCGACCACGATCAAGCCGGCCGATCCGAAGTTCGATCCGACGACGCCGATGAAGTCGGCCACCAGCTACAACAACTTCTATGAGTTCGGCACCGGCAAGAGCGATCCGGCCGAAAACGCAGGCACTCTGAAGACCCGTCCCTGGGAAATCGCCATCGGCGGCGAAGTGGCCAAGCCGATGACCATCGGGATCGAGGATCTGTTGAAATTCCCGATGGAGGAACGCGTCTACCGCCTGCGCTGCGTCGAAGGCTGGTCGATGGTGATCCCCTGGGTCGGCTTTTCGCTGGCGGAACTGCTGAAGCGGGTTGAGCCGACCGGCAACGCAAAATACGTCGCCTTCCAGACCCTGAACGACCCGAAGCAGATGCCGGGCCTGCGCTCCTGGGTGTTGGACTGGCCCTATACCGAAGGGCTGCGGCTGGACGAGGCGATGCACCCCCTGACCATGCTGGCCGTCGGCATGTATGGCGAGGTGCTGCCCAACCAGAACGGCGCCCCGATCCGGCTGGTGGTGCCATGGAAATACGGTTTCAAGTCGATCAAATCGATCGTCAAGATCTCGCTGGTGAAGGAGCAGCCGGCCACCGCCTGGAACAAGTCGCAGCCGCGTGAGTACGGCTTCTATTCCAACGTCAATCCGGACGTCGACCATCCGCGCTGGAGCCAGGCGACCGAGCGGCGCGTCGGCGAATTCTCGCGCCGCAAGACCCTGCCCTTCAACGGCTATGGCGAAGAGGTCGCGTCGCTCTATGCCGGCATGGATTTGAAGGCGAATTACTGACCATGGCCGCCCCCCTCGCCTCCGCCGGCGGCGTCGATGTGCGCGCCGCCGCGAACGCCGCCCTCACCTCGCGCTGGGCCAAGCCCGTCGTCTTCACCCTCGCCCTGGTTCCGCTGGTCTGGACCGTCTGGCTCGCCTACACTGGCGAGTTGGGGGCGGAGCCGGTGCTGGAGAGCGTCAAGGCCAGTGGGCTGTGGGCCTTGCGCTTTCTGCTGATCGCGCTGGCGCTGAGCCCGCTGCGGATGCTGACGGGGGTGGCGGGGCTGGCGCGCTTCCGCCGGATGTTGGGGCTGTTCGCCTTCTTCTACGCAGCCGTCCACCTGTCCACCTATGTCGGGCTGGACCAGTTCTTCGACTGGGCGGCGATCTGGAAGGAAATCGTCAAGCGGCCCTACATCACGGTCGGCATGGGGGCTTTCCTGATCCTGACCTTGTTGGCCGCCACCTCCACCGACGGCATGGTGAAGCGCTTGGGCGGCAAGCGCTGGCGCGTCCTGCACAAGGCTGTGTTCGTCGCCGGGCTGGCTGGCTGCCTGCACTTCATCATGCTGGTGAAAGGCTGGCAGACCACACCGCTGGTCTATGCGCTGATCTGCGTCGGGCTGCTGGCCTTCCGCCGCTGGCCGATCCGGTTGGGACGGGAAAAGGACCGGCGGCGGAAGGATGAGACACCTGCGGTCAGAACACGGCCCGCAACAGCCCGACGGTCCGGCGAAGCGCCAGAACCGCACTTTCCGGATGGAAGCTCCCCCGCTCGTCGCAGTTGAAGCCGTGGCCGGCCGGATAGACATGCACCGGCGCCCATGGATAGCGCGACCGCACCCCCTCGGCGACCGACAGCGGGATGGCGTGATCCTGCTCGCCGAAATGCAGCAGGGTCGGCACCCGCGGGGGGCTGTCCAGCGTCTTGCCGATATCGCCGCCGTAATAGCAGACGGCCGCCCGCACCGGCAGCGACGCCGCCGACGCCCAGGCGACGCTGCCGCCCCAGCAATAGCCGACAATGGCAGCCGCCCCGTCGCCCCCCAGATAGGCCAGCGCCGCCGAGACATCCTGCAGGGCGTCGGCAATCGCCACCGCCCCCTTCAGGGCGATGCCCCGCTTGATCCCGGCATCGTCATAGGGCAGCTCCACCCCGCGTTCGGCCCGGTCGAACAGGTCAGGCGCCACGGTGGTGAAGCCCTGCTGGGCGAAACCGTCGCAGACGCTGCGGATATGATGATTGATGCCGAAGATCTCCGGCGCCACGATCAGGCGCCCGATTTCCTCGCCCCTGGCCGGCGCGCGATAGGCGCGCATCCGGTGGCCGTCCGCCGCCGTCAGTTCGATCCAGCCGGCAGCCGTTGCGTCACTCATGTCCCGAACCCTCATCTTTGCAAGACCGCTCACGGAGGTCCAGGCGGTCGTTGCGGACAATCATAAGGGTCTGAAACGTCAGGGCAACTGGCGACAGGGCGGCGCCCTGCCTCCTTCGGCATATCCACCCTTCCCTTCGTGTTATTGCTTCGTCAGGTTTCGGTCCGTGGCCTCCAAGGCCGGCCTACCCATGACGAGGTGAATCGTGCGCAACTTCGCTTTCCTTGCCGTCTTCACCGCCCTGACCGGCGCCGCCGTCTCCGCACAGGCGGCCGACACCTACAAGTTCAACCTGCACAACAAGTCGTCGGACTACGTCATCAGCGGTTTCCGCACCTATGAGGGCGGGACCTGGAGCAAGAACTGGATCGACTTCAAGCTGAAGCCCGGCGAATCCGCCGAGATGGACTGGGGCAGCAACGAGGGCAACTGCGTCGTGCCCTTCAAGGTCGACTGGGTCGGCTATGAATCGGAGAAGTTCAGCGTCGACTGGTGCAAGGTCAAGAACATCTACATGAAGGATCAGGGCTTCAGCTTCGACTGACCGGCTTTCAACCGGCTGCCGGGGGCGCTGCGAACCGTCGTGGCGCCCCCTAATGACAAGGGCCTCAGGCTGCGCGAATGCCGGACAGGAAGGTCTCGATCTCCCGCCGAAGGTCCGCCGCCTGACGGGTCAGGCCGGTGGAGGCGTCGAGAACCAGCGATGCCGCCTGCCCGGTCTGCGCGGCGGCCTCATGCACCTGCGCGATGTTGCCGCTGACCTCGCCCGTGCCCTGGGCCGCCTGCTGGACGTTGCGGGAAATCTCCGCCGTGGTGGCACTCTGCTCTTCGATGGCGGCGGCGATGGTCGCGGCGATCTCGTTCATCGTGCTGATGGTTCCACCGATCCCTTCGATGGCGCTGACCGTGCCCTGGGTGGCGTTCTGCACGCTGTCGATCTGGGCAGAGATGTCCTCGGTCGCCTTGGCCGTCTGGTTGGCCAGCTGCTTCACCTCACTCGCCACGACGGCAAAGCCCTTGCCCGCCTCGCCGGCGCGTGCCGCCTCGATGGTGGCGTTCAGGGCCAGCAGATTGGTCTGGCTGGCGATGGACTGGATCAGCTTCACCACTTCACCGATACGCGCCACCTCTCCTGCCAGGTTGCGGACGGAACCGGTGGTGTCCTGCGCCTCCCTCACCGCCTGAGCGGCGACGCTGTTGGAGCGGGAGACCTGTTCGCTGATCTCGCGGATCGACGCCGTCATTTCCTCGGTCGCGGAGGCCACCGTCTGCACGTTCATCGAGGTCTGCTCGGCCGCCGAGGTGGAGGCGGAGGCCTGCCGGCTGGTCTCCTCCGCCAGCGTGGCCATCGAATCGGCGGTTTCGCTCAATTGGGCGGAGGCACCGGAGACGCTGTTCAGGATGGCCGACACAGTGCTGTCGAAGTCATGCACCATCCGTTCAACCGTCGCCGTGCGCTTTTCGCGGGCGGCGCGCTGGGTTTCCTGATCGGCTTCCAGCCGCACGCGCTCCACGGCACTTTCCTTCAGCACCTGGATGGCCCGCGCCATGGCGCCGATCTCGTCCGGCAGCTTGGAATAGGCGATGTCGACGCCAAGGTCGCCGTCGGCCAGCCGCACCACGGTGGAGGTCAGCGAGCCCAGGCGCCGCGTCACCTGCACCGACAGCACGATCAGCACAATGCCGAAGGTGATGCAGACCGCAGCCAGAACCAGGCCGGCCAGGATCAGCTGTGTCCAGGCTTCGGCAATGCTCTCCTCGTTGAGCTGATGGGCGACGGCAAGGGACGCATCGCGCATCACCAGGATGTTGTTCAGCATTGGCGTCACCCAAGGACGCCAGTCGGCCAACGCGACCGGAGACGGCGTGCCTTTCCGCGCTGCGTCGAGCACGCTCTGGAAACGCTGCTCCCCCTCCGTCATCATGGTGGAGCGCACATGGTCCAGCGCCTTGGTCAGTTCAGGCGGATTGCCGAGATTCAGCACCGCCTGCTGCATCATCTGCCACAGGACGGCGACCTTGCCGGTCATTTCCGTCGCCGCCTGCAAGCGGTCCGGCCCGAACGGCATGCCGGCGACGAACAGCCCGACCGATGCAGACCTTGTGCCGCCGATGTCGCGCATGTCCTGAGCCAGACGCGCCAGATTGACGTGTCCGAACAGGTCGGAGCCGTTGACGATGGTGGACCGGTAGGTGTCGTCGATCGCCTTGCCGACACTCTGGTTGGCTGAGGCGATGGCGTCGATGGTGACCGCGGCGATGGTCGCCGGGCGGGCAGGCTTGGCCTGCTCCGCCGCCTGTCGGGCCGCGGTGCGGGCGGCCTTCATCTGGCTGGCGGCGTTCAGGATGGGACCGGTGGACAGGCCGGCGGCCTCCATCCGCGCCCGCGCCTTTTCGATCGCGGCGTCGGTGACACCGACGGCGTCGTCCAGCGGCTTGGCGGTGGCAGCCTCCAGCGGCTTGTCACTGTCGAACGCCACCGCCCATCGCCCGCGTTCGCTGGCCAGCAGGGGGCCGATCTGCAACGTCGCCTCGAAGGCGTAGAGCGAGCGTTCGGTCCGGTGGCGCTGCTGCAAGGCGCCGACCGCATCCCATGCAAGGACTGCCGCCATACAGATGGGAAAGGCGGCGATCAGGATATTCGCGCACAGAATCTTGGTACGAATATTCATGCGAGTCCCCCAGGCGGCTGACGCCGGATTCTGATTGTGTCCGGTAGCAGCCATGAAAGTAATTGTATTTCGTCCGTCAGTCACTTAGGGGCCGTCCGGAGCCCGATGCGATCGGCTCGGGACCCAGACCGATCGGCGCCGGTTTCCCATCGAAGCCCGAAGGCGGTACGCACATTGTACATATTCTGCGCGCTAAATATATTTGATATTCCCTTGTGATAAACTATTCTTCGCTGTAGCGTGACCCGAGCCGTCGAACGCCAAGACAGGCATCGGCCGTAAAGCGCCGAAGACGGCGAACCAACCCAACCTCGCATGCAAGAAACATTGGGCATCAACCGATGAAATGGCTGAAATCGCTTCTCGTCGCCGGCCTCCTTCAGGTCGCTGCCGTCTCCGCCGCCCAGGCTCAGGCCGACCTGGACCGCATCAAGGCCGACGGCGTGCTGAAGATCGGCACCGAAGGCACCTATGCCCCTTTCACCTACCATGACGCATCGGGCGCGCTCGTTGGCTTCGACGTGGAGATCGGGCGCGAGATCGCCAAGCGCATCGGCGTGAAGGCGGAGTTCCTGGAGGGAAAGTGGGACGGGCTGATTGCCGGCCTCGACGCCCGCCGCTACGACGCCGTCATCAATCAGGTCGGCATCACCGAGGCGCGCAAGGCGAAGTATGATTTCTCCGACCCCTACATCACCAGCCGCGCCGTGCTGATCGTGAAGGGCGACAACAGCGTGATCAAGAGCTTCGCCGACCTGAAGGGCAAGAAGTCAGCCCAGTCGCTGACCAGCAACTTCGGCAAGCTGGCGGAGGCGTCGGGCGCGCAGTTGGTCGGGACCGACGGTTTCGACCAGTCGATCCAGCTGGTCCTAAACGGCCGGGCAGACGCGACGGTGAATGACAGCCTATCCTTCCTCGATTTCAAGAAGCACAAGCCAGACGCCAACGTGAAGATCGCCGCGACCCAGGACAATGCCGACCAGTCCGGCATCATCGTCCGCAAGGGCGAGGCCAAGCTGGTCACTGCCATCAACGAGGCGCTGACCGCCATCAAGGCCGACGGCACCTATGCGGCGATCTCGCAGAAGTATTTCGGCGCCGACGTTTCCAGGTAACCGTCCCGCTTTATATTCAGGCTTTCAACAATGCCCCCTGCCCGTCCGGGCCGGGGGCATTGTCGTTCCATCATCAATCGTCATTCCATCCTCACGAGAGGCACCTTCCCCGTGCTGCACTGGCTTACCCTGATGGCGGACTCGCTTCCGTCGCTGCTGTGGGCGGCGCTGGTCTTCACCGTTCCGCTGACGCTGGCTTCCTTCGCGCTGGGCCTGATCGTCGGGCTGGTCGCGGCGGTGGTCCGGCTGTTCGGGCCGGCCCCGCTGGCCGCCATCGTCCGCTTCTATGTCTGGATCATCCGCGGCACGCCGCTGCTGGTGCAGCTGTTCCTGATCTTCTACGGCCTGCCCAGCGCCGGCATCGTGCTGGACGCCTTCCCGGCCGCACTGATCGGCTTCACGCTGAATGTCGGCGCCTACACCTCCGAGATCATCCGCGCCGTCATCGGCTCGGTGCCGAAGGGCCAGTGGGAAGCCGCCTATTCCATCGGCATGAGCTGGTCGCAGGCGATGCGCCGCACCATCCTGCCGCAGGCCGCCCGCGTCGCCGTGCCGCCGCTGTCCAACAGCTTCATCTCGCTGGTCAAGGACACCTCGCTCGCCGCCGCCATCACGGTGCCGGAGCTGTTCCAGGCTGCCCAGCGCATCGTCGCCACCACCTACGAGCCGCTGATCCTCTATGTCGAGGCGGCGTTGATCTATCTCGTGCTCAGTTCCGTCCTGTCGGCGCTGCAAGTCCGCTTGGAGAAGCGGCTCAACCAGTATGGCGGTTTCCTGGAGGCCAAGTCGTGATCCGGCTGACGAACATCGAAAAGCGCTTCGGCGACCTGACCGTGCTGAAGGGCGTATCGGTCACCGTGGCAGAGGGCCGCGTCACCGCCCTGATCGGCCCGTCCGGCGGCGGCAAGAGCACGCTTCTGCGCTGCATCAACCTGCTGGAGATCCCAACCTCCGGCACCGTGCGCATCGGCGAGGAGGAGTTGAGCTTCCAGCCCGGCGGCAAGCCCGGCTGGAAGGACATCCAGCGGCTGCGCGGCCAGACCGGCATGGTGTTCCAGAACTTCCAGCTCTTCCCCCACCGCACGGCCGTGGAGAATGTGATGGAGGGGCTGGTGACCGTGCAGAAATGGCCGGCGGAAAAAGCGCGCGACCGCGCAATGGCCTTGCTGCGCAAGGTCGGCATGGACCATAAGGCCGATGCTTGGCCAACGACCCTGTCCGGCGGACAACAGCAGCGCGTCGCCATCGCCCGCGCGCTTGCCCCGTCGCCACGCGTGCTGCTGTGCGACGAGCCGACCTCCGCCCTCGATCCTGAATTGTCAGGCGAAGTTGTGGACGTGTTGGGGGCGCTGGCGGCCGAGGGCACCACCATGGTGATGGCGACCCACGACCTGCGGCTCGCCTCGCGCATCGCCCAAGAGGTGGTATTCCTTGACGCTGGGCAGGTCGTGGAAGCCGGCCCGTCGCAGACGCTGTTCAGCCACCCCAGCCGTGAGCGCACCCAACGCTTCATCGCCACCCTGACTCAGCACGGACAGCGGGGCAAGGGGGTCTGAAGGGGACCACCGGCCATCGGCAAGAGCCGGCGCCAAGCAGCATTCAAGAGAGGAATGCTGCTCCGCCGGCATCGACAGGATGAATCAGAAAGCATTTTGCCCGCAGCCGCTGATCACCCCACCTTCTCATTCAGAATAGCAACAGCATCATACCGGCCACAGAGGTGCCCCTTACTGATTCAATTCGGGACTATGCGTACTATACCAAAAGATAAACAACGACTGGTCGCAGTATTATAACAGATTTTACCACCTATTCGTTAAGTCTGTGAAAAATGCCTCACTATTGCCCCAGCTGTCTTGACCATCTTGGCGCCGCATCAAAACCGCTAAGGATACGGATCAATGGCCACGACCTCCGGGAACTCGACCATCACGGTGAGCGCGAAGGGTACCCTCGACGCGCATTTCAACCTGCTGGTCGACAGCAAGAAGATCGGTGAGGGCACCACGGATGCCACGGCCAAGGACTTCGTCTTCAAGACGGACATCGTTCAGGGCCAGGGTCACAAGGTGGAGGTCCAGTACGACAATGACGGAATCTTCCACGGGACCGACCGCAACCTGATCGTCAACGAAATCACCATCAACGGGAAGTCTGTCCTGCCGACCGACGACCATGTGTCCTACGACAAGGGCGCGCTGGACGGCCGCAACGTCGCCGATGGTCAGGCCGGCCTGTGGTGGAACGGCACGCTGGTCGTCGACGCGGACAAGAGCTATTTTCCCACTTCCGCGGTGACGACTCCCACCGTTCCGCCGGTCAGCGAGGCGCCGTCGACCGACCCGACGCCCTCCACTCCCGCGCCATCGGTGCCGAAGCCGACCGAGCCAGGCTTCTATGTGGCCACCAACGGCAACGACAGCTGGTCTGGCAAGCTGGCAGCCCCAAATGTCGACGGCACCGACGGTCCCTTTGCCTCGCTGCAGAAGGCGCAAGCCGCGATGCGCGCCGACCCGAACATCGACACCACTTATATCCGTGGCGGCGATTACCACCAGAACGGCCTGTGGCTGGACGGCCAGGATTCCGGCGTCACCTTCGCCGGCTATGGCAGTGAGAAGGCAGTGATCCACGGCGGGTCGAATGCGTCCGTGTCCTTCGGTCTCGGCGGCGCCAAGAACGTCACCATCGAAGGCCTGACCTTCGCCGACGGCGTCGTTGGCGGCCACTATGTCTTCGCCGACAATGCCTCCGGCCTGACCTTCGCCAACAACGCGGTGAAGGGCGGCGGTTATGGCATCACGGTGCAGAACAGTGCCGACAGCAAGGTAATCGGCAACCAATTCGACAGCACCGGCGCCGAGGCGATCTTCGTCAAGGCCGGCTCCAACGCCACCATCGTGTCGGACAACCACATCACGCACCCGAACGCCGCAGACCGCGGCGATGCCGGCATCTGGATCAACGGCAGCTCCGACGTCCAGGTGACGCATAACCTGGTCGAGGATTCGCCAGAGAAGGCCATCGCCGTCGGCTCGGTGCAGACGGACGGCAGCGACGCCACCCACCGGGTCACCATCGCCAACAACAAGGTGGTAGACGCCAACCTGGAATCGAACGACGGCGGCGGCATCTACCTGATCAACCGCCAGCAGGACCTGACCGACCACACCGTGGTCAACAACGAGGTAACCGGCACCACCGCCACCAACCCGTCGGGCGACGTGGCGAGTTGGGGCATCTATCTCGACGACTGGACCAGCGGCGCCACGGTGAAGGGCAACATCGTCCATGGCAACATCGGCGGCGTATTCCTGCATGGCGGCTGGGACAACACGGTCACAGAGAACGTGATCGCCGACAACAGCGGCGCCCAGATCGGCCTTCAACAGCCGGTCGCCTGGAGCGGCTGGCAAGGCCACCAGATGAGCGGCAACGACATTTCCGGCAACGTCGTCGATGTCAGAGACGGCACTGCGGTCCACATCTACGGCCCGGCCAATGTCGGCAACTTCCACAACAATTTCTACAGCAACCTGGACACGTCGAAGGACATGTTCGACGTCTGGCCGCAGGTGATGGCGGGCGGCGGCAAGGGCGATCTGGCCGAGTGGAAGGCCGCCGGCTACGACAACGGTTCGGTGCAGCTGGACCCGGCCTTCGTCAATCCAGGTGCCCATGATTACAGCCTCGCGTCCAACTCGCCGGTCTACGGGATGGGTTTCGATCACATCCCCACCCATGACATCGGGCTGATCGGCTGACCGACCTCAATCAGCCATCCTGACTAGCGGGCCGTCCGGCGACGGATGGCCCTTTTTGCAGTTGATGATGCCGGGAACCGGCACATCGCGAGCATGTTGTTGAAAACAGGATCCATCGAAAGCCACGCCACTTCCGCGAGGAGGCATTCATGTTCGAAGGCTTCCATCTCGAGATGGTGGAACTGCCGAAAGCGACCTTGCGCGTGCGCCATGGAGGGGATGGCTCGCCCGTCCTGCTTCTCCATGGGCATCCCCGCACCCATGCCACATGGCACCGCGTCGCCCCGCTGCTGGCCGGCTCACATACCGTCGTCTGCCCGGACCTTCGCGGCTTCGGCCGGTCGTCAAAGCCGGCCGATACCCCCGATCATGCGGGATCGTCCAAGCGCGCCAAAGCCGGGGACTGCATCGCGCTGATGCATCACCTGGGCTTCGAACGCTTCGCCATCGTCGGGCATGACCGGGGATCCTACACGGCCTTCCGCGCTGCGATGGATCATCCGCAGGCCATCACGCATCTGGCCGTTCTGGACGGCGTGCCCATCGCCGAGGCGTTGGGGCGCTGCAATGCCCGGTTCGCCCAGTCCTGGTGGCATTGGTTTTTCTACGGCCAGCCCGACAAGCCGGAGCGGGCCATCCTCACCGATCCGGATGTCTGGTACGGCGGCTCGCCCCAGGAAATGGGATCCGAAGCCTATGCCGATTACCGCGCCGCCATCCACGACCCGGACACGGTCCACGGCATGATGGAGGACTACCGTGCCGGGCTCGGCATCGACCGGGAGCATGATGAAGCGGACCGGCGGGCCGAGCGGACCATCGCCTGCCCGACACTGGCCCTGTGGTCACAACGGGACGACCTCGAAGCCCTTTATGGCGACGTCCTCGCCGTCTGGCGGCCGTGGGCGCCCGACCTGTCCGGCCGTGGACTGGACTGCGGCCATCACATGGCCGAGGAAGCACCGGCGGAGCTTGCCCGGGAACTCCTGACTTTCCTGGCACTTCAAGGCAGAACGTGAGACCTCGCCGCCGGGATCAGGCACAACCAGGGGGAACCGCATCACGGCTCCAGTAAACCCACGTCCTTCACTGCGCCGATCAGGAACTCCTTGTTGCCTTCCGGCCCAGTGATCGGGCTTTCGGTGATGTCCAGCACACGCCAGCCCGGCAGCGCGTCCAGCCACGTGCGGATGCGGTCGCAAACTTCCTGGTGCAGTTCGGGTTCGCGCACCACGCCGCCCTTACCAACGCGGCCCTTGCCGACCTCGAACTGCGGTTTGATCAGGGCGACCAGCCGGCCGCCCGGCACCACGAGGGCCAGTGCGGCCGGCAGCACAATCTCCAGCCCAATGAAGCTGGCATCGCACACCACGAGGTCGATGGGATCGGGAATTTCGGCGGCAGTCAGATGGCGGGCGTTGGTCTTTTCCAGAACCGCCACGCGGGGATCGTTGCGCAGCTTCCAGGCCAGCTGGCCGTGGCCAACATCGACGGCATAGACCTTGGCCGCCCCGCGGGTCAGCAGGACATCGGTAAAGCCGCCGGTGGAGGCGCCGACATCGACCGCAGTCAGGCCGGTGGGATCGATGGCGAAAACGTCCAACCCCTTCACCAGCTTCAACCCGCCGCGCGAGACCCAGGGATGGTCCTGCCCCTTGACCGCCAGCGGGGCCTCCGCCGCGATCAGATCGCCGGCCTTGTCGATACGCTTGGTGTCGGAATAGACCAGCCCGGCCAGGATCAGCGCCTGCGCCTTGGCGCGGCTTTCCGCCAGCCCACGCTCCACCAGCGCCACGTCAACCCTCACCCGTGCCATAGCGTTGCCCTTCGCTCTCCCGCAATGGCGCATTCCTGACGCGGAACGGTCGGAAGGGCAAGCCCTCTCAGGCTGGGGGAAACTCCACCACAACACGGGTGCCTTGGGGGCTGCTGTCCGCCGTCAGCTTGCCGCGCAACTGGCCGACGAAGGCGCGCACCACCTTCAGACCCAGTGTCGTCGCCCGCGACATATCGAGGCCGGGCGGCAGGCCGGTGCCGCGGTCGAGGACCTCCAACCGAATAGCATCTCCCTCGCCTCGCCCCAGCCGCACATCAATGGTTCCGGGCGTCCCGGCGGGGAAGGCATGGCGGGCCGCGTTGCCCACCAGTTCGCTGACGATCAGGCTGAAGGGAATGACGGTATCCGCTGGCATCTGCGTCGAATCCGCCGTGACCAGAATTCTGTGAGCACCGGGCAGAGTCGCCTCAAGCTCCTGGCAGAGTTCACGCAGATGGACCGCCATGTCTATGGTGCCGGTGCGCAAGGAGCCATGGGTGCGCTGATGGGCCTGGGTGACGATGCCGACGCGGCCGCCGGCGCTCTGCAAGGCCCGCCGCACCTCCGGATCCTTGCTCGACAGTGTCTGCAAGGTCAGCAGGCTGGAAACCAATTGGAGGGTGTTCTTCAGGCGGTGGCTCACGTCGCGCAGGCGGCGGTCGTGCTCCGCCACCGACTCCGGGGTTTCCTCCGCCGTGATGATCAGTCCACGGACGACACCATTGACTCCCAGCATCGGGGTGACGCGCAAATCCCAGAACCGCTGCCCATCGGCCGAGCCGTCACCGGCGGCGCGGTTACGCTGCGGCTGGCCGGTCCGCCGCGCCTCGACCAGCATGGGAAGCGACAGGGCCGGGAAGCATTCGGTCAGGCCTGCCCCCGCTACAACGCCCATCGCCCGGAAAGCGGCATTGGCGAAGGCACAACGGTCGCCCTCCCCCTGCACCAGGGCGGTCGGTGTCGGCGTCTGGTCCAGCAGGCAGCGCAGCATCGCCGGGTCGTCGATGCCACCGCCACCGGGCGCAACATCGGTAGCGGCAGGCCGATCCGCTCCGGGATCGGTACCGAACTCCGCGTTCCGGTATGCCGTGACCGCCATGATGTGCGCCATCGCCCCTGACCCCGTCGCCGTCCCCCGCCGCCGGCTCTTCCCTCCGTTACCGGCGGGCTACCATTTCAGCCTGGACAGTGTAAGGCGTCGCTCGCGTTCCGCACCAGTCCAACAACCTGAAACCTTGCTAGACAAATGGCATTACGACGTTTGGAAGGCGTAATCCGATCAGCAGTCACGCACGGGCCGCAGCGCTCTCGATCGCCAGGGCCTGGAGGGCCGTGTGGACGATGTGCTGGGCGGTCAGACCGGCGGTCTCATACTGCTTGACCGGCGAGTCGTGGTCGAGATAGGCGTCCGGCAGAACCATCGGCCGAATCTTCAGTCCGCCGTCGAGCAGTCCGGCCGTCGCCAGGAATTGCAGCACGAAGCTGCCGAACCCGCCGACCGACCCTTCCTCGATGGTGATCAGCACCTCATGCTCCAGCGCGAGGCGGCGAACCAGATCCTCGTCCAGCGGCTTGGCGAAGCGGGCGTCGGCCAGTGTCGTCGACAGGCCGCGCGCCGCCAGTTCCGCCGCAGCGCGCCGGGCCTCGCCCAGCCGGGTGCCATAGCTGAGAAGGGCGATCTTGGTGCCTTCCTGCAGGATGCGGCCCTTGCCCAGCGGCAGGATGCTGCCGCGGTCGGGCAGTTCCAGCCCCACCCCCTCACCGCGCGGATAGCGCAGGGCCGAGGCGCGGTCGTCGATGGCGGCCTGGGTCGCCACCATGTGCATCAGTTCCAGCTCGTCGCTGGCCGCCATCAGCACGATGTCGGGCAGGCAGCCGAGATAGGCGGTATCGAACGACCCGGCATGGGTCGCCCCGTCCGCCCCCACCAGACCGGCACGGTCGAGCGCGAAGCGAACCGGCAGATGCTGCAGCACCACGTCGTGGATGACCTGATCGTAGGCACGCTGCAGGAAAGTGGAGTAGATGGCGCAGAACGGCTTGAACCCCTCCGTCGCCATGCCGGCGGCGAAGGTCACCGCATGCTGTTCGGCGATGCCGACATCGAAACAGCGGTCGGGGAAGCGCTCGCCGAACAGGTCCAGACCGGTGCCCGACGGCATGGCTGCGGTGATGCCGACGATGGTCGGGTCGGCCGCTGCCTCGGCGATCAGGCTCTGGGCGAAGACGCGGGTGTAGGTTGGGGCGTTCGACTTCGGCTTGGATTGGGTGCCGGTCACCACGTCGAACTTGGCGACGGCGTGCAGCTTGTCGGCCGATTCCTCCGCCGGGCCGTAGCCCTTGCCCTTCTTGGTGACGACATGGATGAGCACCGGCTTGTCGTCGTCGGCGTCGCGGACGTTCTGCAACACCGGCAACAGGTGGTCCAGGTTGTGCCCGTCGATCGGGCCGATGTAGTAGAAGCCCAACTCCTCGAACAGAGTGCCGCCGGTAACCATGCCGCGGGCATATTCCTCCGCCCGGCGGGCGGCGTTGCGCAGCGGGCGCGGCAGTTGGTCGGCGATCTCCTTCGCCAGATGGCGCAGCGACAGGTAGGGCTTGGAGGAGATCAACCGCGACAGGTACGCGCTCATCGCGCCGACCGGCGGAGCGATCGACATGTCGTTGTCGTTGAGGATGACGATCAGCCGCGACTTGGTCGAGGCGGCGTTGTTCATCGCCTCATACGCCATGCCGGCGCTCATCGACCCGTCGCCGATGACAGCGATGACGTTGCGCCGCTCCCCCTTCATCTTGCTGGCGACCGCCATGCCGAGGCCGGCCGAGATGGAGGTGGAGCTGTGGCCGGCGCCGAACGGATCATACTCGCTTTCCGACCGCTTGGTGAAGCCGCTGAGGCCACCACCCATGCGCAGCGTCCGGATGCGGTCGCGCCGCCCGGTCAGGATCTTGTGCGGATAGCACTGGTGACCGACGTCCCAGACCAGCCGGTCATAGGGCGTGTCGAACACATAATGCAGCGCCACCGTCAGCTCGACCACCCCCAGCCCGGCGCCGAGATGGCCGCCGGTCACCGAGACGGCGTCCACCGTCTCGGTGCGCAACTCGTCTGCGAACTGGCGGAGCTGCTCGGGCTTCAGGGCCCGCAGCTTGGCTGGCGTCGGACAATGGTCGAGCAGCGGGGTCTTGGTGGCGGTCACGTCGTGATGGTCCTCAAAGCTCTGGTCAGGCGCGGCGCGCGACGACGAAGTCGGCGACAGCCTTCAACATATCGGCACGCCCATCGAAAATGTCCAAGTGCTGTGCCGCCTGATTGGCGAGCATTTCCGCCTGGGCGCGGGCGCGGTCCCGCCCCAGGATCGACACGAAGGTCGCCTTTCCGGCCTGTGCGTCGCGGCCGACGGTCTTGCCGGTCTCCTCCGCCGTGCCTTCCACGTCCAGCAGATCGTCGACGATCTGGAAGGCGAGACCCAGGTCATGCGCATAGGCGCGCAGCGCGGTGCGCTGCGGCGGGTTGGCCTTGCCCAGGATACCGCCGGCCTCGCACGAGAAGGCGATCATCTCGCCGGTCTTCATGCGTTGCAGCCGGGTGGTGGTGCCGAGGTCGAAGGTCTCATGTTCGGCGATCAGGTCCAGCATCTGGCCGCCGACCATGCCGTGGCCGCCGGCCGCCTTGGCCAGAGCCGTCACCAGCTGACAGCGGATGTTGGGATCCTCATGCGTCGCCGGATCGGCCAGCACCTCGAAAGCGAGGGTCAGCAGCCCGTCGCCGGCCAGGATGGCGGTCGCCTCGTCGAACTGCCGGTGGCAGGTCGGCCGGCCGCGCCGCAGCTCGCCGTCATCCATCGCCGGCAGATCGTCGTGGACCAGCGAATAGCTGTGGACCATCTCCACCGCCGCGGCGACGCGGATGGCGCAGTCCGGGTTGACGCCGAACAGGGCGGCAGACTGCATCACCAGGAAGGGGCGCAGCCGCTTGCCGCCGTTCAGGCAGCCATAGCGCATGGCCTCGAACACCCGCGCTTCCGGCAGGTCGGTGGTCGGCAGCAGGGCGTTTATCTTGACCTCGACCGCCTGGGCGACGTCGGCCAGCGCGGCTTTGAACTCGGTCTGGGAAATGGTCTGCACGTCAGTCGATCCGGGCGGGTTCGGTGGCGAGGGAGCCGTCGGCGCTCACGGTGATGCGATCGATCTTGGCCTGCGCTTCGCGCAGCTTCATCTCGCAATGGCGTTTCAGCGCCGTGCCCCGCTCGTAGGAGGAGATGGCATCGTCGAGCTTGCCGCGGCCTTCCTCAAGCTGGCGGACGATCCGCTCCAGTTCAGCGAGCGCATCCTCGAAGCTGAGGGCGGCGATGTCGGGCGGAATGGGAACGCCAGGATTCGGCATGGAAGCGGTGGAAGGGTGCATGTCGGGGAGAACCATCGATGGAACCTCAAGCCCGCGAAGGTATGCCCCGCCCTCGTCCGGCGCAAGACCCGAGGCATTCCATTACCCCGGCCCTTGCGGACTATGTGCCGCCGCTGTGCGGCCTATGCGTTCGGGCAGCCCCTCCCCCTTTCGGGAGAAGGGAACCGCAATCGCGACGGGACGGCCCCGGTCAGCAGTACATCAGTTCACGCACATGAGCGGCACTCGCCGACGCCAGGGCGCGAAGGTTGTAGCCGCCCTCCAGAACCGAGACGATCCGCGCGCCGCAATGGGTGCGGGCCAGTTCGCCCAGCTTGCGTGTGGCCCAGACGAAATCATCGTCGATCAGGTGCAGACCGGCCAGCGGATCGCGCGAATGGGCGTCGAACCCGGCGGAAATGATCAACAGGTCCGGCTTGAAATGGTCAATGGCCGGCAGGATGACATGTGTCATCGCGTGGCGGAATTCCGGCGATCCGGCCATGGCCGGCAGCGGCGCGTTGACACAGTTGCCGTATTCGCCCTTCTCCCCCGCGTCGCCGGTGCCGGGATAAAGCGGCGACTGGTGGGTGGAGCAATAGAGCATATCAGGGTCGAATTGCAGGATGTCCTGCGTGCCATTGCCGTGATGGACGTCGAAATCCATCACGGCCACCCGTTGCAACCCGTGGGCGGCCCGGGCATGGAAGGCGCCGACGGCGGCGTTGTTGAACAGGCAGAAACCCATAGCCTTCTCCCGTTCCGCATGGTGGCCAGGCGGGCGGACAGCACAGAAGGCATTGCGCGACTGGCCGGTCGCCACCGCATCGACCGCGGCGCAGACCGCACCGGCCGCGCGCAGCGCGGCCTCCCCCGATCCAGGCGAGACGACGGTGTCGGCATCGACGCCCGCATGCTCGACCTCGGGGATCAGGGACAGCACGCGGTCGATGTGCGACTGCGGATGCGCCCGCAGAAGCTGTTCAACCGTGGCGCGTGGCGCCTCCTGCCGTTCCAGCATGTGGAACTCTTCCGTCTCCAGTGCGGCGAGCACGGCGCGCAGGCGGTCGGAGCATTCGGGATGACCGAGACCCGTGTCGTGCTCCAGGCACGCCGGGTGGGTGAACAGGGTGGTGAACATCGATTTTCGGTCGTTATCGTTGGTTTTCGGGCGGTATCGACGGCGTTTCCGAAAACCATTCTTCCCGCATCGCTAATGAAAGTACAGGCTGAATCCAGGACGATTCGTCACAGTGCACTTTCGGGAGCCGGGGCAATCCGTGACACGACAGGATTGATATACGAACGAGTGCTACGGGCAGAAGTCAATCCAGGCCCGACTCAGGTCACCCGCTCGATGACGAAGCGCAGCACCCCGTCCTCCTCGGCAACGGACAGCAGGCGGTTGCCCGTCGCCTCGCAGAAGGCGGGAAAATCCTTGCGGGCACCGGGGTCGGTCGCTTCCACGGTCAAGGTATCGCCGATCGCGATCGCCTTGATCGCCTTGCGCGCACGCAGAACGGGAAGCGGGCACTGCAAGCCCTTGGTATTCAATGGATGGTCGGTCATGGGGAAATGCTACCCGACCGGCAAACGGCTGTCACGGCGAACGGTGAATGCGGCATCCCGACCTGTTGCGGATGATTATTGGTCACAACCGAAAGCTGATATATCTGTGGCAACGTTGCTTCGTATCGCGAGAAAAAGCGGCGCAAGACGATGATGGGAACGCTTGAGCCTGCGCTTGGACCAAGCAGCGGCATGGATCGAATGGCGGATTCCCACAGGTGGACAATTCCCGCAATGTACGAATATACTAGGATACGAGCATTTTTCTTTGCCGGGCTGCGCAACGACGGCCCGGGTGCAAAACGAATCGGAACGGACAGGGCGACGGTAAAGCGATGAAGATCGAGGATTTGCAGGCCAACGCCCGCCGGGCGAGTGCACTGTTGAAGGCGATGTGCAACGAGCGGCGCCTGCTCATCCTGTGCCATCTGAGCCAGGGCGAGCGGTCGGTAGGCGAACTGGAGGATCTGGTAGGCCTCAGCCAATCGGCGCTGTCGCAGCATCTGGCCCGCCTGCGCAACGACAATCTCGTCCGCACGCGTCGCAGCGCCCAGAACATCTACTACTCGCTGAACGGGCATGAGGCGCAGACCATCATGGCCACGCTGCACGGCCTCTACTGCACGCCGGCTGCCGAGGAAATGGCCGAGGATATGGATGGTGAGGAGCGCGGCAGCGACCAAACCACCGGCCGCACCGGCCTGCGCGCCGCCGCAGCCGGCTGATTTCGCCACATCGACCGGCGCAAGCCTCAGCCGCGCGCCTGCAGCGCAGCGGCCGCCAGCGCCACCCAACCCAGCATGAAGCTCCATCCTCCGGCCGGCGCCGTCATCGGCACCGGCAGTGGCCCTACGGTCGCCAGCGCATAGAGGGTGCCGCAGAACAGCAGGATCCCGGCGACGAACAGCCAGCCCGCGATCCGCAGAGCGACTCTGCCCATCCGCCCGCCCAGCGCCACGAGCAGCACCAGTGCCAGCGCGTGCGCCATCTGATATTGCCCGGCGAGGCGAAACCATTCCTGCGCCTGCGGTTGCGCGGCCAGCGCGTGGCTGGCATAGGCACCGGTGCCGACCGCCATGGCGCCGTTCAGCGCTGCGAAGACGATCCAGATGCGGTCGATCAATCCCAAGGAACGTCCTTTCTCAATGCCCTGCCGGCCCGTGTGCAGGGCCGGGGGAGCGGTGCTATCCTGCCGTCTGTCTACACGCAGGCCCTGCGCGCGAGCAAGAAAGCACCATGACGTCAATCGACCGCGCCATTCAACTGGTCAGCCCCTTGGTCAGCATCGTCACCCCCACCTGGGAACGGGAAGAGTTCCTGCCCCGTCTGCATGCCTGCATCCGGGCGCAGACCCATGGCGAGATCGAGTGGCTGGTGTTCGACGACAGCCCACGCCCATCGGCCTACCTGAAGCCGCTGGCGAACCCGCGACTGAAGTATTTCTATTCGCCAAGCCGCTACGCCATCGGCGAGAAGCGCAACATTCTGGCCGAACACGCCAAGGGATCGGTGATCGTCCACATGGACGACGACGATTTCTATGCGCCAAATTATGTCGAACGCATGCTGGGCTGGCTGAACCAGGGGCATGACCTTGTGAAGCTGTCGGGCTGGTTTCTCTACAGCGTGCCGCACCGGCGCTTCGGCTATTGGGACACCGCGCGCGGCGGGTCGCACCATCGCTGGGGCCGGCAGGCTTGCAGCCACGTCGAGGCGCCGGACGCCCCATTCTCCCCCGACAACCTCGACGGCTACGGCTTCTCCTATGCCTACCGGCGGTCGGTGTGGGAGGCGGTACGTTTTCCGGCGGTGAATACCTGCGAGGACGCGCCCTTCGTAAAAGCCGCCCGCGAGCGCTTCCGCGTCGGCGCTTTCCCGGATGCCGAGGGCCTGTGCCTGCACACGCTGCACGCACGCAGCACCAGCCTGTGCTTGCCGCAATACGAGTTGCCATCGCTGCTGCTGGAGCGGTTGTTCGGCCCTGATGTGGCCGCCTATACCTGAACGTCGAGGAACATGCCGCGACGGTAGTTTCGCGGCAATGTCAGCACCCCATTGACCACCAAGGCAGCCAGTTCACGCAGGGTCGGAACGCGCTGGCGCCCTTGCTGGACGACGCCTTCCGCCCGGGCCCGGGCGCCGGACGCGGGAACCCTTCCGCCGCCGGCGTCTGGGCGGATCGGCTCGTTTGAACGGTCACCGGTGCGTCGTGTCTCTACCATGCCGGATCATTTACCATAAATGCCCGAATCCGGGAAGAGGGGGCCGCCGTAACAATCGCCTTCCCGCCCGCCGCGGCGTTCCCCGCCGTAAACCATGCACTTACTATTACTAAAGACATAAGACGAAATCTTTTCGGAACGGGTGGAATGAATACAGGAGCGTCGACGTTCATCAGATCATGAGGGGCAAGACACCCCCGACACCAGGAGGACGCCGGAATGACTGGCCGCTTTGGTTCTGGATTGAAAGCCGTGGTTCTGGGCGCTCTGGTCGCCGGATCGATGCTGGGTGCCAGCGCCGGCACCGCCGCCGCCCATGATGGCTGGCGTGGAGATTACGGCCGCGAATGGCGTGGCGGCCCGGAATGGCGCGGTTGGGACCGGCCGCATCACCGCCACTGGCGCGAGGGCAGCTATTACGCTCCGCCGCCGGTGATCTACGCCCCGCCTCCGGTGGTTTACGCGCCTCCTCCGCCGCCGCGGGTGATCTATGCGCCGCCGCCCGTCGTCTACGCGCCGCAGCCGGTCGTTCCCGGCTTCGGTCTCAGCGTGAACATCCGCTGATCCACCCTTGCCGAGCCAGCCCTGCCTTGACCACCGTCGAAAAGGACGGCTTCCGGCGGAGCGCCCACCGCATTATTGTGCGCCCCGTTCGGTAAAGCCGCCCCGCCGGGGCGCAGCAGCCAGGGAGACGGGCTTTGCGGGTTCTTAATGTGTACGCCGCGGTGGTGGGCAGCCTTTTGATCGCCTCCGAAATCGTGACCTCCGCCCATGCGGCAGAGCCGCGACTGATGGCGGCGCTCGGCAACACCGTGCTGACGATGACGGACGTCGGTCCGAAGCACACCCAGGTGGCGGTGGACGACAAGCCGGTATTCGACGACAAGGAAAGCGACCTGCTGTCCTTCGTCGGCGCTTATTCGCTGAAGGACCGCTGGATTGCCCTGTTCCAGTCCGACACCGGCGCCAAGGATTGTCCGACCCGCTTCCGCATCCTGGAAGTGGGCGGTCCACAGCCGACGATCTCCTATCCCTTCGGCTCGTGCAGCGACGCTGCACAGGTTACGATCGACAACGACACCCTGACCATTTCCATGCCCCAGCCGGGCGGCGGCGGCGATGCTGCCTGGACCTACCGCAACGGCAAGATCGGCCGTAACAAGTAACCGGCACGGCTGGGTCCCACATGGCGGGCGACGCCCTTGATTGACGGCAGCAGGCGCAGCTTTTAAGGTCCGGACCTCCGCACATTCCCGTTCCGGGACAGGAAGTTCGCCCCATGACTGCCAGCAGCGCCAGCCGGCCCAGCCGCCGGCCCAACACTCCGCTCTTCTCCTCGGGTCCCTGTGCAAAGCGTCCGGGCTGGTCGCTCGACGCGCTGGACGGCGCGCTGCTCGGCCGCTCCCACCGCTCAAAGCCGGGCAAGGCCAAGCTGAAGGAGGTCATCGACCTCACCCGCGCGGTGCTGGGCATCCCCGGCGACTACCGCATCGGCATCGTCCCCGCTTCCGACACCGGTGCGGTGGAGATGGCGCTGTGGTCGCTGCTGGGTGTGCGCGGCGTCGACATGCTGGCCTGGGAAAGCTTCGGCAAGGAATGGGTGACCGACGTCGCCAAGCAGCTCAAGCTGCCCGACGTCCGCAACCTGATCGCCCCCTATGGCGAGTTGCCGGATCTGTCGGCGGTCGATTTCAGCCGTGACGTCGTCTTCACCTGGAACGGCACCACCGCCGGCGTGCGGGTGGCCGACGGCGACTGGATCGCCGACGACCGCGAAGGCCTGACCATCTGCGACGCCACCTCCGCCGCCTTCGCCATGGCTCTGCCCTGGCACAAGATCGACGTCGCCACCTGGTCCTGGCAGAAGGTGCTGGGCGGCGAGGCGGCGCACGGCATGCTGGTGCTGAGCCCACGCGCCGTCGAACGGCTGGAAAGCTTCCAGCCCGACCGGCCGCTGCCGAAGATCTTCCGCATGACGAAGAACGGCAAGCTGATCGAAGGCATCTTCGAGGGCGATACCATCAACACGCCGTCGATGCTCTGCGTCGAGGACGCCATCGACGGCCTGCGCTGGTCCCTGTCGTTGGGCGGCCTGACCCAGTTGATCCGCCGGTCGGAGCAGAACCTGCGCATCGTCGCCGAATGGGTGGAGACCAGCCCGTGGGCCGGCTTCCTCGCCAAGGACCCGGCCAATCGCTCCTGCACCTCGATCTGCCTGCGGTTCACCGATCCGGAGGTGACCGCCCTGTCGGAGGAGGCCCAGGCCGCCTTCGCCAAGAAGCTGTCCGCCCTGCTGGAGAAGGAGGAGGCCGCCTTCGACGCCGGCTCCTACCGCGACGCGCCACCCGGCCTGCGCCTGTGGGGCGGCGCCACGGTGGAGAACGAGGATATGGAGGCGGTGCTGCCCTGGCTCGACTGGGCCTTCGCCACCGTCAAGGCCGAGACGCTCGGGTCCAAGCAGGACTGACCCCGGCCTGAACGCAGGTCGCCAAGCGCAAGCCGGGCCGCAATCCACAGGCCTGTCCAAAGACCGCAAAAGGCCCCGCCGTGGCAGAACCGCCACAGCGGGGCCTTTCACATGGGCCGCTTTTGTGCTTTGCAGCAAAGGATCCGGTCAAGCAACCGTTCGTACACAGCAGCATTTCTGCACCAGTGTGTCCGGCCCGACGCGTGTGGAGGACCCGCGCGCTTGACCATGGTTATCCACAGAACCGTGGACAAGCTGGTGGATAACCCTGTTGAACCAGTGGATCCGCCTGTCCGAAAACCGTCATGAAGGAAGCGGGATCGATTCGCTCCCGCCATGGCCGGACGGTCGGCATTGCTTCCCCGGTTGAGGCGCAGCCCTATCCCGAAGATGGTCTGGCAAGCGGCCGGTTGTGTCCCGACTCTTGGAAGGGATTTCCGGTGGCCCCGCTGCGATGCGGCAAAGCCGGTGCAACCAAGGAAGGGCTTGGACGGACCATGGCGCACTACCTCATCACCGGCGGCTGCGGTTTCATCGGCTCGCATCTGGCCGACCGGCTGCTGGCCGACGGACATCGCGTGACAATCCTCGATAACCTGTCGAGCGGTCGACTGGAGAACAAGCCGGCGGCGGCGACACTGGTGATCGGCGACGTCGCCGATCCCGACGCGGTGCGCGAGGCGATGGCCGGCAATGCCGGCGAGGGGGTGGACGGCGTCTTCCACCTTGCCGCCGTGGCCTCGGTGCAGAAGTCGCGGGAGCTGTGGGCCGAGACACACCGCACCAACCTGCTGGGTACCGTCACCGTGTTCGAGGCGGCGCGCGATGCCAAGCACGGCGGTCCGGTCCCGGTGGTCTATGCCTCATCCGCCGCCGTCTATGGCGACAACACCAACACCCCGCTGAAGGAGGACGAGCTGCCGCGCCCGCTGTCCGCCTATGGCGTCGACAAGCTGGGCTGCGAAATGCACGCGCGTGTCGCCTGGGCAATCCAGGGTGTGCCAACAATGGGCTTCCGCTTCTTCAACGTCTACGGCCCACGCCAGGACCCGATGTCGCCTTATTCCGGCGTGATCTCCATCTTCGCCCGCCGGGTCGCCCGCGGCGAGGATGTGGAGATTCACGGCGATGGCCAACAGGTGCGCGATTTTGTCTTCGTCGGCGACGTGGTGCGCATCCTGGCGCTGGCGATGGAGCGGCACTTCGCCGGGGCGCAGGTCTACAATCTCTGTACCGGCCGTGCGACTTCTCTGGTGATGCTGCTGGAGGTGTTGCAGGAGTTGTGCGGCAGCAAGGTCCGCCGTCGCCACACCGAGCCGCGCGCCGGTGACATCCGCGTCTCGATCGGCGACCCGTCGCTGATGCGCTCCACCTTTGACACAGTGTGCCAAGTCGGCCTGCTCCAGGGGCTGAGCGCGACCCTGACCGGCCGCATGCCTTGAGGTCCGCACCATAGGCGGGTATGAGGGGACATCGCATCAAGTGCCATCTCCCGGGGCGGGAGAAGGGGCTTTTATCGAGGTGAGCGAAACATGCCCCCCCGCCGCTCCCTGCCCCTGCGGGCGCTGTTCGTCATCCTTGCGATCCTCGCCGCTGTCGCGGTGGGAGAGCGGCTGCACATCATCCCCTCCGGCACGCTCGACCGCCTTTTGGGCCAGGAAACCCGCCGCCCGCACCAGCAGCGCAAGCAGGAGCAGGCGGAACCGCCACCGCCGGTCGTTGCCCGCCCTGCCGATGGAATCGATTATGCCGAGGTATCCCGTCAACTCGACGCCATCCGGGTGGAGCCCGAAAAACGCCGCGGCTACCAGCGGGAGGAGTGGCCGCATTGGCTGGCACTCGACGGCGGCTGTCTGAACGCGCGAGAGAAGGTCCTGATTCGCGATTCCCGCCGCCCGACGATGCTCGACGCCAAGGGCTGCGGCGTGAAGTCCGGAGACTGGATCGATCCCTACACCGGCGAGCGTTTCGTCGATCCCCAGATGGTTGACATCGACCACCGCGTGCCGCTGGAGGAGACCTATGCCAGCGGCGGCTACGACTGGAGCCGGGAGAAGCGCGCCGCATACGCCAACGACACCAGCGATCCGCTGACCCTGCTGGTTTCCAGCCGTGAAGCCAACCGCGCCAAGGGCTCCAAGGGGCCGGAGGACTGGCTGCCGCCCAAGCGCGACGGTATCTGCCTTTATGTCGCCGACTGGATATTGGTGAAAGCGCGCTGGAGCCTCAGCATGGACGAGCGCGAGCGGGTGACGATTGGCAACATCCTGAACGACTGCCGCGCCTCGGCCGGGCAGCAGCGCTGACGCAGCCCTGCCTTGTCCGGGGCATTGTTGGGCACACCAACGTGCTTCGCGTCACTCTCCTCCCGAAAAAATGACGCCGGAGTCGGGAGAACGCATGACCGAGGAACAGCCCCCACTGTGGCGGGAAAGCGCAGCCACCCTCGCCGCAAGGCTGGCAAAGCGCGACCTGTCGGCCCGCGAGGCGGTCGAGGCGCATCTGGCACGCATCGCGGCGGCCGAGCCGGCGCTGTCCGCCTTCCTCACCGTCGCCGCCGACGAAGCCCTCCCCCGCGCCGACGCGTTGGACGCCCGGCCGGCGCTGCCCGGCGCCGCTGCATGGCCTGCCGGTGGCGGTGAAGGATCTGACCGACACCATCCGCTGGAACATCGAGGCGGGAGCCGGCATCACCGCCAACGCCTATCTGGCGGCGCAGGCTGGCCGCACCGCGCTCTACCGCCGCTTCGTCACCCTGTTCAAGGAGATCGACGTGCTGACAGTCCCGGCCTGCGGCGTGCTGCCCTGGCCGAACAGGGACGGCGAAGTGACGGTGATCGACGGGCGGCCGGTGGAGACGGACTGCCCTTCGTCATCCAGCTGATCGCCCGGCCGGGTGAGGAACGGCGCCTGATCCGTCTGGGCCTGATGCTGGAGCGGAAGGCAGGCTTCGTCCACGGCTGGCCTGCCGGTTGGGCAACCTGACCGGCAGCGGGTGACAAGACGCCGCTCCCGACACCCATTGCGGGCGGCCGCACCGTGGGCTATGCACCCGCGCATGAGTGCCGACGCCCTTCCCGACTCCGCCAATTCCCTTCCCATCCTGTCCCGGTCGTCCGCCGTTCCGCCTCCGATCGCGGAGGTGCGGCGCGCCACCGGCGTCGGCGCCATCGCCATCCTGCTTTGGTCGACGGCGGCGCTGCTGACCTCGATGTCCAGCGCCATGCCGCCGCTGCAACTGGTGGCGGTAACCTTCGGTCTGGCCTTCCTCACCGGCAACACCGTCGCGGCACTGCGCGGGCGCAGCGTGGTCGGCGCCCTGCACCAGCCGCTGCCGGTCTGGCTGGTCGGCGTCGGCGGGCTGTTCGGCTATCACGCCTGCCTATTCCTGGCCTTCCATCTGGCGCCGGCGGCGGCGGTGGAGGTCAATCTCATCAACTATCTCTGGCCGCTGTGCATCGTCCTGCTCTCCGCCCTGCTGCCGGGGGAGCGGCTGAAGGCCGCCCATGTGACCGGCGCGCTGTGCGGGCTGGCCGGCACGGCGCTGATCGTGTCGGGGCGCGGCGGGCTGCATCTGGACGCCGGCACACTGGGGGACGACCTGCCGGCATTTGGGGCGGCGCTGGCGGCAGCGCTGATCTGGGGCGCCTATTCGGTGACGTCCCGCCGCTTCGGCTCCGTCCCGACCGAGGCGGTCAGCGGCTTCTGCCTGGTCACCGCAATGCTCGGCCTCGCCGGACACCTGCTGTTCGAGGATGCCGCCGTCTGGCCGCAGGAGGCGCTGGGCTGGGTGGTTCTGCTGGCGCTCGGCATCGGGCCGGACGGGCTGGCCTTCTTCGTCTGGGATCATGGCATGAAGCGCGGCGACATCCGGGCGCTGGGCGTGCTGTCCTATGCGGTGCCGCCGGTCTCCACCCTGCTGCTGATCCTGTTCGGGCAGGCCGGCGGCGGCTGGACCGTCTGGGCTGCCTGCGCGCTGATCGCCGGTGGGGCGCTGATGGCGAGTTGGGACATGATCCGCGGCAAGTGACAGCGAATTCACTCCGCGGCCGTGGCAAAGGGTGGTAATCGGCAAGTCTGTTCCCGACCGCTTGCGAGTGCCCGACCGATGCCCGCGCGTGCGTATACTCCGCCTTCCTCCAGCGGACGCCTGTCCGCCGCCCGCCAGTTCCTGACCGATGTCTGGCGCCTCACGAAGCCCTATTGGTCGTCGGAAGAGAAATGGGCGGCGCGCGGCCTGCTGGCCGCGATCGTCGTGCTCAATCTGGCGGCGGTGTTCATGGAGGTCTGGTTCACCCAGATCAACGCCGACATCTTCAACGCGCTTCAGGACAAGGATCAGAATGGATTCATCCAGGCCCTGCTGGTGTTCGGCGGTCTGGCGCTGGTATTCATCGCCGTGGCGGTGTACCGCCTTTACCTGAACCAGATGCTGCAAATCCGCTGGCGCCGTTGGCTGACCGAGCGCTATCTCGGCGACTGGCTGGAGAAGCAGACCTATTACCGCCTGCAATTCGCCGACACCGGCACCGACAACCCGGACCAGCGCATCGCCGAGGATCTGCGCAGCTTCGTCCAGCTGACGCTGAGCCTGTCGCTGGGCTTCATGACCAATCTGGTCTCGCTGGTCTCGTTCCTCGCCATCCTGTGGAGCCTGTCGGGATCGGTCACCATCCCCTGGCTCGGCATCGACCTGCCCGGCTACATGGTGTGGGTGGCGCTGGTCTATGCCGTCGCCGGCACTTGGATCACCCACAGGATCGGCAAGCCGCTGGCCCGCCTCAGCTTCGACCAGCAGCGGTATGAGGCCGACTTCCGCTTCGCCCTGGTCCGCCTGCGCGAGAATGCCGAGAGTGTTGCCCTGCAACAGGGCGAGGCACAGGAGGCGCGGGGCTTCGGCGACCGCTTCGCCCGCGTCGTCGCCAACTGGTGGTCGCTGATGCGCACGCAGAAGCGGCTGGTCTGGTTCACCTCCGCCTATGGACAGGTCGCCGTCATCTTCCCGCTGCTGGTCGCCGCCCCGCGCTATTTCAGCGGCGCCCTGCCGCTGGGTTCGCTGATGCAGACATCGCAGGCGTTCGGGCAGGTGCAGGGGGCGATGTCCTGGTTCATCGACGCCTATGTGAACCTCGCCGACTGGCATGCCACCACCAGCCGCCTGACCGGCTTCCACCATGCGGTGGAAGCCGTGCGGGCCGATGCCCGCGACCATGCCGAGGTGGAGCGCGCGGCAGCGACCGACGGTGCCCTGACGCTGGCCGGGCTGGCCCTGACCCTGCCGAAGGGTGGCACGCCGCTGGTCCGCGCCGACCTGACGGTACAACCGGGCGAAACGCTGCTGATCACCGGCCCTTCGGGGTCGGGCAAGAGCACGATCCTGCGCGCCATCGCCGGCATCTGGCCCTTCGGCCGTGGCCGGATCGCCCTGCCGGGCGCCGCCGCTGCCAACGGCAGCATGGTCCTGCCGCAGAAGCCCTACCTACCCATCGGAACCTTGCGCGCCGCCGTCACCTACCCCGCATCAGCCGACGCCTTCCCTGACGAGGCGGTGCGCGAGGTGCTGGATGCCGTCGGCATGGCCGGCTTCGCCGACCGCTTGGCGGAGGAGGACCACTGGTCGCAACGGCTGTCCGGCGGAGAGCAGCAGCGGGTCGCCATCGCCCGCGCCCTGCTGCACAAGCCCGACTGGCTCTATCTGGACGAGGCGACCTCGGCCTGCGACCCGGAGACGGAGGAGCGGCTCTATGGCCTGCTGCGCACTCGCCTGCCCGGCACCACCCTGGTCAGCATCGGCCACCGCCCCAGCCTCGCCGCCTTCCACGAGCGGCGCCTGACGGTGCGGCGCAACGGCGACGGGATCGGGGAACTGGCGGCGGTGTGAGCTACGCGGGGGACGGTTCCCCCCGCGCCTCGGCCAGCAGCCACTGGCGGAAGGCGGCGAAGGGCGGGTGGTTGGCCTTGCCGCGGGGGTGGACGAGGTAATAGGCCCGTGCGCTGCGGTGCGGCCGGTCGATGGCCGGAACCAGGGTGCCGTCGTCCAGTTCGGCGCGGACCAGCAGGGTCGGCAGCAGGGCGACGCCAAGACCGGCCTCCGCCGCCTGGGCGGTGGTGGCGAACTGTTCGAAAACCATGCCGGCGCCGGGACGCGGCGCCAACCCCTGGGCCGAAAGCCACTCGTTCCAGGCATCGGCGCGGGTGCTGGTGTGCAGCAGCGGCAGGGACAGCAGATCTCCCGGCTCCGCCACCGGATGCGCCTTGAGGAAGGCAGGGGAGCAGACCGGCAGCACCTCCTCGTCCAGCAGATGGTCGCAGACGGCGTCGGGCCAGTCGCCGAAGCCGTAATGGATCGCCGCATCCAGATCGTGCAGGCGGAAATCGAAGGGCGCCAGCTTGGTGGTGAAGTGGATCGTCACCTGCGGATGCGCCGCCTGGAAGGCCGGCAGCCGCGGCACCAGCCAGCGCGTGCCGAAGGTCGGCAGGATGGCGAGATTCAGCACGCCGCCCTTGGGGGCTGCGATGGTCCGCACGGTTGCCGCCGCGATCTGGCGCAGCGCGTCGCGGATCGGATCGGCATAGAGCGCGCCGGTCGGGGTCAGCGTCACGCGCTGGCCCTTGCGAATGAAGAGCGCGGTGCCGATCTGGTCCTCCAGAGCCTTAATCTGCCGGCTGACCGCCCCTTGCGTCAGCGACAGCTCGGCCGCCGCAGCGGTGAAGCTGCCGGTGCGGGCCGCCGCCTCGAAGGCGGTCAGCATGCTCATGGACGGAAGAAGGCGGCGCTGCAAATCCATGACACCCTCATTACCAAAGCTCATGACCGGTGGAAAGAAAGTCGTTTGCACCCTGGCGCGCGGCACGGCACGCTCGATATCGTGGAGATCCGGAACAGGCGGGGCGGGATCGCGATGAAGACCGGTGGTCAGTTGATCGTCGAAGCGCTGGAGGCGCAGGGCGTGCGGCGGGTGTTCGGCGTGCCGGGCGAGAGCTATCTCGCCGTGCTGGACGCCCTGCACGACAGCCCGATCGAGATGGTCGTCGCCCGCCACGAGGGCGGTGCCGCGATGATGGCGGAGGCGCAGGCCAAGCTGACCGGCCGCCCCGGCGTCTGCCTCGTCACCCGCGGTCCCGGCGCCACCAACGCCGCGGCGGGCATCCATGTCGCCCAGCAGGACGAAACCCCGCTGGTCGTTCTGGTCGGCCAGATCGAGCGCGGCATGCGCGGCCGTGATGCCTTCCAGGAGGTCGATTACGGCAAGCTGTTCGGCGGCATGTGCAAGTGGGTCGCCGAGATCGACAGCGCCGACCGCGTGCCGGAAATGATCTCCCGCGCCTTCCACACCGCGATGGCCGGCCGTCCCGGCCCGGTGGTGCTGGCCCTGCCGGAAGACACGCTGACCGAGACGGCCGAGGTCGAGGCCGCTCCGCTGGCCGAGCCGGTGGACAGCGCCCCGGCGCCGGCGCAGGTCGCCGCCTTCGGCGCGCTGCTGGCCAAGGCGGAACGGCCGCTGCTGGTCGCCGGCGGCTCCCGCTGGACGGCGGAGTCGGTCGCCGCGCTGCAAGGCTTCGCCGAAAAGCTGTCCCTGCCGGTGGCGGTGACCTTCCGCCGCCAGATGCTGTTCGACCATTGCCACCCGCTCTATGCCGGCGACATCGGGCTGGGCATCAACCCGAAGCTCGCGTCCCTGGTCAGGGAGAGCGACCTGCTGATCCTGCTGGGCGACCGCTTCTCCGAAGTGCCGTCGCAGAGCTATGGCCTGCTCGGCATCCCCGATCCCGGAAAGGCGGTGGTCCACATCCACCCTGGTGCCGAGGAGATCGGCCGAGTCTATCGCCCGACGCTTGGGATGGTCGCCACCCCGGCCGCCTTCCTGGAGGCGGTGGCGGGGTTGAGCGTGACCGCCAAACCCGAATGGGCCGCCCGCGCCGAAGCCGCGCACGCCGCGTATGAGGCCTGGAGCACCCCGCCCGACGCCATCCCCGGCGACGTGCAGATGGGCCGCATCATGGCGTGGCTGGACGAGCGGCTGGAGCATGACGCCATCTTCACCAACGGCGCCGGCAATTACGCCACCTGGATCCACCGTTTCCACCGCTTCCGTCGCTTCGGCACACAGGCGGCGCCGGTCTGCGGATCGATGGGCTACGGCCTGCCCGCCGCCATCGCCGCAAAGCTTCAGCACCGCACCCGCGACGTCCTGTGCTTCGCCGGCGACGGCTGCTTCCAGATGACGGGAGTGGAGTTCGGCACCGCCGTGCAGGAGGGGGCTGCCGTGCTGGTGCTGGTCGTCGACAACGGCATGTACGGCACCATCCGCATGCATCAGGAGCGCGAGTATCCCGGCCGCGTGTCCGGCACCCGCCTGCAGAATCCCGATTTCGCCGCCTTCGCCCGCGCCTATGGCGGCCATGGCGAAACGGTGGAGACCACCGACCAGTTCACCCCGGCCTTCGAGCGCGCCCGCGCGTCGGGCCTGCCGGCGATCATCCACATCAAGCTCGACCCCGAAGCCCTGACCCCGACCCGCACGCTGTCCGAAATCCGGGCGGCGGCGATGGGGAAATGAGTTCTACGCTTCGCTTTTTGACCCAAGGAGCCACCCCGGTGCAGCACAGCGACATCCTCTCCCGTTTCGGCCTGACCTCCAGCGGAGCCGGGCTGACCGCCCGGTCGCCGGTCGACGGCGCCACGCTCGCCACGGTGGCGGAGACCGCGCCGTCGCAGGTGTCGGACATCGTCGCCAACGCCGCCCGCGCCTTCGAGGCCTGGCGCTCGGTCCCGGCCCCGCGCCGCGGCGAGCTGGTCCGCCTGCTGGGCGAGGAACTGCGCGCCGCCAAGGAGGATCTCGGCCGTCTGGTTTCGCTGGAAGCCGGCAAGATCTACCAGGAAGGCCTGGGCGAAGTGCAGGAGATGATCGACATCTGCGACTTCGCCGTCGGCCTGTCGCGCCAGCTCTACGGCCTGACCATCGCCTCGGAGCGCCCGGGCCACTCGATGCGCGAGACCTGGCACCCGGCCGGCCCCTGCCTCGTCATCTCCGCCTTCAACTTCCCGGTGGCGGTGTGGGCTTGGAACGCGGCGCTGGCGCTGGTCTGCGGCGACCCGGTCGTTTGGAAGCCGTCGGAAAAGACCCCGCTGACCGCCGCCGCCTGCCAAGTGATCTTCGACCGCGCCGTAGCCCGCTTCGGCGATGCACCGGCCAACCTGTCCCAGGTTGTCCAAGGCGGTCGTGAGGTCGGCGAGGCGCTGGTCGCCCACCCCGGCTTCCCCATCGTCTCGGCCACCGGCTCGACCCGCATGGGCCGCGAGGTCTCCAAGGTGGTGGCGGAGCGCTTCGGCCGCTCGATCCTTGAGCTGGGGGGCAACAATGCCATGATCGTCGCGCCATCGGCCGACCTTGACATGGCGCTGCGCGCCATCCTGTTCTCCGCCGTCGGCACCTGCGGCCAGCGCTGCACCACGCTGCGCCGACTGATCGTCCACCGCTCGGTCAAGGATCAGCTGCTGCCGCGCCTGAAGGCAGCCTACGCTTCCGTATCGATCGGCAGCCCGTTGGAGACGGGCGTGCTGATGGGGCCGTTGGTCGACGCAGACGCCTTCAAGGCTATGCAGCGGGCGTTGGACTCCGCCAAGGCCGAGGGCGGCACGGTGACGGGCGGCGAGCGCACGTTGACCGACCGCTTCCCCAACGCCTATTACGTCACTCCGGCCATCGTCGAGATGCCGGCCCAGACCGAGGTGGTCCGGCACGAGACCTTCGCGCCGATCCTCTATGTCCTGACCTACGACACGCTGGACGAGGCCATCGCGCTGCAGAACGCGGTGCCGCAGGGCCTGTCCTCCTGCATCTTCTCCACCGACGTCCGTGAGACGGAGCGGTTCCTGTCAGCCGCCGGGTCCGACTGCGGCATCGCCAACGTCAACATCGGCCCCAGCGGTGCGGAAATCGGCGGCGCCTTCGGCGGCGAGAAGGAGACCGGTGGCGGCCGCGAGTCCGGGTCCGACTCTTGGAAGGCCTACATGCGCCGCCAGACCGCGACGGTGAACTACTCCTCCGCGCTGCCGCTCGCCCAGGGTATCAAGTTCGAGATCATGGGCTGAGGACTCATGGGCTGAGATGTTTCCAGCCGGGACGGGTTGCCATCGGCGACCTGTCCCGGCCGGACCGGCAAGCGTTTCAGATCGCCAGCCGCCCGCGGACAGCTTCGGCCTTGGCCGTCAGCTCCTGGGGCGGCAACCGGCCGATCAGCAGGGCGGCATGGTCCGGCCCGGTCCAATAGGCGATGGACAGTCCGCCGCGCACTTCCTGTTCCACCCCGCGCACCGTGCCGGGACGGCGCAGGATGCAGAGCGCCAGCGGACCGCTGCGCGGATCGAGATAGGTGATCTGGGCCAGCGGCATGTCGTCGTAGGACAGAATCTGCGCCCGGCGGAATTCCGCCCCGGCGACCTCGACCGCCTCCGGCGTCAGGGACAGGTTGAGAGGCCGGTTCAGGGCGGCAAGCTGCGCCGACTGGGCGTCGCGGCCGGGCGTGGAGCTGCCCAGCGTCTCCCGCGTGTACAACCCCATATATTGCGCGACCACGCCATGCCAGTGGCGCTCCCGGTCCGGTCCGCCGTCATCGTCGGCCAGGTCGTCGCCATCGCCGGCTCCAAGCAGCCGGACCAGCATCCGGTCCCCCAGCACCCCCGCCGCCACAGACGCGGCGATGGCACCGAACAGGCGGCGGCGGGTCAGCGGAACGTCCGCATTGGCGGCAACCGGCGGCACGGACATCCCGTCGAGCCTGCGTTGCAGATCCGCCGTCGGGGCGGCGTCCAGCAGGGGCTGGAAGGCCTCGCCGAAGGGCAGGCTGGCGCGGGAGAGATGCTCCACCCGCGCGGCGACCGCCGGATCGCGCTCCATCAGGTCGAGCAGGCGGGCGCGATGCTCCTCCTCCAGTTCGCCGTCGATGAAGGCGGTCAGGTCCTCGTCGGAGGTAATCGGGGACTGGTCGCTCTCTCCGGTCATTTCGCCGCTCCGTCGCTCATCCTGTCCGCCAGCTTTGCCCGCGCCGCCGCCAGACGGCTCATCACCGTTCCGACCGGCACGTCGAGAACCGCCGCGACCTCGCGGTAGGTCAGGCCCTCCACATAGGCGAGGAACACCGCCGCCCGCTGGGCTTCCGGCAGGTCGCCGACCAGCCGCATCACCTGCCCGGCCAGAACCTTCGCCTCGGCCTCGCGGGCGCCGTCCACTTCCAGGCTCGCCTCCGCCTCGACGGTTCCCTGGCCGAAGCGGACCCGCCGCGCCCGGACCTCGTTCAGCCAGACCGAATTCAGGATGGCGAACAGCCAATGATCGATGCGGGACCCAGGCTGGAACTGGCCGTGCCGCTCCAAAGCCCGCAGGCAGGTCTGCTGCACCAGATCGTCCGCCCAGTCGCGCTGGCGCGACAGGACGAAGCCATATCGCCACAGGCGCGGCAAGGTGACGGACAAGCCCTGCCTGACTTCCGCTTCGCTGGCGATCTCACCGCTCCCTCGCATGGCATCCCGGCCGATCCGGTCCGGACCGATCCGATCCCGTCGGCGCCCCGTCGGCCCCGCCCAACCATATGCCTCACGGCCGCTCTCGACGATAGCCATCATCCGCCTTTCCGGTGACCGAACAAAGCGGCGGGAGCGCCTCCCGCAGGGGGTGGCAGGCGCTCCCGCCGGTGGCGTCAGCCCCTGGCCGGCGCGGCGATGGCCTCTTCCAAGTCGCGGTATTCCTCGCATCCGGTGCCGCAGATCGCACGGATCGCCGCCAACTGCTCCCGCGCCAGATCGGACCGTCCCTTGAGCATGTAGGCTTCCCCGAGATATTCCCGGACCTTGGCGTAGGACGGGTCGGCCGCCACCGACTTCAGGTAATAGCCGATGCCCTCGTCAACACGGCCCAGCTTGCGGGTGGCGTAGCCGCGGTAGTTCAGCACGACCGGGCTGTCCTGGTTGCGCGCCGTCGCGAGGATGTCCAGCGCCTCCTGATAGCGCTCCGCCTTCGCCAGCGAATAGGCGTAATCGGCGATGTTGTCGTCGGCAAGGTTGGCGCCGCTCTGCTTCACGCATTGCTTGGTCTTCTTGTCATAGACCTCTCCCGGCTTGCAGGCCGGGGTGGTGTCGTCGCCCATGGCGCTGGCGGAGACAGGGGCCAGCAGGCCGGTGGCGAGCACGGCGGCGCACAGCAGACCGGCCAGGGTGCTGCTTCCTGCCTTGGAACGAATGCTCATGATGACTTCTCCTGGAATCGACGGATGAGGGTTCGGCCATATCGCGGCGCTGGCGGACAACACCCCACCCCCGGCGGCTATTCGGCCGCGGACCGATTTTTTTGCCCCTTCGCGGCACCGAATAGAGGACCGCCCCGGCGTGTTCCCCACCCACCGCGCCGCCAGCATCCCGCTTGCGGCCCCCGAATGGAGCCGCCCCTTGTTCCCACCCGTGGCTTTGCTTGGCTTGGGCCTCGGCCTGCCGCCCCATGTCCTGTCCCAGGAGGAGGCCGCCCTCCTCACCACCCGCATCTTCGGCGAGCGGCTTGCCGGCTTCCCCCAATTCGAACGGGTCTTCGCCAACACCGGCATCGCCCGGCGTCACTGCGCCCGGCCAGCGGACTGGTACGCCACCCTCCATGGCTGGAGCGACCGCATGGCCGCCTACCGGCAGGCGGCCGAGGCCCTGTTCGTCCAGGCGGCGACCGCGGCCCTGGCGGATGCCGGCGTCGATCCAGCGGAGGTCGATTGCGTGGTCGTCTCCTCCTCCTCCGGCTTCGCGGTGCCGAGCCTGGAGGCGCAACTCGCCGAAACCATGGGCTTCCGGCCAGACATCGAGCGGCTGCCGCTGTTCGGTCTCGGCTGTGCCGGCGGCGTGGCGGGGCTGGCGACCGCCGCGCGGCTGGCGGCGGCGATCCCCGGCCGCACCGTGCTGTTCGTGACCATGGAGCTGTGCAGCCTCGCCTTCCGGCAGGATGACGGCAGCCGCGCCAATCTGGTGGCGACCGCCCTGTTCGGCGATGGCGCCGCCGCCTGCGTCCTGCGCGGCGGTGCGGAGGAGCGCGCCTTCGCCATCATCGACGGCGCCGGTCAGCATCTGTTTCCGCGGTCGCAGGACATCATGGGCTGGCGCATCGACGACGGCGGCTTCGGCATCGTCCTGTCGGCGGCGCTGCCGCAATTCCTGCAGACCCATCTCCGCACCGCCCTGTCCCGGCTGCTCGTCCAATGCGGCGCGGAGGAGGAGCGGATCGGCCGCTTCATCTGCCATCCCGGCGGCACCCGCGTGCTGGCGGCCTTGGAGGAGGTGCTGCGGCTGGAGACCGGCAGCCTCGACCATGAACGGGCGGTGCTGGCCGACCACGGCAACATGTCCGCCCCCACCGTGCTGTTCGTGCTGGATCGGGCGCGCCGGGCGGGGTTGCCGGATCGGGCGGCGCTGCTGGCGCTCGGCCCCGGCTTTGCCGCCAACCTGATCACGATGCGGCGGGGGGTGCGGTGACGGCCCCGATCATTGTCATGATGCTGGTGACGGCGCAGCGCCTCAGCGAACTGGTCATCGACCGGCGCAACCGCGCCATGCTGCTGACCCAAGGCGCCCGGGAGCATGGGCGCGGCCATTACCCGTGGATGGTGCTGCTGCATGTCGGTTGGCTGGGCGGCCTCTGGGGCACCGCCCTGGGGGGCGTAGTGGGGGGCGCGCTGGGGCCTCCGGGGATCGTGCCCGTCGAGCCGGTCTGGCTGGCGGTCCTGCTCACCATGCAGGCGATCCGCCTGTGGGTGCAGGCGACGCTGGGACGACGCTGGACCACCCGGATCGTCGTGCTCGACGGCGTGCCGCCGGTCCGCACCGGCCCTTACCGCTGCACCAACCATCCCAACTATCTAGCGGTCGCGGTGGAGATCGCCGCTCTTCCGCTCGCCTTCGGCATGACCGGCTACGCCATCGTCTTTTCGATCCTCAACGCGGCGATGCTCGCCGTGCGCATCCGGGCGGAAGACCGGGCGCTCGGCCGAAGCCAGGGGTCGTCCCCCGCTCCGGTCAAGACAATTCCTGGGGACAGGGTTTGATTTGACGCAATGCAGCGAAGGGGGGATCGGGTCTATCGTCGGAACCGGTGGTCGAACTGGTTGACGTGTTGCCCTCCACCCCCGATGGCGCCGCCTTGATCGGAGACATCCGAGAAGGCATCCCGGCGCCCCCTTCCCCACCCAGCGGGGAAGGGCCGGAGGCGCTTCCAGTCCTGGCGATGCGGCGAAGCCCACCGCCCTGCAGGCCCACCGCCCTGCACGGTTGCCAACCGGCTGGAGTGAGCATGTCCGCGCCATCGCCCGTCCCTCATTCGCCGTCCCCCTCTCCCGCCCCGGCCATGGCCGGCGATGGGCGGGTGGTCGCTGTCCGGGGTTCCGTCATCGACCTCCGCTTTGCCGAAGCGTCCGTGCCGCCGCTGTTCGAGGCGGTGGAGATCCTGTGGGACGGCCCCGAGCGGCTGGTGGCGGAGGTGCAGAGCCACCTCGACGCCCGCACAGCCCGCGCCATCGCGTTGCAGGGCACCTCCGGCCTGCGGCGCGGCACGCCGGCCCGCCCCACCGGCGGGCCGCTGACCGCCCCGGTGGGCGAGGCGGTGCTGGGCCGGCTGCTCGACGTCATGGGTCTGGCGCGCGACGACGGGCCGGAGCTGCCGCCCGACACGCCGCGGGCGCCGATCCACCGCGCCCCGCCGCCGCTCGCCCGCCGCAGCCCGCGCCGCGACCTGATGGAGACCGGCATCAAGGTGATCGACCTTCTGGCTCCCATGGCCCGCGGCGGCAAGGCGGCGATGTTCGGCGGCGCCGGGGTCGGCAAGACCGTGCTGGTGATGGAGCTGATCCGCAAGATGGTGGAGCGCCACACCGGCATCTCCGTCTTCGCCGGCATCGGCGAACGCTCCCGTGAGGGGCAGGAACTGTGGGAGGAGATGAAGCGCTCCGGCGTGCTCGACCGCACAGCCCTGGTCTTCGGCCAGATGAACGAGCCGCCGGGAGCGCGCTGGCGCGTCGGCCTGACCGCGCTCACCATCGCCGAGCATTTCCGCGACGAGGAACGGCGCGACGTGCTTCTGCTGATGGACAATGTCTTCCGCTTCGTCCAGGCAGGCGCAGAGGTCTCGGGCCTGCTGGGCCGCCTGCCGTCGCGCGTCGGCTACCAGCCCACGCTCGCCAGCGAGATCGCCGAGTTGGAGGAGCGGGTGGCCTCCACGCCCGGCGCGGTGGTGACGGCGATCCAGGCGGTCTATGTCCCGGCCGACGACTTCACCGACCCGGCGGTGGCGGAGCTGTTCAGCCATCTCGACAGTTCCATCGTGCTGTCGCGCGCCATGGCGGCGGAGGGCTTGTATCCGGCGGTCGACCCGCTGGCCTCCACCTCCAGCCTGCTCGACCCGCTGGTGGTGGGGGAGGCGCATTACCGGCTGGCGGAGGACGTGCGCAGGACCATCGCCCATTACCGCGAACTTCAGGACGTCATCGCTCTCCTGGGCATGGAGGAGCTGAGCGCCGCCGACCGGCTGGCCGTCCGCCGCGCCCGCCGGTTGCAGCGCTTCCTGACCCAGCCCTTCCTGGTGACGGAGGCCTTCACCGGCCATGGCGGCGTCAGCGTGCCGCTGGCTGAGACGCTGAAGGGCTGCCGCGCCATCCTGGACGGGGATTGCGACGACTGGGCCGAAAGCGCCTTCTTCATGACCGGCACCCTGGACCAGATCCGCGAGCGCGACCGCGCCGGGAGGGAAGCATGAGCGACCTGAGCCTCCTGATCACCACCCCGACGTCCGTCGCCGCGAAGCTCAGCGGCATCCGTCACCTGCGGGCGGAGGATTCCAGCGGCGCCTTCGGCATCTGGCCCGGCCATGCCGACCTGCTGACGGCACTGGCGATCTCCGTCATCAGCTGGCGCACCGCCGACGGCCGCGAGGGCCATTGCGCTGTGCGCGGCGGGGTGCTGACCATCCGCGACGGCGCGCAGATCGCGGTGGCAACGCGCGAGGCGGTGACCGGCGACGATCTGCATGCGCTGGAACGCGACGTGCTGACCCGCTTCCACCGCAACGTGGAGGAGGAGGGGGAAGCCCGGTCGGGCGCCCGCCGCATGCATCTGGCCGCCATCCGCCACATCCTGGCCTATCTGCGCCCGGACCGCGGCCCAGCCGGTTATTTCGCGTCCACTCCCGAAGGCCGGGAGGACAGACCATGAGCAACGACCACGACCCGCTTCAAGGCAGCGTCCGCCGCCGGCGCGAGCGGCGGGAGCGATGGCAGCGCGAGGGCGAACGGCCGATGGGCCGCAATCTCGCCCTGATCGGGGTGCTGGGCTGGCTGGTGATCGTGCCGACCCTGGCCGGCCTGTTCGCCGGGCGCTGGCTGGACGAGCGGGCCGGCGGCGGACTCTTCTGGACGGCGGCGCTGCTGTTCGCGGGCGTGGTGCTCGGCGGATGGCTCGCCTGGAACCGCATCGAACAGGAACGCTGACATGACGGCCCCCTTCCTCCTTCCCATCCTTGCCGGGGCCTTGGCCGGTCTGGCGCTCGGCACCCTGTTCTTCCGCGGGCTGGCGGCGACGGCGCGGCTCTATGCGGTGGGCGGGGTGCGGCGGGCGATGCCGCTCTATCTGATGCGGCTGGCGGGTGCCACTGCCGGCTTCACCATGGCCACGGTCTGGGGTGGTGCCGCGCCGCTGCTGGCGATGCTGGCCGGCTTCCAGCTGGCGCGCAGCGTCGTGGTCCGGCGCGAGAAGCGGGCGCACGTGGCGATGCAGGAGGGGACGCCATGACCGAGTCCCCGCTGACGACGCCGGTGGTTTTCCTGCTGGGTCCGGTCCCGGTCACCCTGCCGGTCGTCGTCACCTGGGGACTGATGGCGGCGATGACGCTGGGGTCCGCCCTGGCGACCCGGCGGCTGCGGGTGGAGCGGCCCGGTGCGGTGCAGACCGTGCTGGAGCTGGTGGTGGAGACGCTGCGCCGGCAGATCGCCGAGACGATGCAGACCGACGCCACCCCCTTCCTGCCGCTGCTCGGCACACTGTTCCTCTATCTGGCGGTCGCCAACCTGTCGGGGCTGGTGCCGGGCCTGAAGGCGCCGACCGCCTTCCTGGAGACGGCGGCGGCGCTGGCGCTGGTGGTGCTGGTGGCGTCGCAGGCGCTGGGCATCCACCGCCGCGGCCTGTGGCCCTATCTGAAGGGCTTCGCCCACCCCACCCCGCTGCTGCTGCCGCTGAACATCCTGTCAGAGCTGACGCGGGCCTTCTCGCTGTCGATCCGCCTGTTCGGCAACGTGATGAGCGGGGAGTTCGTCATCGCCATCGTGCTGTCGCTGGCCGGTCTGTTCGTGCCGGTGCCGCTGATGGCGCTGGAGCTGCTGCTGGGCCTCGTCCAGGCGTACATCTTCACCATCCTCGCCGCGGTCTTCATCGGCGGCGCTGTCGGAACCATCGAGAAGGGGTAGCAACCATGGACGTCCATGCCATCAGCATCCTGGGTGCGGCACTGGCGGTGTCGGTCGGCGCCATCGGCCCGGCGCTGGCCGAGGGCCGCGCCGTCGCCGCCGCGATGGAGGCCATCGCCCGCCAGCCGGAAGCCGCCAACACCCTGTCGCGCACCCTGTTCGTCGGTCTGGCGATGATCGAGACGATGGCGATCTACTGCCTCGTCGTCGCGCTGCTTCTGCTGTTCGCCAACCCGTTCGCCTGAGCGCCGCAACCCCGAGGTCCGTCATGCACATCGACGGTTGGACGCTTCTGCTCCAGGCGATCAACTTCCTGATCCTGGTCTGGCTGCTGCGCCGCTTCCTCTACCGCCCGGTCCTGGCGGTGATCGCCGAGCGGCAGGCCGCCACCGAGCGTGTCCGCAGCGAAGCCGAGGCGGCGCGGCAGACCGCCGAAGCCGCGCGCCGGAGCCTGGAGGACCAGCGCACCGCCCTGCCCGCCGAACGCGACCGCCTGATCACCGCCGCCCGCGCCGAGGCGGAGGCCGAGCGCGCCGCCCTGCTGGAAAAGGCGCGGGTCGAAGCCGACCATGCGCTGGACGAGACGCGCAAGCGGCTGAGCGACGAGCGGGCGCAGGCGCTGGAGGCGTTGCAGCGCCATGCCGCCGATCTCGGCACCCAGCTGGCGGTCCGGCTTCTGCGCGACGCCCCGGCCGGCGCCCTGACCCGCTCCCTGCTCGACGAGGCCTGCACGGCGGTGGAGGCGTTGAACGGCGACCAGCGCCACGCCCTGGTGGACGGGATCGACCCGGTGCCGGTGCGGCTTGTCCTGGCTGCCCCGCTGGTGGAAAGGGACACCGTTCGGACGCGCGAGCGGCTGGCGACGGCGTTCGGCCGTCCGGTGGCTTTGGAGCCGGTCGAGGACCCGTCGCTGATCGCCGGGGTGGAGCTGCATTTTGCCCACAGCGTCGTCCGCCGCAACTGGAAGCAGGCGCTGGCCGAGGCGAAGGAGGAGATGACCCGTCATGACTCCGCTAGAAACGATGCCGAACGACACGCTGCCGACGCCGTCGCTTGAGGACGCGCTCGACGCCTGGATGCCGGGCGCGCTGCGCCGGCTGGACGGTCTGGACACCGGTACGCGGCTGGAATCGGTGGGGCGGGTGGAGTCGGTGGGCGACGGCATTGCCCATGTCTCCGGCCTGCCCGATGTGCGGGTCGACGAGCTTCTGCTGTTCCCTGGCGGCGTCGCCGGGCTGGCGGCGGATCTGGACGACCGGATCGGCTGCGTCCTGCTCGGCGATGCCGCGACGGTCACCGCCGGCGGCACCGTCCATGGCACCGGGACCGTCCTGCGGGTGCCGGTCGGCGACCGGCTGATGGGCCGGGTGGTCGATCCGCTCGGCAACCCGTTGGACGACGGCCCTCCCGTCGAGGCCGAACGCTGGGAGCCGGTGGAGCGCCCCGCCCCGACCATCGCCGAACGGGCGGCGGTGTCCGAACCGTTGCTGACCGGCACCGCCGTGATCGACGCCATGTTCCCGCTCGGCCGCGGCCAGCGCGAGCTGCTGATCGGCGACCGCGCCACCGGCAAGACCGCCATCGCGGTGGATGCCATCCTCAACCAGACGGACGGCGACGTGTTCTGCGTCTATGTCGCCGTCGGCCAGAAGGCGTCCGGCGTGCGGGCGGCGATCGAGGCGGTGCGCCAGGGCGGGGCAGCGGGGCGCACCCTGTTCGTCATCGCCGCCGCCGATGCCGCCCCCGGCCTGCAATGGCTGGCCCCCTATGCCGGCTTCACCATGGCCGAGCATTTCCGCGACAGCGGCCGGCATGCCCTGGTCATCATCGACGATCTGAGCAAGCATGCGGCGGTCCACCGCCAGTTGTCGCTTCTGCTGCGCCGCCCGCCGGGGCGCGAGGCCTATCCGGGCGACGTCTTCTACCTGCACAGCCGGCTGCTGGAGCGGGCGGCCAAGTTGAGTCCGGCGAAGGGCGGCGGATCGCTGACGGCGCTGCCCATCGCCGAGACGCAGGGCGGCAACCTGTCGGCCTACATCCCGACCAACCTGATCTCGATCACCGACGGGCAGGTCTGCCTGGACGCCAAGCTGTTCTACGAGGGGCAGAAGCCGGCGGTGGACATCGGCCGCAGCGTGTCGCGCGTCGGCGGCAAGGCGCAGCCGCCGGTACTGCGCACCTTGGCCGAGCCGCTGCGGCTCGACTATGCCCAGTTCCTGGAGCTGGAGGTCTTCACCCGCTTCGGCGGGCTGGTGGACGAGCGGACGCGCAAGGCGGTGGCGCACGGCCAACGCATGCGGGCCCTGCTGGCCCAGCGCCACCTGTCGCCCCGCCCGCTGGCGGTCCAGGCGGCGCAGCTGCTGGCGCTCGCCGACGGGACGCTGGACGGCCTGCCGTTGGAGGCGATCCCACGCTTCCAGGCGGCACTGGCCGGTCTGGTCGCCGCCCGTCCGCCCCGGATCGCCGGGACACTGGACGATGCCACCAGAACGGCGCTGCGCGACCTGATCGCACAGGCGGTGGCCGGTCTTGGCGGAGCGGCACCATGACCGAACGGCTGACCGAGGTCGAGGCCCGGCGGGCCAGCGTGCGGGATCTGGAGGCGGTGACCGACGTCATGCGCTCCCTCGCCGCGATGCGGCTGCAACAGGCGCTCGGCACGCTGGCCGGCACCCGCGCCTATGCCGAGGTGATCGCCGGGGCGTTGGCCCAGGCGGCGGCGCTGCTGGACGACGCCCCGGTGCAGTGGCCGGCCAACGGGCATGGTCCTTCGGCACTGGTGCTGTTCGCGCCGGAGCATGGCTTCGTCGGCGCCTTCGCCGAAAAGCTGGTCTATGCCGCACTGATGGCCCCGCCCGGCTGCGCCCTGTGGGTGGCGGGCCTGCGCGGCGCCGCCCTGCTGGAGGAGCGCGGACGGCCGCCGGCCTGGAGCACGGCGATGGCGACCAACACCGACGCCGTGACTGCCACCGCCCGGCGCATCGCCGACGCGCTCTATCGCGCGGCGGCGGACGGGCGATTGGGCCGGGTGGATCTGCTCTATGGCCGGACCGAGGCGGGGGCACCGCCGGAGCTTGTGCGTCGACCGCTGCTGCCGCTCGGCCTGCCAAAGGCTGGGACCCGGCCGGTGCCGCCGCTGATCAACATGCCGCCGCGCGACCTGATCGCCCGGCTGGTCGACGAGTATGTCTTCGCCCTGCTGGCCGACGCGGCGATGGAGAGCTTCGCCGCGGAGAATGCCGCGCGCCTCACCACCATGATGACGGCCCGCCACAACATCGAAACCACGCTGGACGATTTGACCGCCACGGCACGGAACCTGCGCCAGGAACAGGTCACGAATGAGTTGATCGAGCTGGTGTCGGGGGCGGAGGCGATGGGGTAACAGGGGACGCGAACGCCACGAGCAGTTCCGCCGCAACCACAGCCGCGATCACCTCCGGCCGCTTGTCGCCGGTCAACGCGGCGCCGATGGGGCAGGTCAACCCCGCCAGCGCATCCACCTCCCGTCCGCGCGCCCGGAACCAGCGCTCGAACTTCGCCCGTTTCGTCGCCGAACCGATCATCCCGACATAGGCGGCGTCGCCCCGGCGCAGGGCCGCTTCGGCGATCTCGAAGTCCAGCGCATGGCTGTGGGTCAGCACCAGATAGCCGGCGCCGGCCGGTGCGCCCGCCAGCGGGTCGAGCGGGCTGTCGGTCAGGATGCGCTCCACCCCGGCCGGGATGGTTTCGGGGAACTCCTGCACCCGCCCGTCGATCCACAGCAGGCGCAGCGGCAGCGGCGCGAAGGCGGCCGCCATCGCCCGCCCGACATGGCCGGCGCCGAACAGCAGCAGGGTCGGCCGTGTCGCCAGCGCCCGACGCTCCCGCTCCTGCAAAACGGCAAGGGTGCCGGCATCGGCGCGCTCCAGCCGCAGCACGACATGCCCACCGCAGCATTGCCCGGTCGCCGGTCCCAAGGGCAAGTCGAGCGTTTCGGCTGCGGAACCGTCCTCCAGCATCCGCCGCGCGGTGGCGATGGCGGTCCATTCCAGCCGGCCGCCGCCGACGGTGCCGGCGCAGGCTTTCCGTCCGACCAGCATGCCGGCCCCTTCCTCGCGCGGGGTGGAACCGCGCGCCTCGGCAACGGTCACCAGCACGGCGGGATCATCACGGGTGAGCCAGTGCGAGAGGATGGCGGAGAGTGGCGTCATGGTTGGGAAGACGCAGCCCGCTCCCGCAGGGCCGCGATGCAGGCCAGCACCCGCTCCGGCGTGGCGGGCGCGTCCAGCCTTGGACAGAACCGATGCCCGGCGACGCTCGCCACCGCATCGGACAGGGCGTGGAAGACCGACATGCCGAGCATGAAGGGCGGCTCGCCCACCGCCTTGGAGCGGAAGATGCTGTCCTCGCGGTTCGGCGCGTTTTCCAGAAGCGCCACGTTGAAGATGCGCGGGCGATCCGAACAGGCCGGGATCTTGTAGGTGCTGGGGGCGTGGGTGCGCAGCCGCCCCTGCCCGTCCCACCACAGCTCCTCCATGGTCAGCCAACCCATGCCCTGGACGAAGCCGCCCTCGATCTGCCCCTTGTCGATGGCCGGGTTCAGCGACCGGCCGCAATCATGCAGGATGTCCACCCGGTCGACGACATATTCGCCAGTCAGCGTGTCCACCGTCACCTCGGCGCAGGCCGCGCCATAAGCGAAATAATAGAAGGGCGTGCCGCGCCCGGCCGCGCGGTCCCAATGGATCTTAGGCGTCTTGTAGAAGCCGGTGGCCGACAGCTGCACACGCGCCATGTAGGCGGCGCGCACCAGATCGGCGAAGCTCATCTCGCGGTCGCCGACCCACACCCGGTTGCGCTCGAACCGCACCGCTTCGGGCGCGACGCCCCAGTTTTCCGCCGCGAAGGCGACCAGCCGTTCCTTGATTGTGCGGGCCGCCGCCTGCGCCGCCTTGCCGTTCAGGTCGGCACCCGACGAGGCCGCGGTGGCGGAGGTGTTGGGCACCTTGCCGGTGTTGGTGGCGGTCGGGCGGATGGTGGAGATGTCGACCTGGAATTCCTCCGCCACCACCTGGGCGACCTTGGTGTGGAGCCCCTGCCCCATCTCGGTGCCGCCATGGTTCAGCTGGATGCTGCCGTCGGTGTAGACATGGACCAGGGCGCCGGCCTGGTTGTAATGGGTGGCGGTGAAGGAGATGCCGAACTTCACCGGCGTCAGCGCCAACCCCTTGCGCAGGATGCGGCTGCCGGCATTGAAGGCGCGGATCTCCTCCCGGCGCTGCCAATAGGCGGACGTCTCCTCCAGCTGCGCCACCAGATCCGGCAGGATGTTGTCGGTGACGGTCTGGTGGTAGGGCGTCAGGCTGCGGCCGTCCGCCTCGGGATCGGTGCCGTAGAAGTTCCGCTTGCGGATCTCCAGCGGGTCCTTGCCGAGCGCATAGGCGATTTCGTCGATCACCCGCTCCGCCGCCACCATGCCCTGCGGGCCGCCGAAGCCGCGGAAGGCGGTGTTGGACACAGTGTTGGTCTTCAGCGGCAGGGAGGCCAGCCGCGCCGCCGGGTAGAAATAGCCGTTGTCGGCATGGAAGAGCGCGCGGTCGGTCACCGGGCCGGACAGGTCGGCGGCATAGCCGGCGCGGGCGGCGAACAGCATGTCGACGCCCTGGATCAGGCCGCTGTCGTCGAAGCCGATGCGATAATCGATCTCGAAATCATGGCGCTTGCCGGTGATCTGGAAATCGTCGTCGCGGTCGGGGCGCAGCTTTGCGGCGCGGCCGGTGCGTCTGGCGACCAGCGCGGTGCAGGCAGCGAACAGGTTCGATTGCGTCTCCTTGCCGCCGAAGCCGCCGCCCATGCGCCGAACCTCCACCGTCACCGCGGCGCCGGGCACATCCAGCACATGGGCGACGATGTGCTGCACCTCCGTCGGATGCTGGGTGGAGACATGGATCAGCAGCTCGCCATCCTCGCCCGGCACCGCCATGGCGATCTGGCTTTCCAGGTAGAAATGCTCCTGCCCGCCGATGGCGAGCCGGCCCTCCAAACGGCGCGGAGCGGCGGCCAGCGCCGCGCCGGCATCGCCGACCTGCAGCGTCATCGGCGCGGTGACCAGGGTCCGCTCACCATCGCGGGCGGCGGCGATGGTCAGGATTGCCGGCAGATCCTCATACCCGATCACTGCCAATTTGGCGGCGCGGCGGGCCTGATCGCGGGTTTCGGCGGCGACGGCGAAGATCGGCTGGCCGACATGCTCGACCAGGGTCGAGGCGAACAGCGGCTCGTCATGCTTGCCCATGCAGCCGATGTCGTTCACACCCGGCACATCGTCGGCGGTGAAGACCGCCACCACGCCGGGCGCCTGACGGACCGGCGACAGGTCGATGGAGCGGATGCGCGCATGCGCACGGCTGCTCAAGCCCAGATAGACATGCAGCAGACCGGCCGGCTCGGCGATGTCGTCGACATAGACCGCCTCGCCGCTGACATGCTTGTGGGCGCTCTCGTGCCGGCGGGAGTCGTGGACGGCGCCCTCGATGCGGTCAGGGGCGATGGGGGTCGTGACGTCAGGCGCCATTGCATCAGGCATGAGCAAGCCTCCGGTCGCCGACCAGACGGGTCTCCGCCGCCGGGTCGCTGGTCTCGACATACAGCTTCATCAGCAAATTCGCGGCCACCGTGGAGCGGTAGGCCGCGCTGGCCCGCCAGTCGGACAGCGGCGTGTAGTCTCCCGCCAGCGCCGCCATGCCGTGGCGGACGCTCTCCTCGGTCCAGGGACGGCCCAGCAGCACCGCTTCGGCCCCGGCGGCGCGTTTCGGCGTGCCGGCCATGCCGCCAAAGGCGATGCGGATGTCGGCGACGCGGCCGTCGCCGTCCAGCGTCAGGCGGAAGGCGCCGCAGACGGCGGAGATGTCCTGGTCGAAGCGCTTGGCGATCTTGTAGGCACGGAAGCGTTCACCCGCCGCCGGTTTGGGCAGGATCACCGCCTCGACGAACTCGCCCTCGCGACGGTCCTGCTTGCCGTATTCGATGAAGAAGTCCTCCAGCGGCAGCTCGCGCGTCTCCTCGCCGCGCCGCAGCCGCAGGGTGGCGCCGCAGGCGATCAGGGCCGGCGGGGTATCGCCGATGGGAGAACCGTTGGCGACGTTGCCGCCGATGGTGCCCATGTTGCGCACCTGCTCCGCCCCGATGCGGCGGATCAGCTCGCCGAAATCGGGATAGAGCGCGGCGATCCGCTCCGCCGCGTCGCTGTAGGTGACGCCGGCGCCGATCACCAGCGCGTCGCCGCGATCCTCGATCCGCCGCAGGTCCCGGACCCGGCCGGTGTAGATCACCGTCGCCAGCACGCGCTGGAACTTGGTCACCCACAGCCCGACGTCGGTCGCCCCGGCCACGATGGTGGCGCCTGGGTTGTCGAACAGGAGTTGGGCCAGCTGCGGCACGGTGGCAGGCGCCAGGAAGCGGCGTCCGCCGGCGCCGACGCTGAGGATCTCCTCGTCGCGCAGGGCTTTCAGTTTTTCCGCCATCGCCGCGCGGTCGGCGAACCTGTCCGAGGACCGGTCGCCGCCCTGGCCGCCGATCTCGTACATGGCATGGGCGGCGCGGACGATGGGCTCGTAGCCGGTGCAGCGGCACAGGTTGCCGGCCAGCGCATCGTCGATCCGCTGGCCGTCCGGCCGCTCCTCGTTCAGGTAGAGCGCCAGCAGCGACATGACGAAGCCGGGCGTGCAGAAGCCGCATTGCGAGCCGTGGCAATCGACCATCGCCTGCTGCACCGGGTGCAGAGCGCCGTCCGGCCCCTTCAGATGCTCCACCGTCAGCAGCCGGCAGCCGTCCAGCGTGGCGAGGAAACGGATGCAGGCGTTCACCGCCTCGTAGCGCAGGGTGTCGCCGTCCAGCCGGCCGACCACCACGGTGCAGGCGCCGCAATCGCCCTCCGCACAGCCTTCCTTGGTGCCGACCCGCCGTTCCGACAGCCGCAGCCAGTCGAGCACCGTCAGGGTCGGATCGACCGCGTCGATCTCCCGAAGCTCGTCGCCGAGATAGAAGCGGAGGCGCTGGCGCATGGCTGCTCCCGATGAACTGGGGACGATATGACGCAGTATTTCACTGACGTTGACTCTGTCACCAGATCGGCAGCAGGGGAAAGAGTTTCAAACGATTTGCAAAAGAGCGGCGGGGGGTGGAACAGCGTGGAACGCTTTTCGGCGGCTGGTCCATTCTGTCTCCACCTACCCGTGGCGCGGCAGAGCCGCTGGGTAAGGCGACAGCTTCTAAGCCCTCGCCCCCCTGGGAGAGGGTTGGGTGAGGGGGGCAGCGCGGACGGAACGACCGCGCCAGGGGATTGCCAAGGGGCAGCATGCCCCTTGGCGGCGCGCGGATCGCGCGCCGGCCCCCTCACCCTCCCCACGCCTCCGGCGCGGGTCCCCTCCCTCTCCCCGGGGGAGAGAGGGCAATCCTCAGTGCGTTCCCGCAGGGCACCGGCGGCTCTTCGGCCCAGAGGGGGAAGTGGTCGTTCTGGAAGGTACGGCTGTCGAGGGGCATGGCGTGGCTCCGCAGGCCGATGAGACATTTGCGGAGAGGTTATGGGGCTTTGTTCCTTGCCTGGTGGATTTTGTGCAAAACGGGAGCGCGGCGCTTTCAGCGCACTCACGCATTCCCCTCCGGCATCATCCCAGCCAGTCCTTCGCCGGCCCCACCGGCGGCGCGCACAGACGCCAGCGTCAGCGCATGCCAGTAGAGGTCCAGCAGGGCCGCCGGCATGCCGCCCTGCTCATGGCCCTCCATCGGCAGGATGGCGGCGGCATGGGCAAGAGCCGCGGTGGCGGCGTTGGGGCTGCGCGAGACGGCATCGCCCAGCAGCCCCAGCGTCTGGCCCAGCGCGGCGGCGTCGAAGCGCAGCAGGGCCGGCGGCACGGTGATCTGCGCCTCGCCGCCGCGCAGGCGGCCGACGGCGATGTAGACATGCAGCAGGTCGGCCCGCTCCTCCGGCCGCAGCAGGGCGGCGACGATGCGGTTGCCGGTCAGCGGGCCGGTGCCGTCGAACTCGTACATGGTGGCGCGCTCGCCCTGGCGGGTGGCGGCGAGCCCGGCAAGGCGGGCGGTCAGCGGCTCCGCCGCCCGGCGGTTGGCCTCGTCGAACAGGGCGGGGTGGTTGCCGCCCTCGCTCAGCACCACCAGCGGCGCGTCGGTCGCGGCGGCGGCGGCCAGCAGACGGGCCAGCACGGCGAAGGGGTCGCTTTCGGCCGCGTCCGCTTCTTCCCCCAGCAGGCCGGCGCCACGGCGCAGCATGGCCTCGGCGAAGCTGATGTCATTGTCCATGGCGGATCCCTTTCCCGTCCGAAGGCGCCCTTTTTAGGCCGGGGCGTCTCCTCCGCTCAATGGTAACCGAAGGCGCCCGTCACCTTTCCGCGGAAGATCCAGTAGGAATAGGCGGTGTAGCCCAAGATCGCCGGGATCAGGAAGGCCATGCCGACCAGCAGGAAGACCTGGGTCTTGGGCGGGGCCGCCGCCTCCCACACAGTGACGCCGGGCGGGATCAGGTGGGGCCACAGGCTGATGGCGAGGCCGAGGTAGGAGAGGGCGAACAGTGCCATCGACAGCACGAAGGGCGCCACCTCCCGGCCGTTGTCGATGGCACGCCACAGGGCGACGGCCAGCACCGCCGTGACGATCGGCACCGGCGACAGGAAGAACAGATTGGGCAGGGAGAACCAGCGCTCGGCGATCTGCGGCAGCAGGAACGGCGTCCACAGGCTGACCACCGCCACGCCGGCCAGCACCACCAGCATCAGCCGCCGCGCCATGCGGAAGCACCAGTCCTGCAACGGCCCGATGGTCCGCCAGATCAGCCAGGTCGCACCCAGGAGTGCATAGCCGACCACCAGAGCCGCCCCGCAGAACAGGCTGAAGGGCGACAGCCAGTGCAGCATGCCGCCGACGAACTGCCGCTCGTACACCGGAATGCCCTGGATGAAGGAGCCGAGCACGACACCCTGCGCGAAGGTCGCCAGCAGCGAGCCGAGGAAGAAGGAGCGGTTCCACCAATGCCGGCCAGCCCGCGCCTTGAAGCGGAACTCGAAGGCCACGCCGCGGAAGATCAGGGCGATCAGCATGACCAGCAGCGGCAGATACATCGCCGGCAGCACCACGGCATAGGCGATGGGAAAGGCGGCGAACAGCCCCGCTCCGCCCAGCACCAGCCAGGTCTCGTTGAAGTCCCAGACCGGCGCCACCGTGTTCATCATGGTGTCGCGGTCCTCCTCCGTCGGGGCGAAGGGATAGAGGATGCCGATGCCGAGGTCGAAGCCGTCCATCAGCACATACATGAACACCGCGAAGCCGACGATCCCGACCCAGATCAGGGTCAGCAGGCTTCCTTCCGCAATTTCCTGCATGGGGCTTACTCCGCGGATTCGATGGAAGGATCGGCGGCCGACAGCGGCCGTTTGGCCCTCTGCGCCTCCGGCGGCTGCTGGGCGTCATGGTGGTGCGTCGGGCCGGTGCGCAGCAGGCGGATCAGGTAATAGGTCCCGGCACCGTAGATGATGGCGTAGGCGACGATGAAGGAGAGCAGCGAGATCAGCGCCGCCTCCACCGTCAGCGACGGGGTCACCGCGTCGGCGGTGCGGAGATGGCCGTAGACCACATAGGGCTGGCGCCCGATCTCGGTGGTGAACCAGCCGGCCAGGATGGCGACGAAGCCGATCGGCATGCAGCCGACCAGGATGCGGTGGAACCAGTCGCTGTTGTAGAGCCGGCCGCGGAAGCGCAGCACCAGATGCACCGCAGCGACCGTCAGCATGAGCAGGCCGATGCCGACCATCAGGCGGAAGGTCCAGAAGATGATGCGCGGGTCGGGGCGCTCGTCGGCCGGGAACTGCTTCAGGCCGGGCACCGTGCCATCGAGGTCGTGGGTCAGGATCAGGCTGGAGAGGGCGGGGATGCCGATCTCCAGATGGTTGGTCTCCGCCTTCACGTCGGGGATGGCGAACAGCACCAGCGGGGCGCGCGGGCCGCCCTCCCAATTCCCCTCCATGGCGGCGATCTTGGCCGGCTGGTGCTCCAGCGTGTTCAGGCCATGCTGGTCGCCGAGGAAGATCTGCAAGGGCGCCAGCACGGTGATGAGGCCAAGCGCCATGCTCAACCCCAGCTTGGCATGGTCGGCATGCCGGCGCTTCAGCAGGTAGAAGGCGCTGATGCCGGCGACGACGAAGCTGGTGGTCAGGAACATCGCCGTCACCATGTGGGTCAGGCGATAGGGGAAGGACGGGTTGAACACCACCTGCCACCAGTCGGTGACGAAATAGCGGCCGTCCTTGATCTCGAAGCCGGCCGGGGTGTGCATCCAGCTGTTGGCCGACAGGATCCAGAAGGACGACAGCAGCGTGCCCAGCGCCACCAGACAGGCCGCCATCAGGTGGATGCCGCGCGGCACCCGGTCGCGCCCGAACAGCAGGATGCCGAGAAAGGCCGCCTCCAGGAAGAAGGCGGTCACCACCTCGTACTGGATCAGCGGCCCCAGCACATTGCCCACGGTGTCGGACCAGCGGCTCCAGTTGGTGCCGAACTGGTAGGACATGACGATGCCGGAGACGACGCCCAGCCCGAAGGACAGCGCGAAGATGCGCGTCCAGAATTCCGACAGGCTGCGGTAGATGCCCTTGCCGGTGCCCACCCACAGCGCCTCGAGCAGCGCGATCCAGCAGGCAAGTCCAACCGTGAAGCTGGGAAAAAGGATGTGGAAGGAGATCGTGAACGCGAACTGAATTCGCGACAGAATCAGGGGATCGAGCTCCATGGCCGCCGCCTCTTTTGTTGGGCGCGATGACACGCCGGCACCGGAACAATAGCCGGCGCCGGCCTGGCAGGAGGCGATGTAGAGTGGGCGACTGCCACGGAAAGGGGGACTAGTCTTTCAGTCTTAAACCAGACCGCACAAGCTATTGCATGGGTATACGGAGTGATTGGAGGCCGGCGGTCAGTGGGGCGGATAGACGGCGGTGATGCCCGAAATCACCGTCTGCGCCGCCAGCGCCGCCAGCACGATGCCGAGCACCCGGCTGACCGTATGGATCACCGTGCGGCCGAGCAGCCGCCCGACCCGGTCGGCGCCCAGCAGGATCAGCGTCACCCCGCCGATCACCGTCGCCGCAGCACCCAGGACGCTGACCTGTCCGGCAGCCGTGGTGCCGACACGGTCCATCAGCAGCAGGATGGAGGTGATGGCGCCCGGCCCGGCGATCAGCGGCACCGCCAGCGGGAAGACGGCGACGTCGTGGGCATCCTCGTCGGTCATCGCCTCGCCGGTCGCGCGCTCCTTGCGTTCGGAGCGCTTGGCGAACAGCATCTCGAAGGCGATCCAGAACAGCAGAGCCCCGCCGGCGATGCGGAAGGCCGGCATCTCGATCGACAGGGTCTGCAGCACGACCTTGCCGAAATAGGCGAAGAAGACCAGCACCACGAAGGCGATGGCGGTGCCGCGCAGCGCGATGATCCGCTTGTGCCGGTCATCGAAGCCGCGGGTCAGCGCGATGAACAGCGGCACCAGCCCCGGCGGATCGACGACGACGAAAAAGACGACGAGATTGCTGATGTAGTCCGACAAAGCGGGCTCCAGCCTGACGTGTTCGTGGATGGGGAGCACCAATCATAGGCTTGGCGGCGCGGAGTGTCACGCCTCCGCCAGGGCATGGGCGAACTCCTCGACCCCCTGCACCCCCGCCGGGGTCAGCGCGTAGGTGCCGCGCCCGACCCGCTCGAACCAGCCATAGACGTTGCGCAGCAGCATCGCCCCGACATCCTTCGGCGCCCCCGCCTTGCGCAGGGCGGCGACGGTCAGCGGCCCACCGCGCAGCAGGCGGGCGATGCGCAGCGCATCCTGGCGATAGGCGGTGACGATGGCGACGCGGGTGGAGCCGCCGCGGTTGGGATCACCGACCCGGCGGGCATGCTCGCCCAGCAGCCGTTGCGTGCGCTTCCTGTCCTTGCGCGGGGTGTAGGGGACGGGGTCGAGCAGCACCGTGACCTGCCGTCCCTCGGCCAGCCCCGGATCGACCATCAGCAGGCCGAGCCCGAGCCGCCGGCAGAGCTTCTTCACATCGCTGTCGAGGGGAGACGGCCCGGTCGCCTTGCGCCCCGGCTGCGGCACGGCGAGATAGACGCTGTCGCTGACCGCCAGCCGGTCCACCCCCTGGAGCACGAGGTCGAGGGTGAAGCGCTTTTTCAGCTCGACGATCACCGGCGGCTCGGCCCCGCGCGTGGCGACGAGATCGCAGCCATGGATCTCCGCCTTCACGTCATAGCCCTGGGCTTCGAGGAAGGACTTCACGGGCGCGTAGAGGTCGGTTTCGGCGGCGACGGTCATGCGTCAAAAGTCCGCCGAAAGCGGGAAGAGGTCGGCCGACACCGCCGGCAGGATGAGGGGCCGTGCGTTGCTTGAAGAATCCTCGAAGCGGTTCCCCCTCACCCCGCCCCTCTCCCCGGGGGGGAGAGGGAGATGGCTTTTAGAACAGGCGCTTACCGTTACCGAAGAGGCCGCATTTGTCGACCAACTCATCGTAAGCCTTGAAGGCTTCACGGTTTTCCTCAGTCCAGCGTTGCTTCTCGGCTTCGGTCATACGCGCTCTCTTGCGGTGCGCGCAAGCTTCCGACGCCGAAGAGTAGCGCCGATCATCGGGCGCCGTCACGCCGCCGTCTTCTGCTTGCGCAGGATGCCCAGGATGTCGGACGCCGCCTTCGGGATGTTGGTGCCCGGACCGTAGATGGCCGCGGCCCCCGCCTTGTAGAGGAAGTCGTAATCCTGCGGCGGGATCACGCCGCCGCACACCACCAGGATGTCGCCGGCGCCCTGCTTGCGCAGCTCCTCGATCAGCTGCGGCACCAGCGTCTTGTGGCCGGCGGCCTGGGACGACACGCCGATGACGTGGACGTCATTCTCCACCGCCTGCCGCGCCGCCTCGTCCGGGGTCTGGAACAGCGGGCCGATGTCGACGTCGAAGCCGATGTCGGCGAAGCTGGTGGCGATCACCTTGGCGCCGCGGTCGTGGCCGTCCTGGCCCATCTTCACCACCAGGATGCGCGGCCGGCGGCCTTCCTCGGCGGCGAAGGACGCCACCTCCTCCTGAATGCGCTTGAAGCCCTCGTCACCTTCATAGGCCGAGCCGTAGACGCCCGAGACCGAGCGGATGACCGCGACATGCCGGGTGAAGGCCTTCTCCAGCGCGTCGGAGATCTCGCCGACAGTGGCGCGGGCGCGGGTGGCCTCGACCGCCAGGGCCAGCAGGTTGCCGGTCTTCTCGGTCGCGGCCTTGGTCAGCGCCGCCAACGCCTCCTGGCATTTCGCCTCGTCGCGGCTGGCGCGGATCTGCTTCAGCCGGGCGATCTGCGCCTCGCGGACGGCGGTGTTGTCGATGTCCAGCACGTCCACCCCCTCGGGGTTCTCCGGACGGTACTTGTTGACGCCGACAATCACCTCCTCGCCACGGTCGATGGCGGCCTGGCGGCGGGCGGCGGCCTCCTCGATCAGCAGCTTGGGCATGCCGCTCTCGACCGCCTTGGTCATGCCGCCCATCTCCTCGACGCGGCCGATCAGCTCAAGGGCGGCGTTGGCGAGGCTGTGGGTCAGATGCTCGATGTAGTAGGAGCCGCCGAGCGGATCGACCACCTTGGTGACGCCGGTCTCCTCGGCGACGATCAGCTGGGTGTTGCGGGCGATGCGGGCGGAGAACTTGGTCGGCAGGCCGAGCGCCTCGTCGAAGGCGTTGGTGTGCAGCGACTGGGTGCCGCCCAGCACCGCCGCCATCGCCTCGACGGTGGTGCGGATGACGTTGTTGTAGGGGTCCTGCTCGGTCAGGCTGACGCCCGAGGTCTGGCAATGGGTGCGCAGCGCCAGCGAGCGCGCGTCCTTGGGCTGGAACTTCTCCTGCATCAGGGACGACCACAGCAGGCGCGCGGCGCGCAGCTTGGCGATCTCCATGAAGAAATTCATGCCGATGGAGAAGAAGAAGGACAGGCGCGGCGCGAACTTGTCGACCGGCAGACCCTTGGACATCGCGGCGCGGACATATTCGAGGCCGTCGGCGATGGTGAAGGCCAGTTCCTGCACCGCCGTGGCGCCCGCCTCTTGCATGTGGTAGCCGGAGATCGAGATCGAGTTGAACTTCGGCATGTGCTGGGAGGTGTACTCGATGATGTCGGCGATGATCCGCATCGAGGGTTCGGGCGGGTAGATGTAGGTGTTGCGGACCATGAACTCCTTGAGGATGTCGTTCTGGATGGTGCCGCTCAGCTTGTCCTGGGAAACACCCTGCTCCTCCGCCGCGACGATGTAGCCGGCGAGGATCGGCAGCACGGCGCCGTTCATCGTCATCGACACCGACATCTTGTCGAGCGGGATGTCCTGGAACAGGATCTTCATGTCCTCGACGCTATCGATGGCCACGCCGGCCTTGCCGACGTCGCCGACGACGCGGGGATGGTCGCTGTCGTAGCCGCGGTGGGTGGCGAGGTCGAAGGCCACCGACAGGCCCATCTGGCCGGCCTTCAGGTTGGCCTTGTAGAAGGCGTTCGATTCCTCGGCGGTGGAGAAGCCGGCATATTGCCGGATGGTCCAGGGCTTCACCGCGTACATCGTGGCGCGCGGGCCGCGGGTGAAGGGCGGGAAGCCGGGCAGCGTGTCCAGCTCCAGCCCTTCCAGATCGGCGGCGGTGTAGAGCGCCTTGACGTCCAGCCCTTCCGGGGTCTTCCAGACCAGCTTGGAGATGTCGCCGTCGGCGCCGAGATCCTTGGCGGCCAGCTTGTCCCAATCGGCAAGGGTCTTCTTCGGGAACTCGGTCATCGACGCCTCCTGATGGCTTCTTATGGGCGCAGGCAATGGTGGCAGTGCGTTTGCTCCCGACACCCCCCTCCACCCCCGGTGGACCGCGATCCAACCGGCGGGCGGAGGGGGGCTGGGGGTACGCTTCCTCTCGTTACATTTCTTCTTCTTATACGGTTACGCGAATTCCACGATCTTCTGATCGACCGCCAGGCTGCTGCCCGGGGCTGCGTGGATTTTCGCGACCGTTCCGTCCTGCGCAGCGCGCAGGATGTTCTCCATCTTCATCGCCTCGACCACGGCCAGCACCTCGCCGGCCTTGACCTCCTGGCCTTCCGACACCGCCAGCGACACCAGCAGGCCCGGCATCGGCGACAGCAGGAACTTCGACATGTCCGGCGGCGCCTTGACCGGCATCAGCGCGTCCAGCTTCGCCGCCTTCGGCGTCAGCACCTTGACGACCGCCTGCGAGCCGCTGTGGTGCAGGCGGTAGCCGACGCCGACGCGGTCGATCTGGACGCAGACAGGCGTGCCGTTGACCGTGCCGCGGAACAGCGGCTCGCCGATCCGCCAGTCGCTCCACACCGTGTGGTGCTTGCCGCCGATGTCGACGGTGTAGCCGATGCGCTGCGGGCCGCCCTCCGCCGGTTGCAGGTGCACCGGATGCTGGGTGCCGTCAAGCACCACCACCCAATCGTCGCGCACCGTCACCTTGTTGCCGGCCATCTTGCCGGAGATCTGGATGTCGCGGTCGTTCAGGCTGCGGTGGATCACCGCCGCCACCGCGATCAGCACCGCCGGGTCTTCCGGCGGCAGGTCCGAGGCGTGGAAACCGGTCGGATATTCCTCGGCGATGAAGTTGGTGGTCAGCCGCCCGTCGACGAAGCGCTGGTTCGCCATCAGCGAGGCCAGGAACGGGATGTTGTGGCTGACGCCGCGGATGTAATACTGGTCCAGCGCCTCGCGCATGCCGGCGATCGCCGCGTCGCGCGTCGATCCCCAGGTGCAGAGCTTGGCGATCATCGGATCGTAATACATCGAGATCTCGCCGCCCTCATAGACGCCGGTGTCGACGCGGACATGCGGATCGGCGGCCGGCGGCCGGTAATGGGTCAGGCGGCCGGTGGAGGGCAGGAAATTGCGGAAGGGATCCTCCGCATAGACGCGCGCCTCGACGGCCCAGCCGGTCAGCTTCACATCGTCCTGGGTGATCGACAGCTTCTCGCCGTAGGCGACGCGGATCATCTGCTCGACGAGGTCGAGGCCGGTGATGAGCTCGGTGACCGGATGTTCGACCTGGAGACGGGTGTTCATCTCCAGGAAGTAGAAGTTGCGGTCGGCATCGACGATGAACTCGACCGTGCCGGCCGACTTGTATTGCACCGCGTTGGCAAGCGCGACGGCCTGCTCGCCCATCGCCTTGCGGGTGGCGGCGTCGAGGAACGGGCTCGGCGCCTCTTCGATGACCTTCTGGTGGCGGCGCTGGATCGAGCATTCACGCTCGCCCAGATACAGGCAGGTGCCCTGCCCGTCGGCCAGAACCTGGATTTCGATGTGGCGCGGCTGCTGGATGTACTTCTCGACGAAGACGCGGTCGTCGGCGAAGCTGGAGCGCGCCTCGTTCTGGGCCGAGCGGAAGCCCTCGCGGGCCTCCTCGTCGTTCCAGGCCACGCGCATACCCTTGCCGCCGCCGCCGGCCGACGCCTTGATCATCACCGGATAGCCGATGTCGCGGGCGATGGTCACCGCCTCGCTGTCGTCGGCGATGACGCCGAGATAGCCGGGGACGGTCGACACGCCGGCGGCCTTCGCCAGCTTCTTGGACTCGATCTTGTCGCCCATCGCCTGGATGGCGTGGGCGTCCGGGCCGATGAAGGCGATGCCGGCGGCGGCGAGCGCCTCCTGGAACTCGCGCTTTTCCGACAGGAAGCCGTAGCCGGGATGAACCGCCTGGGCGCCGGTCCGCTTGCAGGCGTCGACGATGCGGTCGACCAGCAGATAGCTCTGGGCCGACGGGGCGGCACCGATATGGATGGCCTCGTCGGCCATCTCGACATGGAGCGCGTTCTTGTCGGCGTCGGAATAGACCGCGACGGTCTTGATGCCCATGCGGCGTGCCGTGCGGATGACGCGGCAGGCGATCTCGCCACGGTTGGCGATGAGGATCTTCTCGAACATGCTGCCGGCCCTCACAGCGGAATGTTGTCGTGCTTGCGCCAGGGGTTCTGGAGCTGCTTGTTCTTCAGCATGGACAGCGCCTTCGTGATGCGGCGGCGGGTTCCGTGCGGCATGATGACGTCGTCGATGTAACCGCGCGACGCGGCGACGAAGGGATTGGCGAATTTCTGCTTGTACTCTTCCGTACGCGCCTCGATCTTCTCGGCGTCGCCGATGTCGCCGCGGAAGATGATCTCCACGGCACCCTTGGCGCCCATCACCGCGATTTCAGCCGACGGCCAGGCATAGTTGACGTCGCCGCGCAGATGCTTGGACGACATCACGTCGTACGCGCCACCGTACGCCTTGCGGGTGATGACCGTCACCTTCGGCACGGTGGCCTCGGCGTACGCGTACAGCAGCTTGGCGCCGTGCTTGATGATGCCGCCATATTCCTGGCTGGTGCCGGGCATGAAGCCGGGGACGTCGACCAGGGTCAGGATCGGGATTTCAAAGGCGTCGCAGAAGCGGACGAAGCGCGCCGCCTTCTTCGAGCTGTCGATGTCCAGGCAACCGGCCAGGACCATCGGCTGGTTGGCGACGATGCCGACCGTGGAGCCGTTCATCCGGGCGAAGCCGATGATGATGTTCTTGGCGTATTCCGGCTGGAGCTCGAAGAAGTCGCCCTCGTCGACGATCTTGAGGATCAGCTCCTTCATGTCGTAGGGCTTGTTCGGGTTCTCCGGAACCAGCGTGTCGAGCGAGAAGTCCTCGCGGTCGAGCGGATCGGCGCAGGGGCGGGCCGGCGCCTTCTCCCGGTTGGAGGAGGGCAGGAAATCGATGAAGCGGCGCAGTTGCAGCAGCGCCTCGACATCGTTCTCGAAGGCCAGATCGGCCACGCCCGACTTGGTGGAGTGGGTGACGGCGCCGCCCAGCTCCTCGGCGGTCACGACCTCGTGGGTGACGGTCTTCACCACGTCGGGACCGGTGACGAACATGTAGGAGCTGTCCTTCACCATGAAGATGAAGTCGGTCATCGCCGGCGAGTACACAGCACCGCCGGCGCACGGCCCCATGATGAGGGAAATCTGCGGGATGACGCCCGACGCGTCGACGTTGCGCTGGAACACCTCGGCATAGCCGCCCAGCGAGGCCACACCCTCCTGGATGCGGGCGCCGCCGCTGTCGTTCAGGCCGATGACCGGGGCGCCGACCTTCAGCGCCTGGTCCATGATCTTGCAGATCTTCTCGGCATGCGCTTCCGACAGCGCACCGCCGAAGACCGTGAAGTCCTGGCTGAAGACGAAGACGAGGCGGCCGTTGACGGTGCCGTGGCCGGTCACGACGCCGTCGCCCGGAACCTTCTGGTTTTCCATGCCGAAGTCGATGCAGCGATGTTCGACGAACATGTCGAACTCCTCGAACGACCCTTCGTCGAGGAACAGCTCGATCCGCTCGCGCGCGGTCAGCTTGCCTTTGGCGTGCTGGCCGGCGATGCGCTTCTCACCGCCGCCCAGCCGCGCCGCGGCGCGCTTGGACTCCAACTTGGCCAGAATGTCTTGCATCGGGCGTTCCCATTCCTTGGCGTCGCAGTGACGGTCCCCGCTCCGGCGGCAAGCGACGCAATCATTCACCGGAACGCCGCGGATTATTCACAAACTTCGCAGCGCTTCAAACAGCCTCTTCGCAAAAAGGTGCGAAGTTGCGAAGCCTTTTGCAATTGCGGCTTGGCGATTGCTAAGATTGCGAAGAACGGCTGATTTCCAAGGCCGTCCGGCGGGCGGGATTTTATACGCATGCAAAAGAAGCTATTCCTTGGATACAAGCTGCGCCGCCTGCGCGAACAGCGCGGCCTGACCCAGTCGTCGCTGGCCAAGACCCTGGAGCTTTCCCCCAGTTATCTCAACCAGTTGGAGAACAACCAGCGCCCGCTGACCCTGCCGGTGCTGATGCGGATCGCCGCCACCTTCGAGCTGGAACTGTCGGCCTTCCTGGAGGACGAGGACAGCCGGCTGGTCTCCGACCTGCGCGAGGCATTGGCCGACCCGCTGTTCGCCGGAGCCCCCCTGACCGCCGGCGAACTGCGCAGCGTGGTCGGGTCCAGCCCCGAACTGGCCCGCCGGGTGCTCAGCCTGCATCAGGCTTATCAGAAGCTGCATGAGCGGGTGCAGTCGCTGGCCGACAGCCTGTCCAACCGCGAACAGGGCGATAGTTTCGCCGGGCCGCAATTCCCCTATGAGGAGGTGCGGGACTATTTCCACTATTGCAACAATTACATCGGTCCGCTCGACGAGGCGGCGGAACGGCTGTGGGATACCGAGAAGATCCATTCCGGATCGCTGCTGAACGAACTCGCCGCCTATCTGAAACGCCGCCATGACGTGCGGGTGAAGATCGTCGCCGACGAGGCGGGCGACACCGCCATGCGCAGCTACGACGCCTCCACCGGCACGCTGCGGCTGTCGGCCTTGCTGACCAGCTCCAGCCGCGCCTTCCACATGGCGAACCAGATCGCGCTGCTGGAGTTCGGCGACCAGATCGACGAGCTGGTCGATCAGGCGAAATTCTCCAGCGAGGATGCCCGGTCGATCTGCCGGGTCGGGCTCGCCAATTATTTCGCCGGCGCGCTGGTCCTGCCCTACCGCGCCTTCGCGGCGCAGGCCCGCGCCCTGCGCCACGACGTGGAGCAGCTGCAAAGCCGATTCTCCGCCAGCTTCGAGCAGGTCTGCCACCGGCTGTCCACCCTGCAACGGCCGGGCGCGCGCGGCCTGCCCTTCTATTTCGTGCGGGTCGACATGGCGGGCAACATCACCAAGCGCCATTCGGCCACCCGTTTCCATTTCGCCCGCTTCGGCGGCGCCTGCCCCTTGTGGAACGTGCATGAGGCCTTCGCCCAGCCCGGCAAGATCCTGGTGCAGTTCGCCCAGATGCCCGACCGCACCGCCTATATCAGCATCGCCCGCACGGTGACCAAGCGCGGCGGCGCCTATCTGAAGCCGTCACGGCAGTTCGCGGTCGGGCTCGGCTGCGAGGCCAGCCACGCGCCGGAGCTGGTCTATGCCGCCGGCATCGACATCACCGACATGAAGGCCGCCGTGCCGATCGGCGTCAATTGCCGCCTGTGCGAGCGCACCGACTGCCAGCAGCGCGCCTTCCCGCCGATCGGCAGCGAATTGCGGGTCAACGAACATCACCGGAGCTTCGTCCCCTACCTGTTCAACCCGCCGGACATGCCGCCCCGCTGACTGCACCCGCCATGCGAGCGACGGGTTGGCCCGCGACTTGCTGAGAACCGGTCGCAAGACCGGAAAGGCTGTGCCTTCGGGCATTTTCGGGACCGGTCGCTGCAAGCTGCTTCGCATTTTGCCAATGGCGGGCCATGGACGGAGACATTCTGCATCACGCCCCCGACCGGCGGGGCACGGCCTTCGCTCCCGAGGCGCTGGCCCGCATGCTGTCGGTGTCGACCGCGGCCCTCGCTCAGGGACGGGGCGTCGCGCTGGACGTGAGCGTGCTGACCGGCACGCCGCCGCGGCTGGTGGGCGATGCGGAGACCGCCGGCGCGCTGTGCAATGCGCTGACCGCCAGCGCCATCACCAGCGCCGGCCCCGGCCGCCTCGCTATCCGCCTGTCGGCCCTGCCGGCGGGGGAGGAGCGGGTGACCCTGCGGGCCGAACTGACCGGCCGCTTCGAGATCAATGGCGGAAACGGCTTTTGTCAGGAACTCGCCCGCCGGCTGCTGGCGGCGCTGGGTGCCCAGATGACCGTGGATCATGGGGCGGACGGGATGCACCGGGCGATCCTCGACATGCCGGTCGCCCTGCCGTCGCGCACCACCGATGCCGAGCGGCTGATGAGCTGGGCGCGCTCACGCGGCGGCCGGCTGCTGGTGGTGGACGACAGCGCCACCAACCGCATGGTGGTCGCTGGGCTGCTCGCCAAGGCCGGCTTCTCGGTCGAGACCGCCAATGGCGGGGCGGAGGCGGTCGAAGCCGTCGCCCAGGCGCCGGTGCCGCCCGAAGCGGTGCTGATGGATGTGGCCATGCCCGACATGGACGGGGTCACGGCCACCGCCACCATCCGCCGGATGGGCGACGAGCGGGCGCGAATCCCGATCATCGCCGTCACCGCAAACGCCCAGCCGGAGGACCGCATCCGCTGTCTGGCCGCGGGCATGAACGATTACCTCACCAAGCCGGTCCGCCGTGCCGACCTGCTGGGCGCCCTGGAACGCTGGCTGGCGCCGCAACCGGCCTGACGATTCAGAAGGACGAGTCCGGCTCCCTCAGGAACGCCTCTTCCTCCGCCGTGCTGGGACGGCCGAGGAGCGCGTTGCGGTGGGGGAAGCGGCCGAAGCGCTCAATGATCTCGCGGTGGCGCCGGGCATAGCGCAGCGTCTCCTCGTCGCCCACCCGCTCGGTGAACAGGGCGACCGAGCGCTCCTGGCTCTCCCTGTCCTCATGATGCTCGAAGGGCAGATAGAGGAAGATCCGCTCGTCGGTGGTGCATTCCAGGTCGAAGCCGTTGGCGACGGCATGGTCGCTGACCGTCCGCGCCTTGTCGTCGGTGGCGAAGGCGCGCGCGTCGTCGCGGAACATGTTGCGCGGCACCTGATCCAACAGGACGCACAGCGCGATGCAGCCGTCGACGTCCTCCATCCAATGATCGTAGTCGCCGCGGGCCGCCGCCCGGTGATGCGGGCCCAGCGTGTCGGCGACCGCCCGGTCGAAGCTGGCCGATCTGCGGAACCAGTAGGGCTTCATCGCCTCGTCGAACCAGAAATCGACGATCTCGTCGATCAGACTGTCCACCATTGTCTTCTCCACACCCGTTTCCGACACCCGACGAACCTGCCCCCCAAACAAGAACAGGGCGCCCGGTGGGGCGCCCTGTTCATGTCCTAAATCACCTCACCGAACCGTCAGGCTCAGTGCAGCGTGCTCCACAGCTTGCGCTTGGTGGCGTACATCAGCCCGGCCAGCACCAGCAGGAACAGGATGACCTTGACGCCCATCTGCTTGCGGGCATCGAGGTGCGGTTCCGCGACGAAGGTCAGGAAGGTCGCAACGTCATGCGCCTGCTGCTCCACCGTCGCCTTGGTGCCGTCGGCGAAGGTGACGCCGTCGGGCTGCAGGATGTTCGGCATGCCGACCTGATGGCCGGGGAACACCTTGTTGTAGTTCATGCCCGGCATCAGGTTGACGCCGGCCGGCGCCTCCTCGAAACCGGTCAGGAAGGCGTAGATGTAATCCTCGCCGCCGACGCGGGCCTTCGCCATCAGCGACAGGTCCGGCGGCAGGGCGCCGTTGTTCGACGCGCGGGCCGCCTGGTCGTTGGCGAACGGCGACGGGAAGCGGTCGGCCGGAAGACCCGGACGCATGAACATCTCGCCCGCGTCGTTCGGACCGGCCTGCACCTCATAGCCGGCAGCGATCCCCTTCAGCTCGTCTTCCTTGAAGCCGATGCCCGCCAGCGTGCGGATCGGCACCAGACGCATGGAATGGCAGGCCGAGCAGACCTCCTTGTAGATCTGGAAGCCGCGCTGCGCCGCCGCCTTGTCGATGGTGCCGAAGATGCCGGCATGCGCCCAGTTCTGCTTGGGGATGTGCACAGCTTCGGAGGCCTGCGCGGCTCCGGCGATGCCGAGAGCCAGCGCCGCCGAAAGGATTGCAGTCTTCAACGCGCGCATCAGGCCTTCTCCATCGGCTTGGCATGGGCGCCGGCGGCGATGCCACCCCCGCCCTTCAGAACGGACTCGGAGATGCTGTTGGGAAGCGGACGCGGACGCTCCAGCTTGCCCAGCACCGGCAGCAGGACCAGGAAGTGGAAGAAGTAGTAGAAGGTGCCGATGCGCGCGATCAGCAGCCAGGAGCCCTCGGCCGGCATGGCGCCGGCATAGCCCAGGATCAGGGCGTCGATCGCCAGGATCCAGAAGAACTGGCGGTAGACCGGGCGGAACTTGCAGCTGCGGACCTTGGAGCGGTCGAGCCACGGCAGGAAGGCCAGCAGCGCGATCGAGCCGAACATCGCCAGCACGCCGCCCAGCTTGTCCGGGATCGCGCGCAGCATGGCGTAGAAGGGCAGGAAGTACCATTCCGGCACGATGTGCGCCGGGGTCACCAGCGGGTTGGCCGGGATGTAGTTGTCCGGATGGCCCATGTAGTTCGGCATGAAGAACACGAACACCGCGAAGATGATCAGGAAGATCACCACGGCGAAGCCGTCCTTGACCGTGACGTAGGGGTTGAACGGGACGGTGTCCTGCGGACCCTTGGCGTCGATGCCGAGCGGGTTGTTCGAGCCGCAGACATGCAGCGCCGCCGTGTGCAGGATCACCAGACCCAGCAGGACGAAGGGCAGCAGGAAGTGCAGCGCGAAGAAGCGGTTCAGCGTCGGGTTGTCGACCGAGAAGCCGCCCCACAGCAGGGTGACGATCGGGTCGCCGACGATCGGGAAGGCCGAGAACAGGTTGGTGATGACGGTGGCGCCCCAGAAGCTCATCTGGCCCCAGGGCAGCACGTAGCCCATGAAGGCGGTGCCCATCATGACGAGGAAGATGATGACGCCGAGGATCCACAGGATTTCACGCGGGGCCTTGTAGGAGCCGTAATAGAGCGCGCGGAACATGTGGATATAGACGGCGATGAAGAACATCGACGCGCCGTTGGCGTGGATGTAGCGGATCAGCCAGCCGTAATTCACGTCGCGCATGATGCGCTCGACCGAATCGAAGGCCAGCGAGGTGTGGGACGAGTACTGCATCGCCAGGAACAGGCCGGTGGCGATCATGATGACCAGCACGATGCCGGCAATCGCGCCGAACGCCCACAGATAGTTGACGTTCCGCGGCATCGGGTAATGGTTGTACTCGTGATCCAGCATCGTGAAGATCGGCAGGCGGCTGTCGATCCAGTTCACGACCGGATTCTTGAACTTGGTGGCTTGAGCCTGAGCCATCTCGGGGGTCTCCAGAACCGTTGGGCCGCGTTAACCGAGCCGGATCTTGGTATCGCCGGTGAAGGCGTACGTCGGAAGGACAAGGTTGGCGGGGGCCGGGCCCTTGCGGATGCGCCCAGCGGTGTCGTAGTGCGAGCCGTGGCAGGGGCAGAACCACCCGCCGTAGTCGCCGCGCGGATCGGTGACCTTCTGCCCGAGCGGAACGCAGCCCAGATGCGTGCAGATGCCGATGACGATCAGCCATTCAGGCTTCTTGACGCGGGCATCGTCGGCAACCGGATCGCGCAGGTCGCCCAGATTGACCTTCTTGGCGGACTCGATCTCCTCGGCGGTGCGGTGGCGGACAAAGACAGGCTTTCCGCGCCAGGTGACCGTGATCGCCTGACCTTCGGCCACGGGGGCCAGATCGACGTCGATGGAGGCAAGCGCCAGGGTGTCGGCCGCCGGGTTCAGGCTGTCGATGAAGGGCCAGGCCGCCGAGGCCGCCCCGACGACGCCGACCGCACCGGTGGCAAGATACAGAAAATCGCGGCGGGAACCCCCCTCGCCGCCGGAGGCCGCGTGGCCACCCGTCCCGGGCGGATGCGTGGTCTGAGCCATAAGCCTGTTTCTCCTCAAGGCATGCCCGACGCCCTTTGCCCGCGCCGGACGACCGATGGACCGTAATTACTGCATGACACGGCGAACCTGCCCGCCGGAAGGAAAACCCTCAGGCACGCCGCATCCATCCGGAGTGGGTATCTCCAGCTTTGAACCTGCGGTATACCGTCGCGTCGACATCTTGAACAGTCCTTGGCCGGGAGACAATTTGTCGCGTGTGCCGGGGCACACTATTTGTATGCAAAACAAACACTTTGAGGCAAGGCCCGCATTGCGTCTCGTCCTGTTCGAACCCGATATTCCGCAGAACACCGGCACCCTGATGCGACTCGCGGCAGGGCTGGGCGTGGCTCTCGACCTGATCGAACCTTGCGGCTTCCTGCTCGACGACCGCCGACTCCGGCGCGCCGGCATGGACTATCTCGACCATCTCGACTGGACCCGGCACAGCTCCTGGTCCGCCTACCGCGCGATACCCCAGAGGGGGCGGCTGGTGCTGCTGACCACGCGGGCGGCCATCCCCTACACCGGCTTCCGCTTCGCGCCCGACGACCGCATCCTGGTCGGCAGGGAAAGCGCCGGCGTGCCGGACGAGGTGCATGAGGCCGCCGACGCCCGGCTGGTGATCCCGATGGTGCCGCCCGCCCGCTCCTTGAACGTTGCGATCAGCGCGGCGATGGTGTTGGGTGAGGCCCTGCGGCAGACAGCCGCGTCCTAATTCTTGCGCACAGCCGGAAACGCCATGACTGCCGCAACTCCCGACGCCATCGAAGACCGCAAGGCCCGCGCCGCCGCCTGGTTCCGGGAGCTGCGCGACCGCATCTGCGCCGCCTTCGAGGCGCTGGAGGACGAGCTGACCGGCACCCATGCCGATCTGCCCCCCGGCCGGTTCGAGCGCAAGGGCTGGACCCGCCCCGACCATGACGGCGGCGAGGGCGGCGGCGGCACCATGTCGGTGATGAAGGGCCGGGTGTTCGAGAAGGTCGGGGTCAACATCTCGACGGTCCATGGCACCTTCAGCCCGGAATTCCGCGGCAACATCCCCGGTGCGGCGGAAACCGGCGCGTTCTGGGCGGCGGGGATCAGTCTGGTGGCGCACATGCGCTCGCCGCTGGTGCCGGCGACGCACATGAACACCCGCCACATCGTGACGACCCAGGGCTGGTTCGGCGGCGGCGCCGACCTGACGCCAATGGTGCCGGACGAGCAGGACACCGCCGATTTCCACGCCGGCCTGCGCGCCGCCTGCGACCGCCACGACCCGGACTATTACCCGCGCTACAAGGAATGGTGCGACCGCTACTTCCACCTGCCCCACCGCGGCGAGGCGCGCGGCGTCGGCGGCATCTTCTACGACCAGCTCGATTCGGGCGACTGGGAGGCGGATTTCGCCTTCACCCGCGACGTCGGCACCGCCTTCCTCGACACCTACGCCGCCCTGGTCCGCCGGCACATGAACCGCCCCTGGACCGCCGAGCAGCGCGAGCACCAGCTGATCCGCCGTGGCCGGTACGTGGAGTTCAACCTGCTCTACGACCGCGGCACCACCTTCGGCCTGAAGACCGGCGGCAACACCGAGGCGATCCTGATGAGCCTGCCGCCCGAGGTGAAGTGGCCGTGACCTAGCGGCCCGACCTAACGGCGCTGCCCCATCTGTGCCCCCACCTGCAGCCAGGGCGCCCAGGCCTGCCGCATCATCTCGCCCCACAGCCGCATCGGCGCCATCCACAGCTCGGCCATCCCGGCGGCGGACGCCATCTGGTCGGCAGCCGGCTTCCCGAGCCCCGCGAAGCCGGGGCCGGCCAGCAGCAGCGGGTTCATCACGGTGGGGGCGAACAGCTTGGCGACGGCGTCGAAGGACGGGGTGGCGCGGAACTGGATGGCGATCACCTCCGCACCGTCGTCACCGGCCTCGCGGTGGCGGATCTGGATTTCCAGGTTCGGCAGATGGGCGGTCAGAATCGTCTCGTCCGGCTTGCGGTCCATGGTCAGGCGCTCCAATCGGAAACGGGGCGGGATTTGCCCGAGCGAGGATAGGGTTTTCGCAACTGCGAAGAAACCCTCCCCGTAAGGCGTAACGGCAACCAATCCCCGTGCCGGCCGTTGATGGCCATATGGACAGCCCCCTTCCCTCCCCCGACGCCCCCTCGCCCGAAGCTCCGTCGCCCGAACAGGAAGCCGCCTGCGCCGGGCTGACCTACAGTTCCGACGAGATGCCGGGCATCCGGCGGCGGCGCTACGGCAAGGGCTTCCGCTTCCTCTGGCCAGACGGGAGGCAGGTGATGGAGGAGGAGACGCTGGACCGCATCAGGAAGCTGGCGATCCCGCCAGCTTACCGCGACGTCTGGATCTGCCCCGATCCCGACGGCCATCTCCAGGCGACCGGCCGCGACGCCAAGGGGCGCAAGCAGTACCGCTACCACCGGCGCTGGACCGAGCTGCGCGAGGGCACCAAGTTCGGCCGCATGCTGGATTTCTGCCGCGCCCTGCCCCCTCTGCGCGAGCGGGTGAACGCCGACCTCGGCCATCGCGGCCTGCCGCGCGAGAAGGTGCTGGCGGCGGTGGTGCGGCTGCTGGAGACCACGCTGATCCGCGTCGGCAACGAGACCTACGCCCGCGAGAATCAGAGCTACGGCCTGACCACCCTGCGCGACGACCATGCGGAGATCGAAGGAACGGAGGTCCGCTTCTCCTTCAAAGGCAAGTCCGGCAAGGAATGGAACGTCGCGCTGAAGGACCGGCGGCTGGCCCGCGTCGTCGCCGCCTGCCGCGACGTGCCCGGCGACGAGCTGTTCCAGTATCTCGACCGCGACGGCCAGCGTCACGCCGTGACCTCCGGCGACGTCAACGCCTATCTGCGCGAGGCGACCGGCGCCGATTTCACCGCCAAGGACTTCCGCACCTGGGCCGGCACGGTGCTGGCCGCCATGGCTTTGCGGGAGTTCGAGAGCTTCGACAGCGCCAGCGCCGCCAAGCGCAACGTCACCCGCGCCATCGAGCAGGTCGCCACCCGGCTGGGCAACACCCCCAGCGTCTGCCGCAAGAGCTACGTCCACCCCGAAGTGCTGGACGCCTATCTGGAGGGCGGCCTGCTGGATTCGCTGAAGCGCGAGGTCGAGGCGGAGCTGCGCGACGAACTGGCCGGCCTGAGCGGCGAGGAAGCCGCGGTGCTGGCCTTCCTGCGCGAAAGGCTGGAGCGCGAGACGGCGGCCCGGACGCGGGAAGGAGCGCGGCGGAAGAATTAGGGGCGTCCCTTGGGGACGTCCCTCTCAAACCGCCTCGGCCGTCTCCGTCACCGGCAGCAGGCGGCGCATGACCAGACACACCAGATCGCCGGCGATCGCGCCGTCCGCACCGACATGCCCCTGCACCGCGCGCAGAACCGTCTCCGTGCGGTCGCGAACCGACATGCCGCGGCTTTGGGCCAGGGCGGCGGCGAGGCGCTCCTCGCCGAAGGGGGCGCGCTGGGCATCGACGGAGTGCAGAACACCGCCCGTGCACAGGAACAGCGTCTCGTCCTGGTTCAGCACCACGGTCGCCTCGAGGTAGGGGGCGCCGCGGCGCACGCCCAGGGCGGGGCCGCCGATCTCCGACAGGAACTGCACCGTGCCGTCGACCGCGATGCGCGCGGCGCCGCGATGGCCGGCGGAGGCATGCACCAGGGCGCCGGTGACGCGGTCGTAAACGGCGACGAAGGCGGTGGCGAAGCCGTTGAAGGGACTTTCGCCGCACAGCCGTTCGTTGGCATGGGTCAGGATCGCCGCCGGGCCGACGCCGGGACGCGCCGCCTCGCGGATGGCGCCACGCACCATCAGCATCAGGAAGGCCGCCGGCACGCCGCCGCCCGACACGCCGGCGGCGACCAGCAGGCTGTGGCGCTCGTCCAGCTCGATCACGTCGTAGAAATCGCCGCTGACCGCATGGCCGGGCACCAGGATGCCGTAGAACTGGCTGTCGCGGCCGACCGGCAACTGGCGCGGCAGCAGGCCGGACTGCACGTCGCGGGCGGCGCGCTGCTCCTCCTCGATCAGCTGTTCGGCAGCGGCCAGCTTCTCGCTCTTGGTTTCCAGCTCCGCCCCGCGCATCACCAGCTGGGCGTCGAGGGTCTCCTCTCGCGCGCTCGCCTCCATCGCCATGCGGCGGAAGACGCGGGACAGGCGGCCGAACTCGTCATCGCGGTCGGCGGCCTCGTTCAGGGTGAGGGGGTTGAAGCGCCCGGCCTCCACCGCCTTGACCGCCTCGCTCAGCCGCTCCACCGGCGCCATCTGGTCGCGGGCGAAACGCAGGCAGGCATAGACGCCGAGCGCCAGCACGAAGATGCCGACGAGCCCGCCGATCTTCAGCTGGCGGCTCAGCATCGCGCCCGGCTCGGTATAAGGAACGCGGACCACCGCCACCGTCGGCACGCCGGCCGCGGAAGCAGGGGCGACGGCGGGGCCGGCATATCTGATCGGCGCCAGCGCCAGCAGGCTGCCGCCCGACAGGCGGACGGTCACGTCGGAACCGGGCAGCACCGCCTTGGCCGCGGCGGTGTCGGCCTCGGACAGCGGGTTGCCGGCGCCATCGGCCATCACGGCGCCACGGGCCAGCACCCGGCCGTCGCGGTCGAGCAGCCATGCCGCCTCGACCGCACGGGTGGCGAGCAGACCGTCGATCAGCCCATCGGTCCCCGACTTGCGCAGCAGCTCGCCCAGCCGCCGCACATCGGCGCCGACCTGGACGATGCGCGGCTTGTCGACGCCGGCCACCCCGGCGAACTTCATCAGCTTGCCGTTTTCCATCGCCGGTTCGGAAACCACCGAAGCGGGAGAACGGTTCAGCAAACCGTTATAGGCGCCGTGGCGCGGACCGCCCTTGGCATCCTGGCCGAACAGCGGGTCGGGGCCGGGCAGATTGTGCAGATAGGCCCGGCCGCGGTTGTCGGTGATCCACATCTCGTCCGGACCGCCGGCCTCGGCGATCTGCTTCAGCCGGTCGTTGATGGCGCGCGGCGCCAGCTTCGCCGTTTCCGCCAGCGCCACCAGATGGGCGGTCAGCGTCGCTTCCGACAAAAGCCGTTCAGACAGCAGCGCGTCGGCCTCCTGCGGGATGTCGCGGGCCTGGGCGGCACCGCGGGCGAGAAGGCCGGCGGCCAGCCGCGCCTCGGTCCCGATCCGCTCGGTCAGGGCGGCGCGCGTGGTGAAGGCCATCGCCGTGGTGACCGCCACCACCGCCAGCAGCACCAGACCGGTGACCAGCAGGATCAAACGCTGTTGGAACGTCATGGGATTGCGCCCGCCCCCTGTCGCGGAAGTAGATGGCTGTTGCCACCGCTTCTACCGGTCCGGGACGCGCAAGTCCAGGCGCCGGGGCGTCACACCGATCATGTCACGGCGACGGATGGACGCAGCGGCCCTTGCGCCCGGCCTGGAGGCGGTCCACGCAAGATTCGACCGCAGGCGCGACATTATCTCTTTCGTAACCAGATGGTCCGTAAGACGGAAAGACCTGCCGCCTTTCCGCTGGCCGCCTTCCTGCTGGTGCACGCCGATGCCGATGAATGTCCTGGAAATCGCCGTCTATGCCATGGTCCTCACCGCCAGCCAGCCGCACCCCTACGAATGCGTCGCGGTGAAGCCGGAGGGGGTGAACTGCACCAACGGCCTGTCGGCCAAGCCCGATGGCCCGAACCTGCTGTTCAACACCGGCGTCCAGGTGATGAAGGACCGTCAGGGCCGCGTGCAGCTGAGCAACGGGCTGCAAACCCGCTTCGACAGCTCCGCCTGGGTGGAGTTCCAGGATGCGGGAAAGAAGCCGGTGGTCAGCGTCCGCAAGACCGGCCCGCTGCGCTTCAAATTCTCTAACGGCTTCCAGTGCGAGGCGATGGGCAACCCGGAAGACATGGCCCGCTGCTACAAGCCCTGACGGCTGGCGTTCTTCAACGATTGATGCCGCGTCGCTCCATCTCGTCCTCGATGGCGCGGCGGTTCTGCCGGATCTGGCGCTGCTCCTCGCCCAGCCGGTCATACTGGCTGCGCAGGTCGCGGTCGGAATAGTCGCTGTAGGCGTTGCCGCGGCGGTTGCCGGACGATCCTTCATAGCGGCGCCCGTCGCGGTTCAGGTCGCGGTCGTCCGCCGCCCGGTCGTTGCGGTCCTGCGGATAGGCGTTGGGGTTGACGGCGCGGTTCAGCTGGTCCAGGGCCCCGCCCCAAACATTCTGGGATTGCCCGGTCTGGGCCAGCACCGGTGACGAGACGGCCAGGACGGCCACGGCAGCCAGGATGATCCTACGCATTGGACATATCCCCTCATGCGGTTGTCGTTTCCTTCTGACAACCGCCGGGGAACCGATCCGTCACGCCTCACACGGGGTCGGGGCCCAGGTTGCCGCGTCCATGCGGCGCGTCGAGATCCAGCTCCGGCCCCTTCGGCACGATGCCGGTCGGGTTGATGGTGGCGTGGCTGCCGTAGTAATGGCGCTTGATGTGGTCGAAATTCACCGTCCCGGCCACGCCCGGCACCTGATAGAGGTCGCGCAGATAGCCGGACAGGTGCGGATAGTCGGCGATCCGCCGCTGGTTGCACTTGAAATGCCCGACATAGACGGCGTCGAAGCGCACCAGCGTGGTGAACAGCCGCCAGTCCGCCTCGGTCAGCCGGTTGCCGACCAACCAGCGCCGGCTCGCCAGCCTGGCGTCGAGGTCGTCCAGCGCCGCGAACAGCGCGTCGAAGGCGGCCTCGTACTTGTCCTGGGAGGTCGCGAAGCCGGCCTTATAGACGCCGTTGTTGACGGCGTCATAGACGAAGGCGTTGACGCGGTCGATCTCCTCCGCCAGTTCCGCCGGGTAGAAATCGGCGCGCACGTCGGTGAAGGCGTCGAATTCGCGGTTGAGCATGCGGATGATCTCCGCCGACTCGTTGTTCACGATGCCGCCGGTCTTCCTGTCCCACAGGACCGGGACGGTCACCCGGCCGCTGTAGCCGGGCTTCGCCTTCAGATAGACCTCGTACAGCCGCCCGGCGCCGGTGACCGGCTCCGCTTCGGCGAAGGTCCAGCCCTCCGACAGCATCAGCGGTTCGACCACGCTGACGCCGATCACCCCGTCCAGCCGCTTCAGCTTGCGGAAGATCAGCGTGCGGTGCGCCCAGGGGCAGGCCAGCGACACCATCAGGTGATAACGCCCGGCCTCCGCCGGATAGGGGGTGGAGCCGTCGGCCGACACCCGGTCGCGGAACTGCGCCTCCGTCCGGACGAACGCGCCGCCTGTCTTCCTGGTGTCGTACCACTGGTCGCGCCACTGTCCATCGATCAGCAGGCCCACGGCTCCCTCCTCTTCTCTACTGTCTAACCGGCATCAACCGTGCAGCTTGGCGGTGATCTCGGCGACATGGCGGCCCTGGAAGCGGGCACCGTCGAGTTCGACCGCGCTCGGACGGCGCGAACCGTCGCCGCCGGCGATGGTGCTGGCGCCATAGGGCGAGTTGCCCATCACTTCCGAAACGCCCATCTGGCCCTGGAAGGAATAGGGAAGGCCGACGATCACCAGGCCCAGGTGCAGAAGCACGGTGTGGGTGCTGAGAATGGTGCTTTCCTGACCGCCATGCTGGGTGGCGGTGGAGGTGAAGACGCTGCCGACCTTGCCGTTCAGCGCCCCTTTGGCCCACAGCCCGCCGGTCTGGTCGAGGAAGTTCTTCATCTGCGACGCCATGTTGCCGTAGCGGGTCGGCGTGCCGATGATGATCGCGTCATACTGGGCCAGCTCATCGACGGTGGCGACGGGGATGTTGCTCTCGTCCTTGTAATGGGCGGACTGGCGGACGGCCTCCGGCACCAGTTCGGGCACGCGCTTCACCGCCACCTCGGTCCCGGCGACGGAGCGGGCGCCCTCGGCCACCGCCTGCGCCATCTCCGACACGTGACCCCAGCTGCTGTAATAGAGGACCAGAACCTTCGCCATCGTCGTCACTCCCTGTTCGGTTGAACGATGTTCGGTTGAACGATCACGTCGCCGCGGCCGGTGCCGGCCCGGCGGTGACACCAGAAATAGGGCGCGGCGGCGCTTCCGGTAATCCCGGATCTTGGCACCTCATTGTTTCCGGGTGTACAACAATGCCATGGATCGCCTCGACGACATGCTCGCCTTCATCAAGGTGGTGGACACCAAGAGCTTCACCGCCGCCGCCGACCGGCTCAACCTGTCGAAGTCGGTGGTCTCCCGCCGCATCGGCGAGCTGGAGAACAGGCTCGGCGCGCGGCTGCTGAACCGCACCACCCGCAAGCTCAGCCTGACCGAGGTGGGCCAAGCCTATTACGAGCGCTGCACCCGCATCCTCGCCGATCTGGAGGAGGCGGAACAGGCGGTCGCCGACCTGCATGCCGCCCCGCGCGGCCGGCTGCGGCTGAACGCGCCGGTCAGCTTCGGCATCCTGCATCTGGCCCCGGCGGTGGCGGAGTTCCTGGAGCGCTATCCGGCCATCGAGATCGACATGGACCTGAATGACCGCACGGTCGATCTGGTCGACGAGGGCTATGATCTGGCGGTGCGCATCGGCCGGCTGCGCGACAGTTCGCTGATCGCCCGGCGGCTGGCCCCGGCGCGGATGGCCTGCTGCGCCAGCCCGGCCTATCTGCAAAAGCACGGTGTGCCACAGACGCCGGAGGATCTGAGCAACCACAATTGCCTGATCTACACCAACCTGCCGACGCCCGACCTGTGGCCCTTCATCGTCGATGGGGAGACGCGCAGCGTCCGGGTCTCAGGCCCGATCCGCAGCAACAACGGCGACCTGCTGCGCGAAGCGGCGACAGCCGGCGTCGGCTTCATCATGTCGCCGACCTTCCTGTGCGGGCAGGCGCTGACGCGCGGCGAGCTGGTCAGCGTGCTGCACCGCCATGTTCCGTCGGAGGTCAGCGTCAACGCCGTCTATCCGCAGAACCGACACCTGTCGCCGAAGGTGCGGGTGTTCGTCGATTTCCTGGTGCAGCGCTTCGGCCCGCGCCCCTATTGGGACTGCGCGCTGCTCGACGCCCTGCCGCATGAGTATGGCCCCCAGGAATAGAGCCCCCGGCGGGACGGGCGAGCCTTCCCAGGCCGGCGGCCTCAGGTCGGCGAGTTCGGCCGGCGGCGGGAGCGCAGATTCAGCGCGGTGATGAAGTTCGGCTGCTGGCCGACCACCGGGCCCTGGGGAACCGGCTTCTTCGGAGCGGTCGACAGGAAGCCGCCGACCCGGCTGCGCAGCTCGACCGAATGATGCGCCGCCTCGTCCGCGGTCTCCGCCACCTGGCGGCGGACCGACGGTTCCAGCGTGTTGAAGGCGCGCGAGGCGAACTCGAAGGCCGGCTGCGATTTGGTGGCGATCACCTGACGCAGCGCCTTGGACACCAGCACCGTGTCGAGACCGCCCGGCCCCTCGACCCCATCCAGCACGTCGGCCAGGATGCCGATGGCCTGGAGCGTGCGGTTGTCGTCCAGCGAAAGGTCGTGAGCGTCCATACGGGTCTTCCGATCGTCTCAAGCGGTACGGGTCTCGCCCCTGCGGATACCCAGGTGCAGCAGATGAATCATAGTGTTTGCGCCGGCATCTGGCAATGGACGCCGGTATGCGACGGCAGCGGAATCGTCAAGACCGCGATTGTTCCGTCACACCGGAGCCGGCAATTGCGGAGCGAGCGCCAGATGCAACTCGTGGCGCCCCTCCCGCTGCCCCGGCCGGTAACCGAAATCGAGTGCCACGCCCGACAGCGTCAGACCATTGGCCCCGGCATGGGCATGAAGCCGGGCGAAGCCATCGGCGATCGCCGTCTGCGGGCCGTCCTGCACGGTGCGCAGATAGCGGCCGGCGTCGAGGTCGACGCGGACCATGCCGTCGGGGATCTCGCTCGCCTTCGCCGCCATGAAGCCGACGAGTTGGCGGTGCAGCCCGTTTTCCTCCGGCAGCGACACCGCCGCGAAGGCGGCGGTCCCGACATCGGCGGCGAACACGCGCTCCCACGCCGCGGCGACCGTGGCGGGCAAATCCTCCCGGCTCGCCTCGACCATGCAGCCGATGACGGTCAGTTCGGGAAAAGTCACTGTTTCGATCATCACGGTCCCTCGGATGGCGAATTACAGGTCCGGATCGGCGAGCAGGCGGGCCAGAACCGGACCGGCGGAGCCGTTGCCGACAGGCTGGCCATCCACCGCCACCAGGGGGCGCAGGCCCAGGCTGTTGGTCAGGATGGCCTCGTCGGCGCGGGCGAGATCGTCGGGGGTGAGCGGCGCCTCCTCGGCGCCATGGCGCTCCAGGATCAGGGCGCGGCGGACGCCGGGAAGGGCGCCGTCGGCAACCGGCGGGGTCAGCAGCCGGCCGCCGAGGGACAGGAACAGGGTGGCGACGCTCGTTTCCGCCAGCCGGCCGGCAGTGTTCAGCAGCAGCGCCTCGTCGGCGCCGCGCTCCGCCGCCTCCTGCCGGGCCAGGATGGAATCGAGGTAATTCAGCGACTTCAGGCGCGACAGCGGCGAGTGTTCGTTGCGGCGGGTGCTGCGGGCGATGACGGCCGCCACCGGCGACGTCATGTGGGCGGCGGGGGCCGCCGTCATCAGCACGGTCGGCCGGGCATCGGCCGGCGGCAACACGCCACGGGCGCCGGTGCCGCGCGACAGGGTCAGGCGCAGGACGCCATCGGCCACGCCGGTCGCCCCGATCAGCGCCGCCATCGCCCCGGCCAATTCCACGGCACCATAGGGCAGCGGCAGGCGCAGCAACGCCACCCCGGCCGTCAGCCGGTCGAGATGGCGCGGCAGGTGGCACGGCTTGCCGTCCTTGATGCGGATCGTCTCGAACAGCCCGTCGCCGAGGGTGAAACCGCGGTCGGCCGGATCGATCCGCGCCTCCGCCGGCGACATCAGCCGCCCGTTCAGCCAGATCGTCATTCGATTCCCCCCGCCAGTTCGCCGGCCGCGCGCAGCTGGGCGCGGGCCTTGACCAGCATTTCCTCATGCTCCTCGGCCGGATCGGAATCGGCGACGATGCCGCCGCCAGCCTGGGCGATCACCGCGTCGGGCGTCACCGACAGGGTGCGGATGACGATGTTGCTGTCCATGGCGCCGTCGAAGCCGATCCAGGCGACCGAGCCGCAATAGGCGCCGCGGCGGGCCACCTCCAGCTCGTCGATGATCTGCATGGCGCGGATCTTCGGCGCCCCGGTGATCGAGCCGCCGGGGCAGGCCGCCCGCAGCAGATCGACCGGCCCCAGTCCCGGCAGCAGGCGCGCGGTGACGACGGAAACGAGGTGATGGACGGTGGCGAAGCTCTCCAGCCCGAACAGCACCGGCACCCTGACGCTGCCGACCTCCGACACGCGCGCCAGATCGTTGCGCAGCAGGTCGGTGATCATCAGGTTTTCCGCCCGGTCCTTGATGCTGGCCGACAGCGCCGCCGCCGCTTGGGCATCGGCCACCGGATCGGCGTGACGCGGGCGGGTGCCCTTGATCGGCCGGGTTTCGATGGTCCGGTCGGCGCCCAGCCGGATGAAGCGCTCCGGCGACGCCCCGGCCAGCCTCAGCCTGGGGCCGCAATTCAGGAAGGCGGCGAAGGGCGCCGGGCTGAAGCGGCGCAGCCGCTCGTACAGCGCGTAGGCGTCCATGCCCTCATCGGCGTCGGCCAGGAAACGCTGGGTGAAGTTGGCCTGATAGATGTCGCCGGCCCGGATATAATCCAGAACCCGGCCGACCCGGTCGAGATAGTCGGGGCGCGCCAGTTCCGACCGCCAGCGCACCGGCGCCGGCCCGGCTGCTTGTTCCGGAGGCGGAACGGACAGCCGCGCCGCCATGCGGCGGGCACGGTCCGCCACCTCCGGCCGGGCGGCGATGACCCAGGCCCTGCCCTCCTGCCGGTCGAAGGCGGCGACGACATCATAGAGGCCGAAGGCGAAGTCCGGCTGGCCGCCAGGATTGCCATGACGGGAGATCAGGCCCTCCAAAGCCGTTCCGGCCTCATAACCAACGAAGCCCACCGCCCCTCCGGTGAAGGGGACCGGCCCGTCGGAGGACAGGGAATGGGCGGACAGCGCCCGCTCCAGCGCGTCGAAGGGGCTGCCGCCGGCCGGGCGGCCGTCGACGAGGGTTTGCCCGCCGATCCGCTCAACCGTTTGGAACGGTTCGGCAACGATATAGGAATAGCGACCATTCCGCGGATGGGCCGCCGCGCTGTCGAGCAGCATCGCCCAGGGCTCGGCGCTCCAGGAACGGAACAGCGCGGCGGGATCGCCGCAGGAGATCGGAATCGTCAGCATGGCATTGGCAATCGGCCGGCGGCTCACATCAAGATGGTGGCGCCGCCATCGACGACCAAGACGTGACCGTTGACATAGGACGCCGCGGCCGACGCCAGAAACACCGCCGCCCCGGCGATCTCCTCCGGCCGGCCCCAGCGGCGCATCGGCGTGCGGTTGGCGAAATAGGCCCCCCGCTCAGGATCGTTCACAATCGCCGCGTTCGTTTCGGTCGCGAAAAAACCGGGCGCGATGGCGTTGCTGGTCAGCCCCAACGGGCCGTATTCGGCGGCCAGCGCCCGCACCATGCCGTTCAGCCCGGCCTTCGCCGCGGCATAGACGCTGTCGTTGGCCCGCGAGATCTGCCCGGCGACGGAGGTGACGGCGATCAGCCGGCCACGCCCGCGCGGCAGCATCAGCCGCGCGGCCTCCCGCGCCAGGATCAGGCCGGAAGCCAGATCGACGTCGAGAAGGCCGGTGATCTCGTCATCGGTCAGATCGGCCAGCGGCTTGCGGTTGCGCTGCCCGACATTCTGGACCAGCACGTCGAGCCGTCCATGCTCGCGGTCGATCCGGGCGAAGGCATCGCGCACCGCCGCCCGGTCCGACACATCGAAGGCCAGCGCCGACGCGCTGCCGCCGGCCGCCTCGATTTCCGCCACGCGCGGTTCCAGCGTCGCGGCGTCGCGGCCGTTCAGCAGAACATGCGCCCCCGATCCGGCCAGCGCCCGCGCGATCTCCAGCCCCAGCCCGCGTCCCGACCCGGTGACGAGCGCCACCTGCCCGGCCAGCGAGAAAGTCGACAGGTAGCCCAAGTGGGAAGGACTCGTCACGGCCATCTCTGCCCCCTGTCGATTGCGGCGTTGCAGCGGTCATTTAGCAGACGCGGCGGGTGAAGGGCAGCCCCGGAAATGGAAAAGGGAGCGCAAAGCCCGCGCCCCCTTCCCTCTCATCCGTCACCCGGTCAGTGGACCGATGCCTCGCGGCTGGCGGCGGAACCCGCCACCGGCGGCAGGGCGAAGCCCAAGGGCGGACGTTCCGGCGCCTTGAAGCCGTGCGCCCGGTCCTCCTCGACCACCACGCCGTCCAGCGCCAGCCGGCCATCGACCACCGACAGGGCCATTGTGGTCTTGCCCTCGACCTCCTCATCGAGCAGACGCTCGGCGATCGGGTCCTCGACGAGGCCCTGGATGGCCCGCTTCAGCGGACGGGCGCCGAAGGCCGGATCCCAGCCCAGATCGCCCAACCGCCGCTTGGCCGCCGCATCCGCCGCCAGGGTGACGCCACGCTCGGCAAGCCGCTCGTTGACGCGGGCCAGCTGGATGTCGACGATCCGCGACATCTGGTCCCGGCCCAGCCGGCGGAAGATCAGGACATCGTCCAGCCGGTTGAGGAACTCGGGCCGGAAGGCCTTGCGGACCGCGTCCATCACCTCGACCGTCACGCCGGCCATATCCTCGTCGTCGCCCAGGGCGCTCAGCGCCTCGGCCCCCAGGTTGGAGGTCATGATGAGAATGGCGTGGCGGAAGTCGGCGGTGCGGCCCTGCCCGTCGGTCAGCCGCCCGTCGTCGAGCGCCTGCAACAGGACGTTCAGCACGTCGGGATGCGCCTTCTCCACCTCGTCCAGCAGCACGACCTGATAGGGCCGGCGCCGGATGCGTTCGGCCAGCGAGCCGCCGTCGTCATAGCCGACATAGCCCGGCGGCGAGCCGATCATCCGGCTGACCGCATGCTTCTCCATATACTCCGACATGTCGAGGCGGGTGATCGCCGTCTCGTCGTCGAACAGGAAGGCGGCCAGCGCCTTGGCCAGCTCGGTCTTGCCGACGCCGGTCGGCCCCAGGAACAGGAAGGAGCCGGTCGGGCGGCTGGGATCCTTCAGGCCGGCACGGGCACGCCGCACCGCCTTGGACACCGCGCGCACCGCCTCCTTCTGGCCGACGACGCGCTCGGCCAGCTTGTCTTCCATGCCCTTCAACCGCTGGCGTTCGCCCTCCAGCATCCGTTCGACCGGAATGCCGGTCCAGCGGGTGACGACGGCGCCGATGTCCTTGGCCGTCACCTCGTCCCGCTCGGCGCTGGCGCGCGATTCGGCCTCGGCCAGACGCTTCTCCAGGTCGGGCACCACGCCATAGGCCAGCTCGCCGGCCTTGGCCCAGTCGCCGTCGCGCTGGGCGCGCTCCAGCTTCGTGCGGGCCTGGTCCAGCTCCTCCTTCAGGCGGCGGCCTTCGGTGCGGCGGGACTGCGAGGCGCGCCACTCCTCCTCCATCGAGGACTGGCGGGCTTCCGCCTCGGCCAACTCGCCCTCCAGCACGTGCAGCCGTTCCTGAGAGGCGGCATCCGGCTCGGCCTTCAGCGCCTCGCGCTCGATCTTCAGCTGGGCGACGCGGCGGTCGACGGCGTCGAGCGCCTCCGGCTTGCTGTCGATGGCCATACGCAGGCGGCTCGCCGCCTCGTCGACGAGGTCGATGGCCTTGTCGGGCAGCCGGCGGTCGCCGATGTAGCGCGCCGACAGGCTGACCGCCGCGACCACCGCCGCGTCGGCGATGCGCACGCCGTGGTGCACCTCGTACTTGCTCTTGATGCCGCGCAGGATCGACACCGCGTCGTCGGCCGACGGCTCGTCCACCGTCACCGGCTGGAAGCGGCGGGCCAGCGCGGCGTCCTTCTCGATGTATTTGCGGTATTCGTCGGGCGTGGTGGCGCCGACGCAGCGCAGCTCGCCGCGCGCCAGCGCCGGCTTCAGCATGTTGGCGGCGTCCATCGCCCCGTCGGTGCGGCCGGCGCCGATCAGGGTGTGCAGCTCGTCGATGAACAGGATGATGCGGCCGTTGGCCTCCTGGACTTCCGACAGGACCGACTTCAGCCGTTCCTCGAACTCGCCGCGGAACTTGGCGCCGGCCAAGAGCGCGGTGAGGTCGAGCGCCAGGACGCGGCGGTCCTTCAGCCCTTCCGGTACGTCGCCGGAGGCCAGACGCTGGGCCAGCCCCTCGACCACGGCGGTCTTGCCGACGCCGGGGTCGCCGATCAGGACGGGGTTGTTCTTGGTCCGGCGGGCCAGCACCTGGATGGTGCGGCGGATCTCGTCGTCACGGCCGATGACGGGGTCGAGCCGGCCCTGCCGCGCCTCTTCCGTCAGGTCGCGGGTGTAGCGGGCCAGCGCCTCGCCGGCCGTCGTCTCGGTCTCCGCGTCGGCGGGATGGTCCTTGCGCTGGGCATCGGCGGCGGCGGCCAGCGCGTCGGCATCGACGCCGGCCCGGCGGAACAGCGCGCGCAGCGGACCGCTCTGGCGGGCAAGGCTCTCCAGCAGCCGTTCGGCGGTGACGAAGCGGTCGCCACCGGTGCGCGCCGACGCAACGGCGCCTTGCAGCACGGCAGCCAGCGCCGGCGACATGTAGAGGGGTTGCGGGCCTTCGCCGGCGCCGGCCTGGACCGGAGCGCGCGAGAGCTGTTCCTCGGTCGCGGATTTCAGCAGATCGGGGTCGCCGCCGGTGTCGCGCACCAGACGCGCCGCCACGCCGCTGCCCTCGTCGATCAGGGCCTTCAGCAGATGTTCGGGGAGAAGCTGTTGGTGCCGCTCGGCAAGGGCGGCGATCTGCGCGGCCTGAATGACGCTGCGCGCGCGATCGGTGAATTGACCGAAGTCCATCCGGCACTCCGTTTCCATGGTCTCCCGCCCAGCCATCCGGCGCGGGACGGCGCGTCCACGGTCCGCAAAATGCGCGACCGCCCGGCGCCTGATGGGTAAATGGTTAACGGATTTGTGGCGATCAAGAGGGGGAACCGTCCAATCCAGCACTGCATGCGACCAGCCCAAGCTGGGCTGTGACAAGCTTGCGCCTTGCCCGATGCCTGCAGTTTTTGGACGACCGCCAGCCCCGGCACCATGGCAACACTGGAGCGTGGATGGGCCGCCGGGATCAACCGGCACCGCCGATCGTCCGCAACGACCGGTGATCCCAAAGCGGAGGGTTAGGAATGTGTCTGTTGTGCGAAACGGCGGGCCTCGGGCTGTCGCGCCGGCATCTGCTCAGGGCCGGCGCGGCGCTTGCCGGAACGGCCGGCGCCCTGACGATGACTCCTGCCACTGTTGCGGCCAAGGAGAAGGCGGCGGCGCCATCCCCGCTGTCACCTGACAAGGCCTTGCGGAAACTGACGGCCGGAAATGCGCGTTATGCGGCAAACACCGCGCGCAACCGGGATTATTCGGTCGGCCGGGCGGCCCGGGCGGCAGCGCAGTTCCCCTTCGCCAGCATCGTCAGCTGCGCCGATTCCCGGGTCGCTCCCGAAATCCTGTTCGATCAGGGGCCGGGAGAGCTGTTCGTCGTCCGCGTGGCCGGCAATTTCGTCAATGACGACGGGCTCGCCAGCCTGGAATATGGCGTGAAGGCGCTGAACATCCCGCTGATCCTGGTGCTGGGCCACACCAATTGCGGCGCCATCGGCGCCACCATCAAGGCTATCCAGGACGGGACACAGCTTCCCGGCCATCTGCCGCAACTGGTCGACGCGCTGAAGCCCGGCGTCGAAGCCGCGATCGCCCGCAAGCCCGCCGACCTGATGGCGGAAGCGACGGCGGAGAATGTCCGGCACAATGTCCGCCGCCTCGCCGCGGCCGAACCCCTCATCGCACCGCTGGCGGCCGACGGCCGGGTGAAGATCGTCGGCGGCCTCTACGACATCGCCACTGGCAAGGTGGCGCTGCTCTGAGCCACCGCGGCCGGAAGCGCGCCGGATGGCTGGGAAAGCGGCGGCGGATGCCCACCGTCGCCCGCCCGTTCCGCCCGGCGCGCCGCCGCCGCGATGCCGTCGATCTGATGGCAGACCCAGCGTTCCAGCAGCTCGATGAAGTGCGGCGTCGGCAGCAATCTGCGACGGCGTTCGTCCTGGCGGACCAGCCCGCGCAGTTCCATCGCATTGATCAGGTTGCGGATGTGGGACCGCGACACCCCGAGCAGCCCGGCAAGCTCGCTGGCCGACGCCTCCACCCAGCCATCACCGGCCCCGTCATCCGTCACGTCTTGCGTCAGGCTGCGCTCTACCAGCGTCAGGGCCAGATAAAGGCCGCTGTCATGCTCGTCGAGCCATGCCAGTTCGGGAAATCGCAGCAGCGCCCGGTTGCGCGGGTCGAGAAGCACCGCGCATTCGCACAGCACCCGGTCGTAGAAACCGCGGTCGCGGCGCAGCCTCTCCCCGGCGTCCCCGCCGCCGGCCAGCCGGTGATGGCAGGCGAGATGCAGGGCCAGCCAGTCGCGCAAGCCATCCAGAATGACCGGGCCGGGCACCAGATAGCGGATGCGCCCGTCGCGCGGATCGCGTTCGCTCTGGACGATGCCGAAGCCGCGCAGCAAGGCGACGAAGGCGGCGGTCTGCCTGGTGCCGGGCAGACGCTCCTGAAGACGGGTCAGCGTCGGCCGTTCCTCCGGCGTCCGGGCGGTCGCATGCATCAAAACGATCCAGCCGGCGATCTCGCTCGGCGCCCGCTGGCCGAACAGCTTGATCATCAGCCGCTGGCCGCGCAACGGCGCGACCAGCCCGTCGCAGAAGCCGGCGAGCATGGCCGGAAATTCCGGATGGCGCCGCATCCATTCCGGTCCCTCTGCCGGCATATGGGCCGGCTCCGAAACAACAGGCCCCAAAACCATAGGCTGGCCTCCGCGTCCGGGGTCCGGCTCACCGCTGGACGAGCCGACGCCACCGCTTCCCTCCCGCCAGTCTAAACCATTTCGCGTACGATCGAATGGGCAACCATAGGCACACGCCCATATTGACACACGATCCCCGCCGACTTCTTCATAGCGCCATGGTATGGATAGCAGGAGGTCCGGCAGGATGGATGTGCGGCAGCTTCGCTATTTCCTGGGCATCGTCGAGCATGGCTCGATCTCGCGCGCGGCGGATGCGCTGCGGGTGGCGCAGCCGGCGCTCAGCCTGCATCTGAAGCGGCTGGAGGAGGATTTCGGCTGCCAGCTCGTCCTGCGCACGGCGCGCGGCGTGGTGCCGACGGAAAGCGGCCGGCGGCTGGCGCAGCGGGCGGCGGCGCTGATCGAGCAGATGGACGGGCTGCGCGACGACGTGCGCGCGGTTGAGGCGGTGCCGGCCGGTCCGGCCATTGTCGGCATCCCGACCTCGCTGGGGCCGGTGCTGACCGTGCCGCTGGCGCTGGCGGTGCGGCGCACCCATCCGCAGATCCGGCTGCGGGTGGTGGAGGGACTGTCCGGCCACATGCTGGAATGGGTGCTGTCGGGGCAGCTCGACCTGGCGCTGGTGTTCGGCACCAAGGAGATGGGCGGGCTGGAAACCCAGCTGGTGGCGCGGGAGAGGCTGCATCTTGTCGGGCCGGCGAACGACCCGCTGCTGCGCGGCCGGACCGCCATTCCCTTCGCCGAGGCGCTGGCCCTGCCTCTGGTCCTGCCCGGCCGGCCGCACGGCGTGCGCGAGGAGGTGGAGCATGCCGCCCTGCTGGCGCGGGCGGGCGTCAGCGTGGCGCTGGAGATCGACGCGCTCGAACAGATCAAGGCGCTGGTGGCGGAAGGCTGCGGCTACACCGTGCTGTCCGACCGGGTGGCCCGCCATGGCGTGGCGGCGGAGCGGCTGACCGGCCTGCCGATCGTCGATCCGCAGATCGACCGGACCATCCTGCTGGCCCATGCCGCCGGCCGGCCGCTGTCGGCCGCCGCCCGCGCCACCCATGCCATCCTGTCGGAGATCCTGGCCGGCCTGACCCAGGACGGCGGCTGGCGCTGACGGCCGGGCAGAGGGCGACCAGAACAGGTGGGGCCGCGATACGGGGAGCGGAATAGTCCCCGGCTCGCGAAGCATGCATCGCTGCGGACCATTTTTGCCGCAGGACCGTCCGGTCCGCGGTCTTGCTCCCGCCACAGTGCGGCGATACCGTGCAGCCCACGCCGCAGCCGTCCCCGTGGAAACATGCACGACATCGTCATTCAAGTCCTCGGCGTTGCCGGGCTTCTCGCCCTCGTCAGTTTCCTGCCGCCGCTGGCCGCCCGCTTCCAGGTGCCCTACACGGTGCTGCTGGCCGGCGTCGGCGTGGCGCTGGGCGCGGTGATCCAGACCTTCGCCGGCACGCCGGGCACCGGACCGTTCCACGACTTCCTGGCATCGCTGGCGGAGCTGGACGTCTCGTCCGACGTGCTGCTGCACATCTTCCTGCCGATCCTGCTGTTCGAAACCGCGCTGGCGGTCGACGTGCGGAGGCTGTTCGACGATCTCGGGCCGATCCTGCTGATGGCGGTGGTGGCGGTGTTCGTCTGCACCTTCGCCGTCGGCTATGCGGTCAACCTGTTCACGCCGATGCCGCTGGTCGCCTGCCTGCTGCTGGGCGCCATCGTCGCCTCCACCGACCCGGCGGCGGTGATCGGCATCTTCCGCGACCTGGGCGCGCCGCGGCGCCTGACCACGCTGGTCGAAGGCGAAAGCCTGCTGAACGACGCCGCCGCCATCGCGCTGTTCACCCTGCTGCTGGACATGCTGACGCGCACCTCCCATGGCGGGGCGGGTGCGGCGGCGCTGGACTTCCTGCGCGACTTCTCCGGCGGCGTCGTCACCGGCTATGTCTGCGGCCGCATCGTCTGCATGCTGGTGGAGCCGGTGCGCAACCAGCCGATGGCGGAGATCACGCTGACGGTGGCTTTGGCCTATCTGTCCTATGTGCTGGCCGACCATTATGTCGGCGCATCGGGCGTGGTGGCGGTGGTGACCTCGGCGCTGGTCATCGGATCGGTGGGGCGCACCCGCATCTCCCCCGCCACCTGGGGCGCCATGGAGCATGTCTGGCAGCAGTTGGGCTTCTGGGCCAACTCCATGATCTTCCTGCTGACCGCCATCCTGGTGCCGCGCCTGATGGCCGACGCCGGCTGGGCGGAGGTCGGGCTGGTGCTGGTCGTGGTGCTCGCCGCCTTCGCCGCGCGGGCGGTGGTGCTGTTCGGGCTGCTGCCGGTGCTGTCCTGGGCCGGGCTGGCGCAGAAGGTCAGCAACTCCTACAAGTCGGTGATGCTGTGGGGCGGCATGCGCGGGGCGGTGTCGCTGACGCTGGCCCTGGCGGTGACCGAGAATTTCCGCGTTCCCGACAAGCTCCAGAGCTTCATCGCGGTGATGGTCACCGGCTTCGTCTTCGTCACCCTGTTCGTCAACGGCACCACGCTGCGCTGGCTGATCCGCGTGTTGCGGCTGGACGAGCTGACGCCGGTGGAACGCGCCATGCGCAACCGCGCGCTGGCCCTGTCCACCGACAGCATCCGCGACCGCGTCTCCGCCGTCGCCAAGACCTATGAGGTCGATGGCGCCGTCAAGGACGTGATGATCGCCCGCTACGAGGAACGGCTGAAGAAGATCGACCGCGACAGCCAGGAGGAGGCCCAGCTGAGCGGCGAGGACCGCGTCACCATCGGCCTCGTCATCCTGGTGAACCGCGAGGAAGAACTCTATTACGCGCATTTCTCCGAAGGGGTGGTGTCGCGCGCGGTGATGGAGATGCTGTCCGGCCGCAGCGGGCGCCTGCTCGACGCGGTCAAGAGCCAGGGCCGCAACGGCTATCGCGCCTTCGAGGAGCCGTTCATCGCCTTCTCCCCCTGGATGCGGGCGGCCAGCTGGCTCCAGCGCCGTTTCGGCATCCACCGGCCGCTGGCCCGGCGCCTGTCGATGCGGTTCGAGGTGCTGGTGGCGGTGCGCACCGTGCTGCGCGAGCTGCTGGCCTTCACCCGCGACCGGCTGGCCCGCGTGCTGGGCCAGGAGGTGGCGTTCGAGCTGGAGGGCATGCTGGTCGGCCGGCTGGGCATCGTCGAGCAGGCGCTGTCCGCCCTGAAGCTGCAATATCCGGACTATGCGGTGGTTCTGCAAAGCCGGTACGTCGGCCGCGCCGCCCTGCGGCTGGAGCATGCCGAATACCGCGCCATGCACGCCGAATCGATCATCAGCCAGGAGGTGCTGACCGACCTGGAACGCGATCTGGAACAGCGGCGCCGGGCACTGGAACGGCTGCCGAAGCTGGATGTCCGCTTCGACGTGGCGGAGCTGGTGCGCCGGGTGCCGCTGTTCGCCGGCCTGCCGTCGGAGCGGGTGGCGACCATCGCCACGCTGCTGCGCGCCCAGCTGGCGCTGCCGGGCGAGACCATCGTGCGCAAGGGCGACCGCGGCGACGCCATGTTCTTCATCGCGTCGGGTGCGGTCGAGGTGCTGGTGCCGATGCTGGCGGAGCCGGTGAAGCTCGGCACCGGCGACTTCTTCGGCGAGATGGCGCTCCTGTCCCGCCAGCGGCGCAATGCAGACGTGCGGGCGCTGGGCTATTGCCAATTGCTGGTGTTGGATGAGAAGGATTTCCGCCGGCTGGTGCAGAAGGACGCGGATTTGCAGTCCCACATCCAGGCGGTCGCCGAAGCGCGCCGCCAGCCGACCAAGTCGTCTCCGGCCGTTCCGGCGGTGAGCTGACCGGACGGGGAAGGGACTTAAAAAATGAGCGGGACCGCGACGGGCGGCCAGCCCTGGCTGCGCCTGATGCCGGGCCTTTTCGTGCTGCTGTGGAGCACCGGCTTCATCGGCGCGAAATACGGCCTGCCCTATGTGGAGCCGCTGACATTCCTGCTGATCCGGCTGGGGCTGGTCGCCGTGGTGCTCGCGCTGGTGGCGCTGGCGAGCCGGGCTCCCTGGCCCCGGGACTGGGCGACCGCCGGGCGGATCGCGCTGGCCGGGCTGCTGGTGCACGGCGTCTATCTCAGCGGCGTCTTCCTCGCCATCGCCCATGGGCTGCCGGCCGGCGTCACCGCGCTGATCGTCGGCATCCAGCCGCTGCTGACCGCCGCCCTGTCCGGCCCGCTGCTGGGCGAACGGGTGACCGGCCGGCAATGGGTGGGGCTGCTGCTGGGCCTTGCCGGCGTCGGGCTGGTGGTGCGCGAGAAGCTGTCGGTCGACGCCGAGCACCTGATCGGCATCGGCTATGCCGTCGCGGCGCTGGTCGGCATCACGCTGGGCACGCTGTACCAGAAGCGCCATGGCGGTGGCATGGATCTGCGCAGCGGCACCGCCATCCAATATGCCGCCACCGCGGTCGCCCTGGGGATCGCCGCTCCGCTGACAGAGACGATGCAGGTGCAATGGACGGGAGAGTTCGTCTTCGCCCTGCTGTGGCTCTGCTTCGTGCTGTCGGTCGGCGCCATCTTCCTGCTGTTCGCCCTGATCCGCCGCGGTGCGGCGGCCAAGGTCGCCAGCCTGTTCTACCTGACCCCGCCGGTGACGGCCCTGGTCGCCTGGATGCTGTTCGGCGAGAAGCTGGGCATCGCCGCACTGGCCGGCATGGCGGTGGCGGTCTGCGGCGTGGCGCTGGTCAACCGGAAGTGAGGCCGGAGAACGTGGGGCGTCAGCCCCACGTCATCTCGCCCAGCGCCACCTTGGCGCCGATGTCGAGCGCGATGCCCATCCCGGCGTCGGGATAGCGCCGCGTCATCGCGGCGATCAGCTCGGCGCTGGTCTTCGCCTTGGCAAGCTCCTCCTCGAAGGCCAGCAGATAGGCCCTGGTGTGGGCGATCGCGGCGGCATCGGGCGTGGCGCCTGGCGCGGCGTGACCGGCGACCACCACCGCCGGATTGCGGACGGCCATGGCGTCGAGCGCCTTCACCCAGGCGGCCCGTGCCTCCGCCGTCGGGGTGTCGGCGGTCCAGACATGCAGGCCGGAGAACACCAGCACCCCGCCGAAGACGGCCTGCAGCGACGGCACCCACAGGTGGCGGCGGTTCGGCAGCCCCTGGGCGTCGACGATCTCGATGGTCCGGCCCTCCAGCGTCAGGGCGGCGCCGTCGAACGGCTGCGGCATCACCACCTCGGCCAGGGTCTGCGGACCGTTCTCCTTCAGCTTCGGCCCCCAGACCGCCAGCTTCTTGCCGACATTGTCCTTGATCGCCGCGACGGTGGCGGAGGCGGCGATAACGCGGGCCTTGGGGAAGGCAGCCTTCACCGGACCCAGGCCGAAATAGTAATCGGGATCGCTCTGGCTGACATAGATGGTGGTCAGCGTCTTGCCGGTGGCCCTGATGGCCTCGGCGAGCGCCTTGCCGTCGGACAGGGTGAAGCCGCCGTCGATCAGGATCGCCTCGCGGCTGCCGGACAGCAGGACCGGTGCCCGGAAGAAGCCGCCCTCGCCGGCCGGAAAGGCCCGCCAGCTCAGCGGAGCAGCCGCGGCGGCAAGCGCGCCGGCCGGGGTCAGGAGTGTCGCGGCGCCCGCCATCATGGAGGCGTGCAAAGCGGTGGCAAGGAGATCCCTGCGCGTCATCATCATCGATGCCCTTCGTCTGGTTTGGCGGTCGTGTGGGTTCGCGGTCAGGCGGCGCTTAGAACCGCCGCCAGCCTGCCGGGTTTGGCAAAGAGGATTTCGGAGTTGAGCTTGCGCCGGTGCGAACCGTCGTCGAACAGCAGGGTGGGCACGCCGTTGGCGCGGTAGGCGGCCATCAGCTGCCGTCCACGCTCCACCCGCCCGGCATCGGCGACGGTCAGTTCCTCCGCCCCCTCGGCAAGCAGCGACGCGGCGACGTCGAGCCCCAGGCCGGCCAGCACATGGGCCAGCACCGCCGGCGCCGTGATGTCGCGCCCGTCGGCATAGCGCGCCGACTGGATGGCGGCGAGCGCGGCGAACTCCCGCTCCGGCGCGGTCAGCGCCACCGCGGTCAGCGCCAGCGTCGCCGGACCGCTGTCGAGCCTCTGGCGCCGGTCGGCGAGAACGCCGGTGCGATACCGCTCGCTGAAGACCTGCCCGGTCAGGGCATGGATGCGCTGATCGGCCGCCCAGGCATGCGCGGCGAAGCCCTCGTCCAGCGGCCGGGCGCCGGCACCGGAGAACAGGCCGGTGGGCAGCAGCTCCAGCGCGAGATCCCCGATCTCCCGCAGCGTGGCGATCGCCGGGGAGGCGCCATAACACCAGCCGCAGAGCGGGTCGAACAGATAGGTGACGGTCCTGGTCCGGCTCATGATCGCATCCGTGGCTGGCGATGGCGTGATGCTGCGACCTTAACCGCTGCCGATTGTGCTGTGTAGCAGGCATAAAACCGACATATCGTATGCCATTGACAAACAATCAGCGCATTCCCTCGCCAGGAACGGCAGTCATGAGCGATCCCAGGCACCTGAACCGCATCGCCTATTTCGCGGCAGTGGTCGAAACCGGCTCCTTCACCGCGGCGGCGGCGCGGCTGGGGATCACCAAGGCCGTGGTCAGCCAGCAGGTGGCAAAGCTGGAGGAGGAGGTCGGCGCCAGCCTGCTGGTCCGCACCACCCGCAAGGTCCGGCCGACCGAAGCCGGCATGGCCTTTCACCGCCGCTGCGTCGTGATCCTGCGCGAGGCGGAGGATGCCTTCGGCGAACTGGCGGAAAATGCGGCGGCCCCCTCCGGCCTGCTGCGGCTGACAGCGCCCTTCGATTACGGGGTGTCGGTCGTCGTTCCCGCCATTGCCGCCTTCGTCGCCGCTTACCCCACCTGCAAGGCCGACATGGCCCTGTCCGACCAGTCGCTCGACCTCGTCGGCGGCACCTTCGACCTCGCCATCCGCGTCGGCTGGCTGGCCGACACCAGCCTCCAGGCCCGCCAGTTCGGCAGCTTCCGCCAGCTTCTGGTCGGTATTCCGGCCCTGGCCGCCGGGATCGGCGAACGGGCCGGGCCGGCCGCACCAGAAGACATCACCACCCTGCCCTTCGTCGCCAACACGGCGCTGCGCAATCCGCTGACCTGGCAGTTCACCGCCGAAACCGGCGAGGCGCGCATGGTGACGCTCCGGGCGGCCATCGCGCTGGACGCCACCTTCGCCGTGCGGGAGGCGGTCCGCCAGGGGGCTGGGCTGTCGGTGCTGCCGGATTATTGCGTGGCCGACGATCTGGCATCCGGCCGCCTCATCCAACTCTTGCCGGACTGGACCCTGCCGTCGGGCGGCATCCATGCCGTCTTCCCCGCCGCCCGCTTCCGCCCGACCAAGGTCCGCGCCTTCGTCGATCTGCTGACCGAGCGCGAACGGCAGCGGACGGCGGTTTGAAAGCGCGCTTTTCAAATTCTGCATACGCCGGCACCACCGCGGCAAAATTTCGCTGGATCGTTCGCGCGGTCAGCAATTTAATATGTCTGACAAATCGATAAATCCCTGGGGGGAAGGAAGCGATGGCGGACGTGTTGGACTTCGGCAGCTTCGATTACATCATCGCGGGCGGCGGCACCGCCGGCTGCGTGCTGGCCAACCGGCTGTCGGCCGATCCGGACGTCTCGGTCCTGCTGCTGGAGGCCGGCGGCAAGGACAATTGGGTGTGGCTGCACATCCCCGCCGGCTATCTGTTCTGCATCGGCAACCCGCGCACCGACTGGTGCTTCAAGACGGAGGCCGAGCCGGGCCTGAACGGCCGCAGCATCCATTACGCCCGCGGCAAGGTGCTGGGCGGCTGCTCCTCGATCAACGGCATGATCGCCATGCGCGGGCAGGCGCGCGATTACGACGAATGGGCCGCCATCACCGGCGACAGCCGCTGGAGCTGGAGGGAGGTGCTGCCGGTCTTCAAGGGCACGGAGGATTACTGGCGCGGCGCCGACGACATGCATGGCACGGGCGGGGAATGGCGGGTGGAGCGGCAGCGGCTGCGCTGGGACCTGCTCGACCGCTTCGCCGAAGCGGCGCAGCAGGTCGGCATTCCCCGCAGCGACGATTTCAACCGCGGCGACAATCTGGGTGTCGGCAGCTTCGAGGTGAACCAGAAGGGCGGCATCCGCTGGAGCGCGGCCAAGGCCTTCCTGCGCCCGGCGCTCGACCGTCCCAACCTGAAGCTCGTCATCGACGCCGCGATCGACACGGTGGAGGTCGCCGACGGCCGCGCCACCGGCATCCGCTTCACCGTGAAGGGCGAGCCGGCGCGGGCGGCCTCGAAGATCGAGACGGTGCTGGCCGCCGGGGCAATCGGCAGCCCGGCGATCCTCCAGCGCTCCGGCATCGGCCCGGCGGAGCATCTGAGGAAACTCGGGATTCCGGTGGTGCTGGACGCGCCGGACGTCGGCGCCAATTTGCAGGACCATCTGCAACTGCGGATGATCTACAAGGTCGATGGCATCGTGACGCTGAACAAGCGGGCCGGCAGCCTGTTCGGCAAGGCGATGATGGGGCTGGAATATGCGCTGTTCCGCAAGGGACCGCTGACCATGGCGCCGAGTCAGCTCGGCGTCTTCGCCAAATCCTCGCCCGAGGTCGCGAGCGCCGACCTGGAATATCATGTGCAGCCGCTGTCGCTGGAGAAGTTCGGTGACCCGCTGCACGGCTTCCCGGCGTTCACCGCCAGCGTCTGCGACCTGCGCCCGGCCTCGCGCGGCTGGACCCGCATCACCACCGCCGATCACCGCGCCAATCCGGCCATCGCCCCCTGCTACCTGTCCGATCCGGCCGACCGGGCGAAGGCGGCAAAGGCGCTGGCGCTGACCCGCCGCATCGTCGCGCAGCCGGCGCTCGCCCCCTACCACCCGCAGGAATACAAGCCCGGCCCCAGCTTCCAGACCGAGGAGGAGTTGGCGCGCGCCGCCGGCGACATCGGCACCACCATCTTCCACCCCGTCGGCACCTGCCGGATGGGCGGCAAGGACGACCCGACCGCCGTCACCGACGCGGAGATGCGGGTGCGCGGGGTGCGTGGCTTGCGGGTGATCGACGCCTCGGTGATGCCGACGCTGACCTCCGGCAACACCAACACACCGACGGTGATGATCGCCGAACGCGGCGCCGCCCTGATGCGGGCCGACCGCCATGCCGCCCTGAGGGGGTAAGTCCGCCGGAAGACGCCGCAGCCTGCGCAAAAATTTCGCTGCACGCATCAACAATCCGCAACAGGATTTTCCGAACACCGCCGATCCCCGGCCAACCCGCAAAATCATTTGCCTGCGAAAGGCGCAGACTTGTCTCCAACGATAGAAATCCGAGGGGACGAGAGATGGACGGCATGCCGAAAGGCCTGCGGCCGGAACAGGCGGCAATCGACGACAGCTATCGCCTGGACGACCGCTATGCCCGAACGGAGGGACAGGTCTATCTGTCCGGCACCCAGGCGCTGGTCCGGCTGCTGCTGCTCCAGGCGGAGAGCGACCGGCGGGCGGGTCTGAACACCGCCGGCTTCGTCAGCGGCTATCGCGGCTCGCCGCTCGGCGGGCTGGATCAGGCGCTTTGGCAGGCGCGCAAGCATCTGGACGCCCACGCCATCCGCTTCGTCCCGGGCGTGAACGAGGATCTGGGCGCCACCGCCGTCATGGGCACCCAGCAGGTCGAATCCTCGGGCGAGGGCACCGTCGATGGCGTGTTCGGAATGTGGTACGGCAAGGGGCCGGGGGTGGACCGCTCCGGCGACGTGCTGAAGCACGCCAACGCCTATGGCAGCTCGCCGCGCGGCGGGGTGCTGGCGGTGGCCGGCGACGACCATGGCTGCGTGTCCTCCAGCATGCCGCACCAGAGCGACCTTGCGATGATCGCATGGTCGATGCCGGTGCTGAATCCGGCTGGCGTGCGCGAGTATCTGGATTTCGGCCTCTACGGCTACGCCCTGTCGCGCTTTTCCGGCGCCTGGGTCGGGTTCAAGGCGATCTCGGAATCGGTGGAAAGCTCGGCCACCGTCCGGCTGCCGGCGCTGGAGCGCGGCTTTCTGCCGGTGGCGTTCGATCCACCGCCGGGGGGCTTGCATTACCGCTGGCCCGACCTGCCCAGCCTCGCCATCGAGGAGCGTCTGGCCGCCAAGGTCGCGGCGGTGAAGGCCTTCGCCCGCGTCAACCGGATCGACCGGACGGTGTTGGGGACGGGTGGCTGGCTGCGCGTCGTCACTACCGGCAAGGCGCATCTCGACCTGATGGAGGCGCTGCGCCTGCTGGGCATCGGCCCGGCGGAGGCCGCCGAAATTGGCCTGTCGGTCCACAAGATCGGCCTGTCCTGGCCGCTGGAGCCCGACTTCGCCCTGACCGCCGCACGGGGGGCGGAGGAAATCCTCGTGGTCGAGGAGAAGGCGCCGGTCGTCGAAGGCCAGCTGAAGGACCTGCTGTTCCACCTGCCGGCCGGCGAGCGCCCGCGCGCCGTCATCGGCAAGACCGACGAGTTCGGCGCCCCGCTGCTGCCACCCACCGGCGAGCTGCGCCCCTGGATCGTCGCCAAGGCGCTGGTGGAGCGCATCCGCCATCGTTTCCCGGACCATGACTTCACCAGTCGTCTGGCCGATCTGCTGCCGGGCGAAGCGGTCGCCGCACCTGCCCTGCCGCGCACGCCCTATTTCTGCTCCGGCTGTCCGCACAACAGCTCGACCAGGGTGCCGGAGGGCAGCAAGGCGATGGCCGGCATCGGCTGCCATTTCATGGCATCGTGGATGGACCGCGACACGGTCGGCCTCAGCCAGATGGGCGGCGAGGGCGTCAGCTGGATCGGGCAGGCGCCCTTCAGCAAGCGCCCGCACATTTTCCAGAATCTGGGCGAGGGCACCTATTTCCATTCCGGCCTGCTGGCGATCCGGCAGGCGGTGGCCGCCAAGATCACCATCACCTACAAGATCCTGTTCAACGACGCCGTCGCCATGACCGGCGGCCAGCCGGTGGACGGCCCGATCTCCGTCGACGCCATCACCCGCCAGCTGGCGGCGGAGGGCATCACCCGCATCGCCGTGGTCAGCGACACGCCGGAGAAATACGACAGCCGCAGCGGACTTGCCCCTTTCACCACGGTGCATCACCGCAAGGAGCTGGACGCCGTGCAGCGCGAGATGCGCGAGATTCCCGGCGTCACCGCCATCGTCTATGAACAGACCTGTGCGGCCGAGAAACGCCGGCGGCGCAAGCGCGGCACCATAGCCGACCCGGCGCGGCGGATGGTCATCAACGATCTGGTCTGCGAAGGCTGCGGCGACTGCGGCAGGAAGTCGAACTGCCTGTCGGTGCAGCCCAAGCAGACCGAGTTCGGCGTGAAGCGGCAGATCGACCAGTCCAGCTGCAACAAGGATTATTCCTGCGCCGACGGTTTCTGCCCCAGCTTCGTCTCGGTGATCGGCGGAACCTTGCGCAAGCCGAACCCCGACGCGGTCGCCGCCCGCTTCGCCGACGATCTGGCGGCGCTGCCGCTGCCGCAGTACGGCGCGGTGGACGACCCGGCGGAAATCCTGATCGTCGGGGTCGGCGGCACCGGCGTCGTCACAATCGGGGCGGTGCTGGCGATGGCGGCGCATCTGGAGGGCAAGGCGTCGTCGGTGCTGGACTTCATGGGTTTCGCGCAGAAGGGTGGCGCCGTTTACAGCTACCTGCGGGTGGCGGGCGACGCGGCGCGGCTCAACCAGGCGCGGATCGACCCCAAGCAGGCACAGCTGGTGCTGGCCTGCGACACGGTGGTCGCCGCCTCGCCGGACGCGCTGAAGACGGTGCGGCTGGGCCGGACGCGGGTGGTGGCGAACGCCCATGTCGCCCCCACCGGCGCCTTCACCCGCGACGGAGCCAAGCTGCCCGACGCCGGCGCCCTCCTGCGGAGCCTGCGCCGCGCCGCCGGGCCCGACCGGGTGGAGGTGGTCGACGCCAACCGGGTGGTCACCGCCCTGTTCGGCGACAGCATCCTCGCCAACGTGTTCCTGATGGGCGTCGCCTTCCAGAAGGGGTTGCTGCCGGTCGGGCTGGAGGCGCTGACCCGCGCCATCGAACTGAACGGCACCGGTGTCGCCGCCAACCTGCGCGCCTTCGCCTTCGGCCGCCTCGCCGCGCACCGGCCGGAGCTGCTGGCGACGCTGGGTGCGGAGGAGGAGGCGCCGGCCACCGATCTGGCCGCCATCGTCGAGCGGCGCGCGGCGTTCCTGGCCGACTATCAGGACCGTGCCTATGCCGACCGCTACCGCGCCCTGGTCGAGCGGGCGCGGCAGGCGGAGGTCCGCGTCGCCCCAGGATCGGGCGCGCTGGCCGAGGCGGTGGCGCGCAGCGCCTTCAAACTGATGGCCTACAAGGACGAGTATGAGGTCGCCCGCCTGCACAGCGACCCCAGCTTCCGCAAAAGCCTGGAGGACCGCTTCGAGGGCGACTGGAAGCCGGTCTTCCACCTCGCCCCGCCGCTGCTGGCGCGCGACACCAACGGCCATGGCGAGCCGCGCAAGATGGCGCTGGGCGCCTGGATCCTGCCGGTGTTCCGCAGTCTGGCGGCGATGAAACGGCTGCGCGGCACGGCGCTCGACCCGTTCGGCCATACGGCGGAACGGAAGATGGAACGCGCCCTGATCGCCCGCTACGAGGCCACGGTGGCGGAGATCGCCGAGCGCCTGTCGTCCGACCGCCTCGCCACCGCGGTGGAGCTAGCCGGCTTGCCGCAGGAGATCCGCGGCTTCGGCCCGGTGAAGCAGCGTGCGATGGACGCGGTCGAGCCGCGCTGGCGGGCGCTGGAGCAGCGGCTGCGGGAAAGGCCGGCGCGGGCGGCGTGAGCCGCCCGCAAGACCCTACATCCCGCCCAGGTCCTGCGCCTCCAGGATGGTTTCCGGCAGGGTCAGGGTCATGCCGTCGAAGGGAGCGAGCAGGGCGCGGATGTTGGAACCGACGCCGCAGACCCGGTATTCGATCCGCACCGCCTCGATCCGTTCCGGCAGCACCCGCTTGTGGTCGTTGATCAGCTGCCAGGCCAGGACGCAGGTGTTCTCCTGGTCCTGGGCGGTGACATAGTCATAGTCGCCGTAGCGGTTGCGGCGGGAGGTGTCGGCGACCTTCACCTTCATCTCCGGAAATTCGCGCCGGGTCGTCGCCGTCAGCGTTTCCATCGTGTAGAGCGGCACCGGGAAGACGCGCGGTGGCTGGACCAGCGCGCCGAAGAGGCTGTCGGGCAGGGTCTGCACGTCCACGGTCAGACGGTTTTCCCCAGCCAGGGAGGTCGGGTTGCCCAGCACCGCGTTGTAGGTCTTGTACACGGCGCCGGTGTCGCGCATGCGGGCGGCGACGATGGGGAAATCGCGGCTTTCCGGCAAGGTCACCGGCAGCGCCGCCGGCTGGATGCGGCGCCAGGGGGTGGCCGACTGGGTCAGGTTGTCGCGAACCCAGCCGGCGCAGCCGGAGGTCAGCAGCGTCACCGCCGCCAGCGCCGCCCACAGCGCGGCGCGTTTCAAAGCCACGGGCATCGGGGCTCCCTTACCAGTCATGGTAGATCGTCTTCCAGGCTGTGGTGAGGCCTTCGCGCGACTCCTCGGTGCTCAGCCTGTCGTCGATCGACTTGAACTGGGCGTAGGCCTCGTCAAAGCGCATCAGGTTGTAAAGCGCCCAGCCGCGCAGGATGCCGAGGTTCCGCGGCTCGGGCTCCAGTTCCCGGCGGGCGTCGAGCAGGCGCAGCACGTCGTTGTAGCGCTTGTCCTCCAATGCGCGGCCGGCCTCCGTCGCCATCAGCGAGGCGCGGATTTCCGCCTTCTGCTTCGGAGTCAGGTTGGCGCGCGGCAGGTCGCGGATCAGGCCGGTGACGTCCCCGGTCTCCAGCCGCGCGATGGCCTGACCATAGGCGTTCTCCTGCGCCGGCGTCGGGGTCTGCTGCGCGCCCGATCCGGACTGGATGCCGTCGCCCCCCTTGCCGGCAGCGGATGCCCCGCCCTTCGCCGGTTTTGGCGCGGCCTTCGGAGCCGGCTCGCGCGCCGCCAGGGTCTGCGCCTCGGCGAAGGCGGCCTCGGCCTCCGACGGGCGCTTCAGCTCCAGCAGGCACCAGCCGCGCTGCTGCAACAGGGCGGCGGTCGGGCCGCTTCTGGCGATGGTGGCGCGGATGATGCCGAGGCAGCCGGCGAAATCGTGCCGGGCCAGCGCGCGGTCAAGCTCGCTCGGGCCCTGCGGCGCGGCGCTCCCACCGGAGCCGGAGGGACCGCGCGGCGGATCCACCGCCTTCAGCGCCTGATCGATGCGGCTCGACTTGCCCTTCCAGGGAGCTGCCGCGGCGCGGGCCTGGGCCTTCTCGCCCAGCCCGTTGTAGGCCAGCACCAGCCCTTCCGCCGCCTTGTCGGACGGCGTCCAGCCATTGGCCTGGGAGAACCAGCTTTGCGCCTCGGCATAGTTCTTCTGCTTCTGGAAGTACCAGCCGAGCGCGATGGCGCCGTCGGCGTCCTGCTTGTCGCGGATGATGCCCTGGACGCGCGACAGGTCGGCCGCCGACAGGGCGCCGGGCCTGGCGTTGCCGAGCCGCTCCAGCAGACGGCCGGTCTCCAGCTCCGCTTCGGCGGTGCGGACGCTGGAATAGTCCTCTCCGGTCGCCGGGTTGCTGGTGGCACCGAGCGCGGTCAGCTCGCGCAGCTGCTCCGGGCTGAGATAGCGGGACGCCTTGAAGATGGTGTCGCGCCGCTCCTTGGCCTTGGGGCAGGTGGTGACGATGGTCTTGTAGGTGTCGAAGGCGCGATCGGCCTGCTTCAGCTCGGCATAGGCTTCCGCCAGCCGCCAGGCATTGTCCAGCCGGTTGCAGGCCACCGCCTGCGGTTGGGCGGCGGCGGCATCGACCACCTCCTGCCAGCGCTTGGTGTCGCTGGCCGAGCGGATGCGGCCGGCGCTCTCGGCGAGGTCGAGTTCCTGGAGAAGCTTGTCGGACGGCTGCCAGGACGGCGACTTTCGGCGCTGTTCGGCGATGGCGGCCCGCGCCTCCGCCACCTTGCCGGCGGACAGCAGGGACCAGAACGGGCTTTCGTCGACGCCGGCGGTGGCCGGCTGCGGCGCGAACAGATCCTTGGGCGGTTCCCAGCCGGGGTCGAGCGCCCGCAGGCGGGCGATCTCCGCCTCCAGCCGCTCGCCGTCGCCGATGCGGGCGTAATAGCGCAGCGCCGTCTCGTCCACCTTGCCGGCGGCGGGGGCGGAGCCGCTGCCGGGGGCGGGAGCCACCTCCACCTTCACGCCGGGAGCGAGCGCGCGGGCACCGCCGGTCGACTGGGCCCAGGCGCTGGACCAGACGCCGGCCCCGCCGCCGATCGCGGCGATGCCGGCGAGAAGAAGGGCCGGAAGATGGACAGGACGGGTCACGGATCGATCCCCAGGCTTTGCGCCGCGAGCGCGGAAAAATGGGCCAAGGTGGTGGAGTAATAGTCTTCGTCCGGCGCCAGCGGCGGCACCGTCACCGCATCGCCGGCCCCGGCGAGACGGCAGGCCAGCCGGTAGACCGCGAGCATGCCGACCGACGCCGCCACCTGGGTGGTGGTGCCGCCGGGCAACGAAACGGTAGCGGGAACCGCCGTGCCGCCATATTTCGTCGCCAGCGTGGCGAAGGGGCGGAAATAATAGGGGTCGCGGTAGCCGTCCAGCGCCAGATAGAGCGGCACCCGCACGGCGTCGTAGCCGTACTGCTTCTTGAAGCCGTCGGCGATGCCCACCGTTCCGGATGCCTCGAGCGTCATCCAGTCCGGCGGCAGCTGGAAGCCGCCGAAGCGCGCCTTCGACAGCAGGACCAGCCCGGAATCGGACAGCTTGCCCCAGCGCTCGCCCCCCGGCAGAGCGGCGAAGGCGCGGATGGCCGGAAAAATCCAATAGCTGGGGTTGAGGACCAGCGTGTCGCCCTTGCGGAAGCCGTCGCGTCCCGGCAGCACCACCGTCAGCCCGGCCTGCTCGACCAGCAGCCCGGAGGCCAGCGCCTTGACGATGGCGACGGCGGCGGTGCGGTAGGCCTCCGCCTGCCAGGTTTCCGCGGCGCGCAGCAGCGCCCAGGCGATCAGCATGTCGCCATCCGACGCATTGTTTCGGTCGGCGACCCCGCCGTCGGGCGTCCAGCGCCACGCCACCAGCCCGTCGCCGCGCACCATAAGCACGCGCTGGGTCCAGCTCCAAAGCCGGTCGAAGGCGGCACGGTCGCCCCCCGCCACCGCCAGCAGCATGCCGTACCCCTGTCCTTCCGAATGGCTGATGCCCTTGTTGCCGGTATCGACGATGCGGCCTTCCGGCAGCAGAAACCGTTCGGCGTAGCGGCGCCATGCCGCCCCGTCGTAGGGGGCGGCGCGCACGGCCCCCGGCAATGCCGCGGCCAAGCCCAGGGAGGCCGTGCCGATCAGCATGTCGCGCCGCGATGTTCCGGCAGGTGGCGTCATGACCCGCTCCGTTCCCGATGCCCGCTCTTCAGCAGCAGGCGCATGCTGACCGTCAGCACCACCGCCGTTCCCAGCAGCAGGGCGAACAGAAGCTCGATCCGCTGCGACAGATTGCGGGCCAGAATCAGGATCAGGTTGCCGATGTCAAAGGGATTGAGAATGATCTGGTAGGGACGCGAGGTTTCCAGCGTGGTGATGGCCGGCGCGGCACTGCTCCACAGCGCCCCGCCGCCGCGCAGCTTGTCCCACAGGCCGGCCTCGCCCAGGCTGCGCATGGCGCGGTCGACGGCGCGCGGGTCGGCGGCGGTCAGCAGCGTCCAGGTCAGCGGATCGGCCCCCGGCGCGCGGTATTGCAGCAGGGCCGCCTCGGGCAGGGTCTCTGCATTCTCGGTCAGCGCGACCACGTCGACCGGCGCATCCTCCACCGTCCAGTGGTTGATGTAGCGCGCCGCCGCGCCCATCACCCGACGCGCCCAATCGGGCACCCAGCCACGGCCGGCGGCGGCCGGGTCCTTGGCATCGCCGGCCATCCGCTGCCAGCGGTTGGCGGCACCGCCATCCGCCGCCAGGGCGGCTCCCGCGATGCCCATCGGTTGCCCGATCCCCTGGCCCATGCCCTGCGGCATGGCCCCCGACCGCGCCGGCCCCGGACGGGCGGCGTTGCCCGACCAGCCCAGCCGCAGCCGGTCGGCCAGGGCGCGGCGGTCGGATGCCGCCATCGGCTCGCCGCGGGCCTTGGCCTGCGCGATCAGGGCGCCCGCCTCCAGAAGACCGGCCAGACGGTCGGCCGGCAGCGGGGCGGCGGTGAAGACCGCCTGCGGCAGCGCCGCCACCGGACCGACGATCAGCGCATTGTCGTTCGGTGCGCCGTCCCAGCCGGTATAGGGCACGACGGCCAACAGGTCGCCCGCCCGCTGCGCCAGCCGGGCGGTCAGGCTCCAGGCGGCACCGAACCAGGCCGGATCGCGCCCGACGACGACGAGGTCGAAGGGGGGCGCCTGCTCTCCCCCGGCGGTGCCGCCATAGGGAAAGGCGGTGTTGGCGAAGCCGCCCAGATTCGGCAACGTGACCAGACGGGCGAAGCCGGGGATCTCGATGCTCGACGTATCCGACAGGGTGAAGGTCGGGCGCCGCACGGCGAAGACACAGTCGGTGCCGCCGGCCGGCGGTAGCTCCGCCTCCACCTCGATCACATTGGGGCCGGGACGGAACAGCGCCATCGGCAGCGGCATCTCGCCATTGTCGATGATGCCGCTGGACCGCTTGTCGATTTCCATGGCGCCGGCCGACTTGCCGTTCACCTGGACATTCAGGATGGCGCCGGGCCCGAGATTGCCCTCGAACGCGGCGTTGACGTGGAACAGGATGGAGCGATCGCTGACCGGGGCGAAACCGGCCGGCAGGGTCAGGCCGAAGCGGCCGGTATAGCGGTAGCCGCTGTGCTGCACCGTCTGGAACCCCAGCTCCGACAGGTGGTAGCGCCCCTCCACCTGCACCGGCGGGGCCGGCGGGGCGCCGGGAAGCGCCGCGTCGGTGACGATGGTCGCACTCTGGGTCGGCAACGGCCGCGTCACGTCGGACAGCCGCATCACCGCCTGGTCCACCTCCTGCTGCGTGCGGCCCGACGCCACGGCGACGAAGCCGCCGCCGGCGGTGCTGCCGGTGCCGCTTCCCTCCGGACCGGCTTTGCCGGCGGGAAGCGGATAGACGGCCAGGAACGGCCCGGTGATGGCGGCGGCGCGCGCTTCACCCAGCAGGGGAGCGATGCGGTCGCGGGTTCCGATCAGGATGTTCTTGCCGCCAGGCAGGGGCAGGCTTTCCAGCGTCGGCCCCCCGCTGCCGGGCGCGGTGCCGGCAGGCTTCACCGGCACCGCCACCACCCGTGGCGTCTGGTCGCCCAGCAGCAGGCCGTAGGACTGCGCCACCATGGACCCCCAGCCGAGAGCGTCGGCGTCGATCTCGCCGCCGGGATGGATGATCGCCAGCGGCTCCCGCGCACGGTCGGCGGAGGCCAGAAGCTGGCGCATCATCGCCAGATCCGGTTCCGGCACCCCGCCGTCCGACAGCAGCGTCAGCGACGAGGCGGCGAGGTTGACCCGCGCCCACAGATCGTAGGTGCCACGGACCGTGCAGATGGCGCGGTGCTGGGCGGCAGTCTGGAAGACGATCTGGTTCTCGCCGGGCCGGATCAGGCTGCTCGGCAGCGTGATGGAGGCGTTGACCGGCCCGCGGAAGGCGGCCAGCGGCAGGTCGGCCACCGGAGAGCCGTTGATGAAGACCGACATCGCCCCCTTTTCGGGCAGGATGTCGATGCCGTTCTCGTAGGTCAGCGTCAGCATGGCGCTGGTCAGCCCGATCACCGGCGGCAGCACGGCCCGCAGCGCCACCGTCTCGGTCTCGCCATGCAGGGTCACCTCCGGCTGGCCGTCGCGCAGGTTCGACAGCGGAATCACCCGGCGGTCGGCGGCCAGCGACGGCGCCGCACCGGCGATCCACTGGGCCAGCAGCGCCAGCAGGGCCAGCACCGCCCACAACAGCCGGCCGGCGCCGGTATGGTTGCCAATCCCCACCATCGCCATTACGGGGCCTGGAAGGTCAGGATGCGGCGCAGCGCGCCGGGCAGGGCCAGCAGCACATGGCCCAGCCGCGGAACCACCCGTGTGGCGAAGAACAGCAGCCCGCCGAAGAAGGTCGGGGCGGCCACCCGCTTGCGGTCGAGGAAACTGTCCCAGCCGACGCTGTTGCCGAAGACGAAGCGCGCCATCTCGACGATGTCCTGGCGGTCGCGCGGGGCGAAACCGGCGCCGACCGCCAACTCGCCATTGCGCATCTCGATCCGGAAGATGCGGACGCCGGTGGTGGTCGCGGCCTCCGTGTCCGTCGCGGAGATGGTCAGTACCGGGGTCTGGTCGGGCCGGTTCAGCAGGTCGCGCCATGCCGGATCGACCAGCAGCCCGACGCCGCCGGCCGACACGTCCGCGACCATCAGGTCGATGGTGGTGCCGTCAGCGAACTTGAGCAGCGCCGGGCGGTCGACGGTGAAACGCTCCTGCCGGCGGACGCGCTTGCGCTCGTAGACGACGGCAAGCCCGCCGAGGGCCAGCAGGAAGCTGAGCGAGCACCACACCGCCACCGGCACGATGGCGGCGCGGTGTTCCGGGAAGATCGAATAACGCCACGCGCAGGCCGCCAGCCCGGCGGCAAGCAGCAGCGTGGTGATGATGAAGGGCGTGGCGAGCGGAGAGAAACCGTCCTCCTCCACCGACTGCCCCTTGGCGGTGACCTTGAACACCGGGTCGCGCGGCCGCAGCAGCGTCGCGAGCGCGGCGCGGGAAACGTGGAAGGACTGGAGATACTCGTACAGCTCCGAGAACAGCGGCCAGCGCATCCGCCCATGCAGGAACTGCGACAGGAAGGCCGCGGCGAAGACGTGCGGGATGACGAAGCAGGCGAAGTCCGGCAGGTTGATGCGGTAGATCTCCAGCCCGAACAGGGCATAGCACAGCGGCGACAGCAGGAAGATCGGCCGCCAGAACCAGAAGAACCAGTACATCATGGTGCTGAGGTAGCACAGCCGCTGCGAGATGGTCAGGCCGCTCTTGAACAGCGGATTCTTCAAGAGGAACAGCTGGATCATGCCCTGGGTCCAGCGCGACCGCTGGGCGATGAAGCTGTCGAAGGTTTCCGGCTGAAGCCCGGCGATCAGCGGACGCGGCAGATAGACGCTGCGCCAGCCGCGCGAATGCAGTTCGAGCGCCGTCTCGCAATCCTCCGTCACCGTGTCGCCGCTGAAGCCGCCGACCTCCTCCAGCGCCGCGCGGCGGAGGATGGCGGCCGATCCGCAGAAGAAGGAGCCGTTCCAGCGATCCAGCCCGGGCTGGATCGAGTAATAGAACATCTCGTTCTCGCTGGGCATCCGCTCGAAGGTGCCGAGATTGTATTCGACCGGGTCGGGATTGACGAAGAAATGCGGCGTCTGGACCAGGAACAGGCCGGGATCCTGCTGGAAGAAGCCGGCCGTCGCCTGGAGGATGCCCACCGTCGGCACATGGTCGGCATCCAGGATCAGCACCAGATCGCCCGACGTCTTCTGGAAGGCGTGGTTGATGTTGCCGGCCTTGGCATGCTCGTTGCGCGGCCGGGTCATGTAGGTGACCTGAAGCCGTTCGCACAGCGCGGTCAGCGTCTCGCGCCGGGCCGAAGCCGCGGCGGCCTGCCGGGGGTCGCTGTGGGCCAGCTTCTGGTCGGTGCCGCCATCGTCCAGCAGATAGACGCGCAGCTTGTCGCGCGGGTAATCGATGCAGACCGCGGCGGCCAGCGTCGTCTCCAGCAGCTCCGGCTCCTCGTTGTAGGAGGGGATGTAGACGTCGACGCTGGGCCAGAAGGCGGGATCGCCCGTCGGCTCCGACGGTTCACGGGCGAGCGGGTCGATGATGACGAACAGCGAGGTCAGGAACAGGACGAAGGACAGCGCTTCGGCCGCGAACAGCGTCACGCCGGGAATGAAGTTCACCGGATCGTCCACCGGCGGCAGCGTGCCGGTCAGCCGCCAGAAGAAATAGCGGAAGGTGACGAAGGCCAGCAGCAGGACCGTCAGCGTGCGGGCATGCCAGAAGCGCTGGGCGAAACGCCCCAGCACGAAGGCGGCAGCCACCACGCCGGCCGATATGGCGGCACTTGCAAATCTTCCAACGGGAAGGGCAGCCAGCGCAAGAAACAAACCCGCCGACAGCAACAATAGAATCCAGAGCAGAACCGCACGCAGCGAGAATCGGCGACTGTTCGGATTCGGCTGTCGTTTGGATTGCTGCGCCTTATTGTTCAGGGGCCGAACAACGGTCTTGGCGCCGGGCGAGGTTGTCATGCGGGTCCGCAGAATGATGCCATTGCACCCTAGTGGGTGACCTCTTATGGCTCAAGCTTCGTTACAAATCGTTACTGACTTGAGACAAAGCCTGCTCAAAAACCTTGTTTCGTTAGGCCTGTGTCGTTCCGATAACGGTCATTCCGCCGCCGCGTCCCGGCAGCGCGGCATACTACTGGCTGCGACTCGGGGAAAAAATTGCCTACCGATCGCCCAAGGGGCTGGAAACGCAGCCGCAATCCGATTCCCGTGCGCGGCTGCCCTGCGCCACGGCTTGGGCTTGGGGGGATGACGGCGGGCGGGAATGCCGCCATGGTGGCTGACTATTCGTCCATCCACCGGTTGCAGCGCAAGGGTTCCGCCAGTCTTCATGCCAGCCTCCATGCCGATGTCCACCCTTCTGTCCGACGCCTTCGCCGTGCTGGCCCCGGTTTTCGTGGTGGCCGCGCTCGGCTATGGCTGGACTCGGGGGAAGCTGCCTTACGACAGCGCCTTCATCACCACCTTCGCGATCAACGTGTCGTCGCCCTGCCTGGTCTTCTCCGCCCTGACCCGGCTGCACCTGTCCGCCGACGTCATGGGGGAGATCGCGTTGGCCGCCACCCTGTGCATGGGGCTGACGGCGCTGGCCTCCATCCCGGTGCTGCTGGCGTCGGGTCTGTCGCTGCGGGTCTATGTGCCGGCGATGGCCTTCCCCAACGCCGGCAACCTGGGCCTGCCGGTCTGCCTGTTCGCCTTCGGGGAAAACGGCCTCAGCCTCGCCGTGCTGTTCTATGCAGTGATGTCGGTCGGCCAGTTCACCCTGGGGCCGGCGCTGGCCGCCGGACGGTTCGACCTGGGGCAGATGGCGCGCACCCCGACGATCTACGCGGTGGCGCTGGCTGTGGCGATCCAGCTGGCCGGGTGGCCGCTGCCGGTGTGGATCGGCAACACCACCACGCTGCTGGGCAACTGCGCCGTGCCGCTGATGCTGTTCTCGCTGGGGGTGGCGCTGTCGAAGCTGCGCCTGTCCGGAGCGGTGCGGGCGCTGTCGATGTCGGCCTTCCGTCTGGCCGTCGGCTTCGCCATGGGACTGCTGGTGGCCTGGGCGATGGGGCTGACCGGGGCGGCGCGCGGCGTGGTGCTGGTGCAGAGCTCCATGCCGGTGGCGGTCTTCAACTATCTCTGGGCGCTGCGCTACGGCAATTCGCCGGAGGATGTGGCCGGCATGGTCCTGGGGTCCACCGCCATGGCCTTCATCGGCCTGCCGGCGCTATTGATGTTCGTGATGCAATAGAAGGGAGGGGTCTCATGGCGCACAGGGAACACCGCTACGCCGTCCGGCTCGACTGGACCGGCAATCTCGGCACCGGCACCTCGTCCTACCGGGCCTACAGTCGCGACCACACGCTGAGCGCCGGGACCAAGCCGGCAATCCCCGCCACCTCGGACGCGGCCTTCCGCGGCGATCCGGCACGCTGGAACCCGGAGGAGATGCTGGTCGGTTCCCTGTCCTCCTGCCACCAGCTCTGGTACCTGCATCTCTGTTCGGCCGCCGGGATCGTCGTCACCGGCTACAGCGACGACGCGGACGGGGTGATGGAGGAGGAGGCCGACGGCGGCGGCCAGTTCACCGCCGTGGTCCTGCGGCCGCGGGTGACCCTGGCGCCGGGATCGGACGCCGGCAAGGCGTTGGCCCTGCACCACGAGGCGGCGGAGAAATGCTTCATCGCCCGGTCCGTCAATTTCCCGGTCCGGCATGAACCGGAGGTCGAGGTCGAAGCAGAGGCGGCCGACAATGGCCGCTGACCCCATGAGCATGCCGATGGAAGGTGCCCCCGCCCTGTCCGTCCTGGACGCCGTCGCCGGCCGGCGCAGCGTCCGTGCCTTTTTGGCCAGGCCGGTGGAGCGGGAGACGGTTCTGCGCATCCTCGATCTCGCCGCCCGCGCGCCGAGCGGCTCCAACATCCAGCCCTGGAAGGTCCATGCCATCGCCGGGGAGGCGCGCGCCGCCCTGTCGGCCGAGCTGCTGGCCGCCCATGAGGCGGGGGAGCCGGAAGTGCCGGAATATCCCTATTACCCGGAAAGCTGGCGCGAACCCTATCTCGGCCGCCGGCGGGCGGTCGGCTGGGCGCTCTACGGCTCCATCGGCATCGGCAAGGGCGACCGCGAGCGGATGGCGCGCCAGCATGGCCGCAACTGGCTGTTCTTCGGCGCGCCGGTCGGGCTGTTCTTCACCATCGACCGCGACATGGGCAAGGGCGCCTGGCTCGACCTCGGCATGTTCATGCAGAACGTCATGATCGTCGCCCGCGGCTTCGGGCTGGAGACCTGCCCGCAGGCCGCCTTCTGCTACCGCCACGCCATCACCGCACGGCATCTGGGCCTGCCCGATACGGAGATCATCGCCAGCGGCATGGCGCTGGGCTTCGCCGACTGGTCGGCACCGGAAAACAACTTCCCGACCGACCGCGAACCGGCCGAGGGATTCACCCGTTTCACCGGGTTCTGAAAACGGCGTCCTACAGGGTGATGAACCCGTTCGGCGCCACCGCCGACGGCGCACAGGGCGACAGCAGCCCGGCGACGAAGGCGGCGGTCTGGACCAGCACGCGCGGCGAGAAGGGCTTGGCGATATAGCCCAGCCCGGCCCCGCCGGCCTGCGCCTTGTTGGGCGGGTTCCCGGTGGCGAAGACGCAGGCGATCCCCATCGCCTTCAAGGCGCGGGCGACGTCGAGTCCGTTCGACCCGTTGGCCAGCTTGATGTCGACGAAGGCCATGTCGGGCTTCTCCTGCCCGGCCAGGGCCAGCGCGGTCGGCAGATCCTCGGCGATTCCCGTCACCTCGTGGCCGGCTGACTGAAGGGTCAGCGACACGCCCTCGGCGATCAGAAATTCGTCCTCTATGATCAATATCTTCATTGTTTTTCTTGTAAATTTTGCAGGACGGCCGGAAGGGTCACGCCCGGGTTGGCGTTCTTGGCTTCATCGGGAAAGTTAAAAGGAAGCGCGTCCCCGGAGTCAAACGTTCGATCTCCAGACGCCCTTTCAGTTGCCGCGTAAGATTGCGGACCGTGTTCAGACCGAAGCCGCCGCCGTTGCTTGCAACCTCGTCCGGCAGGCCAATCCCGTCGTCGGCGACGTCGATGCGGACCTCGTTCCCCGCCACCTCCATGTCCAGCTTGACCGTGCCGCGCCGCCCATCGGGAAAGGCGTGCTTGTAGCTGTTGGTCAGCAGTTCGTTGACGATCAGCGCCACCGGCACCGCGGTGTCGACCGGGGCGGGCAATGGCGCCCGGACCGCCATGGTCATCGCCGGCTCGCCGCCGCCGGTGGGCGGGATCGCGTTCTCGGCGATGCTGCGGATCAGGTCCGACAGCTCCACCGTGTCGTACACCGTCCCTTCGCCATAGAGGCGGCGATGAACCTCGGCGATCGCCAGCACGCGGCTGCTGCTGTCCAGCAGTTCCTCCCGCACCTCCTGGCTGCGATGCCGCATCGCCTGGGTCCGCAGCAGGTTGGCGACGATCTGCAGGGAGTTCTTGACCCGGTGGTTGACCTCGTCGAGCAGGATCCGGTTCTCCTGCAACGCCGTGGCCAGCGCCGCCCCCTCCGCCCGCTCGGCCTGGTAATCCCGCTCCAGCCGCCGGACGGTGGAGAAGCCGAGCCAGCCGATGACCGTGACGAAGACGATCCCATAGGCGATCATCAGCAATTCGAGAATGGTGGCGTGCCGGCTGCGCCGGGCGAGCAGCATGTCCTCCTCCGCCCGCATGGTGGCGGTCAGGCGCCGGATCCCGGCCATCGTGCTGGCGCCCTTCCCCTCGCGGATGGTCACCAGTGCCCGCTCCAGCCCGTCTTCGGTGGCCTGGCGCAAAACCTCGGCGATCTGGTCCAGCCTGTCGGCGGTCAGAGAGCGCAGGGCCTTCAGGGTATCCTGCTGAACCGGATTGTCGGCGGTCAGCGACCCGATGCTGTCCAGCAGCCGGCGGCTGCGCTCCCTCCCCTCCTCATAGGCGGCGAGATGAGCGGGATCCGACAACAGCAGGTATCCGCGCTGGCCGGATTCGGTGTCGGACAGGGTGGATTGCAGGGATTCGACGGTGGAGATGACCTCGTGGGTGTGGTCGACCCAGTCGATGGCGCGGCGATATTCGAGGAAGACGGCGACGAGCAGCAGGAAACCGACGAACAGGCCGCCGAGCAGCATCGCCGATACTCTGGCGGCTCGGGCGCGCACGGTGCGGCGCGCAAGGCTGGCGTCGGTGTTGGTGGGCATGGACCGTCCCCGTTTCGCGCCGTCACTGACCTCTCGGAACAGCCCGCACAGTCTGGATCTTCCCGCATCGGGGGCATTGACGTGAGTCAAAACAAGTTAAGTTGATGAACAACCAATATAGCTACCAACGCAGGATTTTCCTCACCCGCCTTGCAGATTCAGCGCCGACGCCAGCGTATCCTGCAGGCGGCTGGGCTGGATCGGCTTGTGCAGCAGCGCGCACTGGGCGCCCGCCGCCTCGCGCAGCCGGTCGGCCGAGGTGTCGCCGGTCAGCAGCACGCCGGGAACGTCGCGCGACAGGCGGCTGCGGACCATGTCCATCACCATCAGCCCGGTGGTGCCTTCCGGCAGGCGGTAATCGGCCAGGATCACGTCGGGCTTTTCCCCGCTGTCGATCAGGCTGCCCAGAAGCTCCTCCGCCTCGGCTCCGCTGCCGGCCTCCGCCACGCGATAGCCCCAATCCTCCAGCATCAGCACCAGCGCCATGCGGATGACGGCATCGTCCTCCACCAGCATGACCAGCCGCCCGCCATCGTCGGCGGCCCCGCCGCTGTCGGCGGCGCCAACGCCGCCCGCCTGTTCGAGGGCGTCGGATTTCGCCTCGCTCAGCGGCAGGCTGACGGTGAAGCGGCTGCCACGGCCGAGCGAGGAGGTCACGTCGATGGTGCCGCCCAGCATGGCGACCAGCCGCCGGGCGATGCTCAGCCCAAGCCCAAGCCCCTCCCGCCGGTCGCGGGCGGCGTTGCCGACCTGGAAGAAGTCCTGGAAGATGCGGTCGATGTGCTGGTCGGCGATGCCGATGCCGCTGTCCCACACCTCGATCTGCACCTGGTCGCCGCGTCGGCGCGCGCCAAGCAGAACCCGCCCGCCAGGCGCGAAACGCAGCGCATTGGACAGCAGGTTGCGCAGCACCCGCTCCAGCAGGCGCGGGTCGGTGCGCGTCGTCATCCGCGGCGCCACCAGACGCAGGCTCTGGCCGGCCTTCTCGGCCTGGGGAGCGAATTCCCCGTGCAGGCGGCCCAGCAGGGCGGCGAGATCGACGGCCTCCGGGCTGGCGGCGACCAACCCGGCTTCCAGCTTGGAGATGTCGAGCATCCGGTCCAGCATGCCGCCCAGCCCGCCGAGCGAGGACTGGATCTGCTCCGCCATCCGCCGCGCGCCGGCCGAGAGCTTTTCCTTCATCAGCAGGTCGGACAGCAGCAGCAGCGCCTGAACCGGCTGGCGCAGATCGTGGCTCGCCGCCGCCAGGAAGCGTTCGCGGGCATCGAGCGCCACGTTCAGATCGCGTTCGAGCGCTTTCACCGCGGTGATGTCGGCGACGCTGGACACCACGGCCTCCACCCCGCCGGCCGGATCGGCGACCGGGTGACTCGACACCCGCAGCCAGCGGGTGGGGGCGGTCGCCTCCTCCCCCTCGACCACGCCGATGATGCGTTCGGCCACCGGCTTGCCGCTGCGCGCCGCCTCCGCCGCCGGGGGAAGCCCGTGCAGCCGGTTGCCGTTGGCGTCGATGAAGCGGCGGCCGGCGGTGGTCGGGACCATCGTCGCCGGGGCGGTGGCCGGCGCCAGTTGCCCGTCCGCCCCACGCTCTCCCCGGCCTTCTCCCTCCAGGGCCGCCGCGGTGGGATCGAGCAGCGCGCGGGCCGGCCCGCCCAGCAGCCGCTCCGCCATGGCGTTCGCCAGCAGGCTGCGGCCGTCGACGGCGGTCATCGCCAGCGCGTCGTGCAGCGACTGGACCAGCACCCGGTGCCGCCGTTCGCTGAGGTTCAGCGCCGCTTCCGCCGTCCGCCGCGCGGTGACGTCGCGGAAGGCGACGACGGCGCCCTGGATGCGCTCCGCCATCGGGGCGAGCCGCATGCCGGACGACAGCATGGGGGAGATGGTCACCTCCACCAGCAGCGTCCCGCCATCCTCGCGCCTCAGCTTTTCGCAGGCGACGCTGCGCGGCCGGCCGTCGGTCAGCGACAGGGCCAGCGCGCGGGCCGCGCCAGCGGAAATCGGGGGCGTTTCGTCACCCGGCACCCGCTCCGCCTCCCCGGCCGGACCGGCCAGCAGGTCCGACGGCGGGCGGCCGATCAGGTCGAGGTCGAGATGGCCGGTCATCGCCGTCGCGGCGGCATTGACGAAGCGGATGCGGCCGTCGGCGTCCACCCCCAGGATGCCGTCGCCGACCGATTGCAGGATGTGGTGATAGTCGGCGCGCGCCCGTTCGGCGTCGTCGCGGGACTGCTGCACCTCGCGCAGCCAGGCGTTGCGTTCGGTCAGGTCGGTGATGGTCAGCAGCACGTCGCCACGGTCGCTGTCGTCCAGCGTCACCCGGCGGGCGTCGGTCAGCCCGTCGATGACCGTGCCCTGCGGGCCGAGGAAACGGAACTCCTGCCGGACCCACTCACCATGGTCGCGCAGCCGGCCGAGCGCGGTGAACAGCCGGCCATGGTCGACGCCGTCGACCAGCAGGGTCAGCGGCCGGCCCTTCAGCCGCAGCATCGGCAGGCCGAACTGCCGTTCGGCCGCGGCGTTCGCCTCGCCGACGATGCCGGCGGCATTGACCGCCAGGCAGGCCAGCGGCACCGACTGGAACAGCTGGAGATATTGCAGCCGCGACGCCTCCAGCGCCTGCTGGGCGCCGCGCAGTTCCTCGTTCTGGATCTCCAGCTCGGCCTGATGGACATACAGCTCGTGCAGCAGTTCCTTCATCGAGGTGGCGGTGATGTCCGACGCCTCGAAATGCCCGCCGCTGAGGATGGTTTCGGCACGGCGCCGCAGTCGGCCGGAGGAATCCTCGCTCATTCCTCTCCTCCATCGCCCCTGGCGTCGGCTTCACCGGTTCCGTCCAGTTGCAACTCCATCAGCTTGCGGTTGGTGATGTTGATGTGGCTGACGACGATGCCGCCGTCATGGTCTTTCAGGCGGGTGGCGTGCATCAGGAACCAGCGCTGCTCGTCGGGCGAATGGCAGGGATATTCGATGGAAAAACCGTCGGCCTCGCCGTCCAGGATGCGGCGCAGCCCGTCATGCACCGCGCGGGCGACGCTGTCCGTCGAAGCCGCCTCCGGCGCCAGGCAGACCTCCAGATAGTTGGTGCCGACACCGCAGCGCTCGATCGCTGGGGCGCCGTTGCGCCGGGCGAAGCCGCGCCAGGCGGCGTTCACCATGACGATCCGGCCTTCCCCGTCGGTGACGGCGATATGCTCCGGCAGGCTGTCCAGCACCTTTTGCAGCCGCTCCTGCGCCTGCTTGGTGTCCGTCACGTCGACGAAGGTCACCACCACGCCGGCGGTCTGATTCTTGTCGGTCAGATAGGGCAGGATGCGGGTCAGCACCCAGCGGCCGTCCCAGCGGCCGTCTTGGACGCGGACATGGCGTTCCACCGCCTCCTGCCCGTCGAACACCTTGCGGATGTCGCCGAGAAAGTCGGGATAGTCGATGTTGGTCGACAGATGCGCGATGGACCGGCCGATGTCGCGCGGGATGATGTTGATGAAGCCGGCCGCCGCCGGGGTGAAGCGGCGGATGACGAAATCGCCGTCGAGAAACACTGTGCCGATCTCGGTCGAGCGCAGCAGATTGTCCAGATCGTTGGTGATCTCGGTCAGCTCCTCCACCTTCGCCTGATATTCGGCGTTGACGGAGTACAGCTCCTCATTGACCGATTGCAGTTCCTCGTTGGTGCTCTGCAACTCCTCGTTCGAGGCCAGCAGTTCCTCGTTGGTCGCCTGGAGTTCCTCGTTGGCGGTCTCCAGCTCCTCGATGGTCGCCTGGAGATTCTCGCCGCGCGACAGCAGCTCCTGCTCCAGCCCGCGGATGCGCTCGGCGGCGTCGGCGTTCAGGTCGAACTCCGAATCCGGCACCGACAGCGGCAGCATGTTGGCGCGGTCCAGCACGACCAGGGCGAAGCGACGCCCGGTCTTGCGCGCGACATAGGGCTTGACCCGCAGGCTGAGCGCCGCCACGCCTTCGCAGTCCTTCACCGGAATGTTGGACAGTGCGAACTCCTCGCCGGAGCGGAAGGCCCGGTTCAGCGCGGTGCCCGTCACCATGGCGACCGACGACGGCAGCAGCTTCAGCACGTTCAGCGTCGCCTCGCCCGGCGGCACCTTCAGCAGGGACGAGGCATCGCCGAACACATGCATGATGGTCATCTGTTCGTTGACCAGCAGGCAGGGCGGCACATAGGCCTTCATCAGCGTCGCCATCGCCTCGTCGATGGCCGCGCCCTCCTCCATCGCCTGGGACGGCCCCTCGTCGCCATGGCGGGCCAGCGGCGCCGCGACCGTCGGAACCAGCAGCCGCGATAGCCGGAAGGACCCGGCTCGCAGGCTCTGGAAGACCTTGTTGCGGCTGTCGACGGTGTGGAAGTCGGACTGGAGGTCGCCCAGCGTCTCGCTGGTGCCGAGGAACAGGAAGCCGCTCTGGCGCAGCGCGTACTGGAACAGGCTCAGCACCTTGCGCTGCAGCGGCTGGTCCATATAGATCAGCAGGTTGCGGCAGCTCAGCAGGTCGATCTTGGTGAAGGGCGGGTCGCGCATGATGTTGTGGGCGGCGAACACCACCATCCGGCGGATGTCGCGCGACACCACATAGCTGTCGCCCCGCGCGGTGAAGAAGCGGGCCAGCCGTTCCTGCGACACGTCATCGGCGATCGCGCGCGGGTACTCGCCAAGGCTCGCCACCTCGATGCTGTCCTGGTCGATGTCGGTGGCGAAGATCTTGACGTCGACGCTGCGGCCCAGCCGCTCCTGCGCCTCGGCGAACAGGATGGCGAGGGAATAGGCCTCTTCGCCGCTGGCGCAGCCGCAGACCCAGACACGGATCATGTCGGTCGGGCTGCGGTTGGCGAGCAGGCTGGGGATCACCCGCTCGGCCAGAACACGGAACGCCGCCTCGTCGCGGAAGAAGCGGGTCACGCCGATCAGCATCTCCTTGTAGAGATTGACCGCCTCCGCACTGTTCCGCCGCAGAAGCGCGGCATACTCCTCCATCGACTCCAGCCCGGCCCCCTGCATGCGCCGCTCGATCCGCCGCAACAGCGTCGCCAACTTGTAATGCTGGAAATCGACGCCGGTGACAGAGCGGATCACCGCGATGATCTGGGCCAGCGGGTCGTCGCCATCCTCGCGCCGCTGCCTGGCCGGCATCGGGCGGGCACGGGCCAGCGCCTTGCGCGCATGCTCGATCAGCCGGGCCGGCAATTCCTCGGGCGGCAGGGTGGCGTCGATCTGCCCGGTGGCGAGCGCGCTGCGCGGCATGCCGTCGAACTGGGCCGTCTCCGGCTGCTGGACCGCGGCGAATCCGCCGGCCGACTTGATCGCCATCAGGCCGCGCGTGCCGTCCGACCCGGTCCCCGACAGGATCAGGCCGATGGCCAGCGGGCCCTGGTCGCGGGCCAGCGCCGTCAGGAAGATGTCGATCGGCAGGCTCATCCCGCCGCCGACATCCTTGGCGGTCAGCCGCAGGCGGCCGTCCTCGATGCTCAGATGCTTACCCGGCGGCAGCAGATAGACGGTGTTGCGCAGGACCGGGACGCCTTCGGTCGCCTGCACCACCTCCATGGCCGTGTGCTTCGCCAGCAGATCGACCATCAGGCTCTTGTGCACCGGCGACAGGTGCTGGACCACGACATAGGCGAGGTCGCTATCGCCCGGCACCGCGTCGAAGAAACGCTGCAACGCCTCCAGCCCCCCGGCCGAGGCGCCGATGCCGACGATGCAGCAGGCCTGTTCCGCCGCCGCGGCCTCTTCGACCGCCACGGCCGCGCTTTCCGCATCGGGCGATGCGCTGTTGCTCGGGGCGGGCTGCGTGACCGGCGTATCGGTTGGCACGATGATAAACGAGTCCTTCTGGCGTCGGCCTGCCGGTTCTCGGTGCAAGCGAGCTCCTGGCTATATCCAACGCACTTGGTTTGGTCAACTTGACTATCGCAGGAGATCATCCTGCAACATCCTCATTTTAACTGGAATGCCCGTATCTCCGCATCGATTTGACTTTGGTTTTATAACGAATGTATCGTGTCTTAATCATTTTGCGTCTTCTCACCGGCACCGGCCCATCCGAAAGGCCCGAATGCCGGCCGTCATCGGGACGGGAGACCTGACGCGCGCGAAAATCCTGCTATGTTTGCTTCCCCCAGGCGCCACATCCTGGAGCGCCCCAGGGCATGCAAGGCAGCGGGAACGGGTCATGAGCTTCACCTCGATCTATCGCCACGGCTTCGCGCGGGTGGCCGCCTGCACCACGCGCAGCACCCCCGCCGATCCGGCGGCCAACGCCGCGGCGGTGCTGGAGGCGGCACGGGCCTGCCACGACAAATCGGTGGCGGTGGCGCTGTTCCCCGAACTGGCGCTGTCCGCCTATGCCATCGACGATCTGCTGATGCAGGATCCGCTGATCGACGCGGTGGAACAGGCGATCCTCGATCTGGTCCAGGCCTCGACCGGGCTGATGCCGCTGCTGCTGGTCGGCGCGCCGCTGCTGCATGACGGGCGGCTCTACAACACGGCGGTGGCGATCCACCGGGGCGAGCTGCTGGGCGTGGTGCCGAAGCAGCATCTGCCGAACTACCGGGAATTCTACGAGCGGCGCCAGTTCGCGTCGGGCGCCGGCACCGAAGGCGGGACGATCCGCATCGGCGACCTGACCACCCCCTTCGGCCCCGACCTGCTGTTCTCGGCCGAGGACCAGCCCGGTCTGGTCGTCCATGCCGAGATCTGCGAGGATCTGTGGGTTCCGGCCCCGCCCAGCACGATGGCGGCACTGGCCGGCGCCACCATTCTCGCCAACCTGTCGGCCAGCAACATCACCATCGGCAAGTCCGACACCCGCCGGCTGCTGGCGAAATCGCAGTCGGCGCGCTGCCTCGCCGCCTATCTCTATTCATCGGCCGGGGCCGGGGAATCGACCACCGACCTCGCCTGGGACGGCCAGACCTCGATCTTCGAGAATGGCGAGAAGCTGGCGGAGACCGACCGCTTCCCCGACGGCGCCCAGATGGCGGTCGCCGACGTCGATCTCGACCTGCTGCGCCAGGAACGGCTGCGCCAGGGCACCTTCGACGACAACCGCCGCCTGTTCGGCGAGGCGACGGCCAGGTTCCGCACCGTCGCCTTCCGGCTCGACGCGCCGGAGGAGGATGTCGGTCTGCTGCGCGTGGTGCCGCGCCTGCCCTTCGTCCCGGCCGCCGCCGAACGGCTGGAGCAGGACTGCTACGAGGCCTACAACATCCAGGTCGCGGGACTGGTGCAGCGGCTGCGCGCCACCGGGATCAGGACGGTGGTGATCGGCGTTTCGGGTGGTCTGGACAGCACCCATGCCCTGATCGTCGCCGCCCGCGCCATGGACCGGCTCGGCCTGCCGCGCACCGGCATCCTCGGCTACACCATGCCCGGCTTCGGCACCAGCGAGGGCACCAAGTCCAACGCCTGGCGGCTGATGACGGCGCTGGGGGTGACGGCCAAGGAACTCGACATCCGGCCGGCTGCAAACCAGATGCTGAAGGACATGGAGCATCCCTACGCCAGCGGCGAGGCGGTGTATGACATCACCTTCGAGAATGTGCAGGCCGGCCTGCGCACCGATTACCTGTTCCGCCTTGCCAACCATCACAACGGCATCGTTCTCGGCACCGGCGACCTGTCGGAACTGGCGCTGGGCTGGTGCACCTATGGCGTCGGCGACCAGATGTCCCATTACAACGTCAATGCCGGCGTGCCGAAGACGCTGATCCAGCATCTGATCCGCTGGGTCGGCCGCACCGGCCAGTTCCAGCAGGAGGTGTCGGAGACGCTGGACGCCATCCTGAAGACGGAGATCTCGCCGGAACTGGTGCCGGCCGGTTCCGACAAGGCGCTGCAAAGCTCCGAATCCGTGGTCGGACCCTACGACTTGCAGGACTTCACCCTGTTCTACGTGCTGCGCTACGGCTTCCGCCCGTCGAAGATCGCCTTTCTGGCCCGCCATGCCTGGGCCGATGCCGCCAAGGGCGACTGGCCGGAAGGCTATCCGCTGGAGAAGCGCCGCGCCTACAGCCCGGCCGAGATCCGCGACTGGCTGCGCGTGTTCCTGCGCCGATTCTTCGGCTTCAGCCAGTTCAAGCGCTCCGCCATGCCGAACGGCCCGAAGGTGACCGCCGGCGGCTCGCTGTCGCCCCGCGGCGACTGGCGGGCGCCGTCCGACGGCAACGCCCGCATCTGGCTGGAGGAGCTGGAGCGCGAGGTGCCGGCGGAGTGAGGACAGCGGCCCGGTGACGGATGCATCCGGGCCTTCTCACCTCACGCGCTCGAACTCCAGATGCGGCACATACTGGCGGCCGCTCGGGTCGGTGATCGGCGATGCAACGACCTTCAGACGGTCGGCCCCCAGTTCTTCGACCTTGCGCATCTGGGTCACCCCCTGCCAGGGGGGAAAGGTGGATTGCGACACCTTGGTGGCGAAGGTGCCCGCGGCCTCGTCTACGCTGAAGGATCCGAAATAGGCGATCGCCGGACCGACGGGATCCGTCGGTACGGTGTTCGGTCTGGCGGCGCGATCCCCGGCGACGATGATGGCGCTGAACATGCCTTCCGGCGTGAAGACCAGGAGCCCCTGCGGCGCGGGCCCCCAGGTCTCCCGCTTCGTCCCGTCGGTGAACTGGTCGTAGACGACCACAAGCTTCCAGGTGCCGACAAGTCCGGCACGGATCGTCTCGCCGGCCCAGGCAATGCAGCTGGCGCAGGTGACGAGCCCGACGATGGCGGCGGCAAGCTTCTTCTTCATGGAAAGGGACCTTTCTTTCGGGAGGCGGGTCTTTCGGGAGGCGGGCGCGGAGCGCGCCCGGCCTGAAGTTCACGGCGTCAGCGATGCCGCATATGCGGCCAGCGCGACCATCTCCGGGACGGTCATCCGCGCGGCGTTCTCCTTCATCGGCTCCGCCATCGATCCACCCCTCAGGCCGTGCTTGAACTCGTAGAGCTGGCGGACGATGTAGGAGGGCGAGCGGCCGGCCAGCGGCGGGATGTCGGCGACGCCTTCAAGGCGTTCCCCGTGGCAGGCGATACAGGCGACGATGCGGTCGGGGCTCCCCTCCCTGGCGATCGTCCCGCCGAGTGCGAGGCTGCCGACCGGCACATAGGCGGTGAACGTCACGCGGGAGTCCCGATTGATGAAATTCTCCTCGTCATCGGGCATCTCGATGATGCGGCCGGCCAGCGGCTCCGAACCACCACCCTTCCTGGGCGTGTAATACCAGGATGGGACATAGCTGGCGGGAACGCTGTCGGTTTCGACGACCCTGATGCGGGCCGGAAGCGGCTGCGACGCATAATACGCCACCGCCTGCCTGATCTCGTCGTCGGTCAATTCCTTCAGACCGGTGATCATGCGGAACACGTGCGCACGCTCCTTCACTCCGGTGGAGCGCGCCCCACTGCGGAAGTCGTCGATCTGGCGCAGCATATAGGCCGCCGGCAGGCCGGCGAGGCTCGCATTCTCCGGCCCGCCGACCCCCTCGGGCCGATGACAGACGCCACAGGGCCGCAGATTCGGCTTACGCCCTTCGGCAACCACCGGCGGCATCGGGGGGTGAGCCTGCGGGAACCAGTCACGGGCAACGAAAAGATCGCGGATCTCGGTCAGGGTATAGCCGCGGATGCTGCCCGGCACCTGGCGAACCGTGCCATCGTCCTTGGGAGGCACATAATCCTGCGGGGCGATCGGATAGGCCCAAACCGGAGGAGCCTCGTCGGCTCCGGCAGCCGTCGCGGCAAGGCAAAGGGCGGCGAACATCACGGTGCGAGCCGCGCGGATGGGAGACTGCATCATTGGCTCCAAACTCTAACGTGGGACGGACCGGTCTCCCCTGTTCCGGATCGGAGGTTCGGGACCGCCCCCGGATGTCCGCCACAGGTCTCCGCTCACATCGATCGGCGGCGGTTGCACGCCCGGTCAGCCGCTCCCCTTTCAGGGAACGCGACCGCCGTTGTCAGACCGCAGCGGACGAATCATAGCCGGGGGCCGACGCCGGCATTTGTCGAAGTTTGCGTCTATTCGACGGGACGGGATGAGGGAACCGGAGCAGCCGGAGGGGTCGTGACCGCCGGAGGCCGTCACTCAGCAGGGGCAAGCTCGACCGATGCACGGAGAAAGGCGATGTCGCGAAGTCTGGCGCCCACACCGTGACCGACGGCATCGCTGCGCCACAGGGGTGGCAGGATCTCCACCAACCGGCCGCCGCGGCCATGAAGCTTGATGAAACCGGCGGCTTCGGCGGCCTGCACCACACTGCGGACATGGGAGCGGGACAGACCGAACCGGTCGGCGACATCCCCAAAGGCAAAGGGGCTTTGCCAGCCGTCGGCTGACGACAGCGCCGCCTCGAACAGGGCCTCGAGGACCATCAGGCCACCCGGCCGGCTGAAGAACAGCAGGAAATCCGTCTGAGCGGAAAGCAGGCGCGCTCCCTCGGGCAGCAGGGCGAGCGACTGGCGCCGGATCGCGGCATGAAGGAACGGGTCGCGGTTTCTGACCCGGCCATAGCCGTTCTCGGGACGCAGTGCATCGAGGATGACGTAGTCAGTGGCCAGCCACTCGCGATCATGGGCCAGCATCCTGTCGGTGAGCCGCAGCAGAGTCACGCGGCGATCGCCCGGCGGATGGGCGGTCTCGACAAATCCAACGGCACACATGCGCTCGATGAGATGATCGACATGGCGGGGGCTGGTCATTCCGAACACCGCCATCCGCTCCTTGAGACGGCCCACCGTGAACCACGTCTCCCGCCGTTCGATATCGTGGTTGGCGTCAAGGATGACCGAGACCGTAAACAGAAGGTACCGGCTTGTGTCAGTCAACAACCGTATGAGAAACGGGTTGCGGTCGAACAACGCGAGAAAGCTCTCCGAATACAGTTTCCGTGCCTGAAGATAGCGAGGATGGCCGGCGATCTCCTCAACCGAAACAGGCAAACGCGGCAACGAAGCAAAATCGGCATCGTGCGGCATGGCCCCTCCCTCCAGATTACGACAGCGCACCGCTTTGTCGTGGCCTGTCCAGGCGGATCAAGATGACAGATCCGCATCGCCAAACGAACGGATATCGCCTGTCAGGCCAAGTCATGGAAAGGAATTGCAATCACCGCTCTTGCAGCAGAATTTGATTGACGCATTCTGGTGGTACTGAAAACTTCCCCAACACCAAAATGGACGGATGCTTTTCCGTTAGGACGCGTCTTTGGTTCTACACGGCCTTCCAGCTCGGCCGGGAAGGATCGAGACCGGTCACCGGTATGCCGCCGTCAAAAAAAAGCCGGCGCCCCATCGGAGCGCCGGCCTCTCTTCTGTCGGTCCCAATACGGCTCAGATCGAAATGCGCAGGGACTCGCGGTTGACCGGAGCGGCGTCCGGGCTGGTCATCGGGCGTGGCGGCGCGGCCGGACGCATGCCGGCCGGCGGCTGACCCGGCGCCGGGGCGGCGGCCGGAGCAGCCTGGGCCTGGGGAGCGGCCGTCTGCGGCGTGCCCGGATGCGGCTGGGTCGCCTGCTGGGCGGCGATGAACTGGCCCTGTGCGGTCAGGCCGCTGGCGACGTTGCGGTTGATGTTGACCAGCGTGTCGATCTTGTCGAAATCCAGGTCGATCAGACGGTTGGTCGTCTCGCGGTCGACCAGCAGCGACAGGGCGGCGATGTTCGTCCGGACTTCCGGCGGGTGGCCGCAATCCTCTTCGGTGATCGCCGCCTGAAAGATCGTCCACAGGCGTTGGTTCAACTGAAGAGCCTCGCGGAAGGCCTTTTCATCCTTGGCATGGCCGGCGGCGATCATACGACGCGCCGCTTCCGCCAGGGCCCAAGCCTCGACGTCGCGCGGATTGTCCGAGGTCGGCTTGTTGGCGTAGGTGGGAGTCGGCTTCATTCCAAACCCTCGGGGGAAAACCCATCCGTCGGGGCGGACCTGCCCCTTTTCTTCGTCGCGGAAGTGTCGGTTATCCGACAGGCTTTGTCAACGCAACGGGGGTAGTTCGGCAGTTGCGGAAGACCCTGACGCAAACTGGTCACAAGTCCTATGCGCTTCGGACAGGACATCCATGGCCACCTCCGCCACCCGCTCCTCGTCGATGCCGTCCATCAGATCGCGGGCGTTCGGGTCGGCGGCGACGCGGGCCAGCAGCTCCGGCTGGGGGACCCGGCTCGTCACCACACGCCCACGCGGCCCCCAGGGGCCATAGATGCCGGGATAGCCCGGACCGAACAGCCCCACCGTCGGCACGCCCGCCGCCGCCGCGATGTGCATCAGCCCGCTGTCGTTGCCGACATAGAGCGCCGCCCGCTCCAGGCAGGCGGCGGCGGCCATCGGGTCGGTCCGGCCGGTCAGGTCGATGGCGCGTGTCCCCAGCGCCTCCAACACAGGCCGCGCCCGCTCCCGCTCCGGCCCGGCGGCCAGCACCGCCACCCGGGCGCCGGCCAGCGGCCCGCCGTCTCCGGTCAGGCGCAGGGCCAGCCGGGCGAAACGCTCCGCCGGCCATTCCTTGCCCAGCCAGTTTGCCGTGGGGCCGATGGCGAGGAAGACGCCGGTTCCGGCGGGGATCAGCGCGTCGGCCTGCCGTTTCGCCTCCGCGTCGATCCACAGCCGTGGGGCCGGCGGCGGCGACAGGGCGAGCACGGCGGCATTCTCCTCCACCTTGTGCATCGGGCGGGCGGCCTTGGCGTGGAAGACGCGGTGCCGGGCGGGAACCAGCCGCCCGACCGCCGAGTTGCGCAGATCCACCACCAGGTCCCAGCGCGTGCCGACGCAGTCCAGCCACAGCCGCAGCCAGTGCCGGGCATAGGAGCGCTTCGCCAGCGGGATCAGCCGCTCCAGCCCCGGAACGGCACGGAACAGCGGCGCCGGCAGCGGCCCGCAGGCGATGGTCAGCCGCGCCCCCGGATAGGCTTCGGTCAGGTGGCCGAGCAGCCCGGTCGACAGCACCGCGTCGCCCAGGCGGTTGGAGGTGATGAAGAGGATGCGGCTCATGACACCGACCCGGCCGGGCCGGCACCGGGGCCAACAGCCGGGTCGACATCGGGCGTGCCCTGCCGGCGTCCCGGCCGCAGGCTGAGGCCGCGCGACATCACCCACAGCGGCGGCAGCAGTGCCAGCAGGGGCATGGCGTACATCAGCGGCACGAACATCGTGGCCTTGCCGGCGAGGCTGGTCAGCCCCAGCGCCCCCGCCTGCAACCCCATCACCAGAAGCACGGCGATGGTGACGCGGGAGGACTGGCCGCGCCGGTTGAACTCGCCCGACAGCAGGGCCGACAGCGCCACCAGCGCATAGGTCAGGGCCAGCAGCGGCGAGGAGAAGCGGTGGTGCAGCTCGGCGATCAGGCCACGGCGCATGCGGTCGTCCTGGGCCGGGACGTTGCCGTCCATCAGTTCCGCCGTCGTCCGTTCGCGGGCATCGGGCCAGCGGTCGGCCGCCTGGGGCGCCACCGCCTTCAGGTCGACGGCATAGCGCTCGAAGAAGAGCTGCGACAGCCGGTTGGTCTTGCGGTCCAGCTCCTGCCGGTTGCCGTCATAGACGACGAAGCGGGTGCCATCCGGCCCGGTCTGCATCACCGCGCGGTCGCCCATGATCGTCACCGGCTTGTCCGGCTGGCGGCCGTCATGGATCAGCACCTTGTGCAGGTTGCCGTCGGCGTCGCGGTCGCGCAGGAAGACGCTGAAACGGTCGCCGACCTCGTTGAACACGCCCTCGCGCAGGAACAGCTGCGAATAGTCGCTGCGCACGGTGTATTCCATCCGCACCAGTTCGCGGTGGGCCGCCGGGGTGATCCAGACGTTCAGGACGAAGACGACGGCCATCACCCCCACCGCCATAACCAGCGCCGGCGTCGACAGCGAGAAGGGCCCGACCCCCGCCGCGCGCATCACCACCAGTTCGCTGTCGGTCGCCATCTTGTTGTAGGTGAACAGGATGGCCCCGACCAGCGCCAGCGGCAGCACGATGCCGAGGAAGGTCGGCACGGTCAGCAGCAGCAGCCACAGGAACATGCCCATCGGCGCGCCGGCGCTGACCACGATCTCGATCAGGCGCAGCGACTGGCTGAGCCAGATGGTCAGCGTCAGTCCGGCCGTCGAATAGAGCGTGGCGATCAGCAGGTTGCGGAACAGGTACCGTTGCAGTCGGTTCATGGGGGATCGGCCGAAGGCTGTATAAGGCCGGCAAGCTGACCGCCCCGGCCCGCCGGGTCAAGTGTTGAAAACCGCTCGGCGCGGACAAGGGGTGCCTTATCGGCAGGGGAAAGCGCTGGCGCCCGCACCCGCCAGCCGGTATGACGGTCGTCATGGCGACGATCCAGGAAGCGATGGCTGCCGCGGTGGCGCATCATCAGGCCGGCCGGCTCGGCGAGGCGGCGGCGCTCTACCATGCCGTGCTGGACGCCCTGCCCGGCCATGCCGACGCCGCCCATCTGCTGGGGGTCGTCCATCTGCAATCCGGCCAGCCCGACCGCGCCGTCAGCCTGATCCGCGGCGCCATCCAGCACAACCACCGGGTCGCCGATTATCACGACAATCTCGGCAGCGCGCTGAAAGCGCTGGGAAAACTGGAGGAGGCCGTCGCCTCCCACCGGCAGGCGGTGCGGCTGCGGCCGGACTTCGCCCAGGCGCTCTACAATCTGGGCAACGCGCTGGAGGCGCTCGGCCGGCTGGAAGAGGCGGCGACCGCCTTCCGGCAGGCGGCGGCACGGCGCCCCGGCTATGCCCGCGCCCGCTTCAACCTGGGCAACGTGCTGGCGGCACTCGGCCGGAGGGCGGAGGCCGACGACGCCTATCGCGCCGCCGTGGCCGACGATGCGACCTTCGTCGAGGCGCATGCCAACCGCGGCGCCCTGCTGCTGGCGCTGGACCGCCCGCGCGAGGCGGCGGCGGATCTGGCCCGCGCGCTGGCGCTGCGCCCTGACCACGCCCCGGCACTGTCCAACCTCGCGGCGGCCCGGCTGGCGCTGGGCGACCGCGACAGCGCGGAGCTTGCGGCCCGCCATGCCGTCACCGCCCGGCCGGATCTGGCCGACTGTCTGCTGCGGCTGGGCGAGGTGCGCCAGCGCGCCGACCGGCTGGGGGCCGCCGCCGACGCCTACGGGGCGGCGCTGGCCTGGAACCCGGCACTGGCGGAGGCGCACGCGAACCTCGCTCTGGTGCGGCAGGGCCAGGGACTGCTCGACGCGGCGGAGACCGGGGACCGGCGAGCGCTGGCGCTTGACCCGTCGCTGGCCGACGTGCGCTCCAACCTCGCCTATCTGCTGCTGTTCCGGCCGGGGGGGACGGCGGAAGCGGTGCTGGAGGCCCATCGCGACTGGGACCGCGTCCACGGCACGCCGCACCGCGGGCGCTGGGTGAAGCCCGGAAAGGCCGGGTCAAGGAAGGGACCGCTGACCGTCGCCATCCTGTCCGGCGATTTCCGCCGCCATCCCGCCGGCCTGTTCGCCATCCGCACGGTGGAGTCGCTGCCGGGACAGGACATCCGCCTGCTGCTCTACGCCAACCAGACCGAAGCCGACGACGTGACCGACCGCTTCCGCAAGGCGGCGGCACACTGGATCCCGGTCGCCGGCCTGACGGATGCGGAGGTCGCCTCCCGGATCCGCCAGGACCGGCCGGACATCCTGATCGACCTTGCCGGCCACAATGCCCGCGGCCGTCCCGGCGTCTTCGCGCGCAAGCCGGCGCCGGTGCAGGTGGCATGGTCGGGCTATATGGCCACCACCGGGCTGGCGGCGATGGATGCGCTGGTCGCCGACCGCCACCATGTGCCGGACGGAATGGAACGCTTCTATTCCGAACGGGTGCTGCGCATGCCCGACGCCTTCATCGCCTACGATCCGCCGGACGTCGAGGAACTGCCGCTGACGCCGCCGCCCTCGCTGTCGGGCAAGCCGGTGACCTTCGGCAGCTTCAACATCCTGACCAAGCTGAACGACGGGGTGCTGGCGGCCTGGGCGGCGATCCTGGGCCGGGTGCCGGGGTCACGCCTGCTGATGAAGACCAAGGCGCTGTCCTGCCCGGCCACCGCCGCCCTGTGGCGCGGCCGGCTGGCCGCCGCCGGCATCGCACCGGACCGGGTGACCATGGTCGGTGCGACAAGCAGCCTGGACCATATGCGCTGGTGCGCCTCGGTCGATGTGGCGCTCGACCCCTTCCCCTTCTCCGGCAGCACGACGACGCTGGAGACGCTGTGGATGGGGGTGCCGGTCGTCACCCTGCCGGGGGAGACCTTCTCCAGCCGCCATTCGCTGGCCTTCCTGACCGTGGCGGGGGTGGAGGGCTGCATCGCCGCCGATCCGGCGGATTATGTCGAGCGCGCGGTCGGCTGGGCCGCCGACCCGCAACGGCTGGCGGAGCTGCGCCGGACCCTGCGGCCCCGCATGGCCGCCGGGCCGCTGTGCGATGGCGAGACGCTGGCTGGGGCCCTGGCGGCGGAACTGCGGACGCTGCTGCCCACGCCCTGACCCCATCAACGGAAACTCCCGCAACGGAACCAACCGGAACGTGCCGGCGTTGAGCGTGGGTACTCCCTCCACGCCCACAGACGCGGGATTTCGGCGCATGCACAGCACCACACGGTTCGCCCTCATGCTTTCGGCGACTGTCGCCGTCCTGTCGCTCGCCGGCTGCGGCGATCAGGCGTCCCTGCCGGTGTCGGCCGGCACCGGCCCCAACCCGACCCTGCCGGCGCCGAAATCCTCGCTGATCCCGACGGTCAACATCGCCGACGCCATCGGCTGGCCGCAGGGCGCGCAGCCTACCGCCGCGCAAGGATTGAGCGTCACCGCCTTCGCCACCGGCCTGGACCATCCGCGCTGGATGCTGGCCCTGCCGAACGGCGACATCCTGGTGGCGGAGACCAACGCCCCCCCCAAGCCGGAGGACGGCAAGGGAATCAAGGGCTGGGTCATGGGGCTGGTGATGGGCAAGGCCGGCGCCAAGACGCCCAGCGCAAACCGCATCACCCTGCTGCGCGACAGCGACGGCGACGGCAAGGCCGACGTCCGCGAGCCGTTTCTCGAGGGGCTGAACTCCCCCTTCGGCATGGCGCTGGTCGGCGGCGATCTCTACATCGCCGACACCGACGCGGTGGTGAAGGTCCCCTACAAGCCGGGCGACACCCGGATCGCCGCCAAGCCGGAAAAGGTCGTCGACCTGCCGGGCGGGCCGATCAACCACCATTGGACCAAGAACATCATCGCCAGCCGCGACAGCTCCAAGCTCTACGCCACCGTCGGCTCCAACAGCAATGTCGGCGAGAACGGGATCGAGGCGGAGCAGGACCGCGCCGCCATCTGGGAGATCGACCTGAAGACCGGCGCCCACCGCGTCTTCGCGTCGGGCCTGCGCAACCCGAACGGCATGGATTGGGCACCCACCACCGGCGCCCTGTGGACCGCCGTCAACGAGCGGGACGAGATCGGCAGCGACCTCGTCCCCGACTACATGACCTCGGTGAAGGATGGCGGCTTCTACGGCTGGCCCTACAGCTATTACGGCCAGCATGTCGACCAGCGGGTGGAGCCGCAGCGCCCCGACCTCGTCGCCAAGGCGATTCAGCCCGACTATGCGCTGGGGCCGCACACCGCCTCGCTCGGCTTCGCCTTCTCGCGTCAGGGAGACCTGCCGCCGAACCTTCAGGAGGGCGCCTTCATCGGCCAGCACGGCTCGTGGAACCGCGAGCCGGCCAGCGGCTACAAGGTGATCTTCGTGCCCTTCCGCAACGGCAAGCCGGCGGGCGAGCCGGTCGACGTGCTGACCGGCTTCCTCGACAAGGACGGCAAGGCCCAGGGCCGCCCGGTCGGCGTGATCCTGGACAGGAAGGGCGCGCTGCTGGTCGCCGACGATGTCGGCAACACCATCTGGCGCGTCAGCGGCGCCGCCGCCCAGTCGGCCGAGCGGCCGGACCAGCCGGCGCAGTGATGGTCCGGCGGCGGCGGGAGGCGGGCATCCCCCTCCCCTTCCGCCTGCAAAGGCGCGATACTGCGCCATGATCTATCTCGACCATCTGGCCTCGACCCCGCTCGACCCGCTGGTGCTGGAGGCGATGCTGCCCTGGATGCGGCCGGAGGCGGCCGGCAATCCGCACGCCGCCCATCCGGCCGGCTGGCGCGCCGCCGACGCCATCGAGCAGGCGCGGGGCGAGGTCGCCGCCCTGGTCGGCGCCCAGCCGGGCGAGGTCGTCTTCACCTCCGGCGCCACCGAGGCGAACGCGCTGGCCCTGCTGGGCGGCGTACCGGCGGGCGGCGGCGGCGTCGTCTCCGCGGTGGAGCATGCCAGCGTCCTGGGCTGCCTGCCGGAGTTGCGGCGGCGCGGCCATCCGGTGACGGTGCTGCCGGTGGACGGCGCCGGCCGGGTCGATCCCGCCGCACTCGACGATGCCCTGACCGACATGCGGCACTCTTCGATTGTCTCAGTGATGGCCGCCAACAACGAGGTCGGAACGGTCCAGCCGCTGGCCGAACTGGCGGCGGTCGCAGCGCGCCATGGCGCGTTGATGCACAGCGACGCCGTGCAGGCCCTCGGCACGCGGATGCTCGACATGGCGGCGCTCGGCCTGCATGGGCTCAGCCTGTCGGGCCACAAGCTTTACGGGCCGATGGGCGTCGGCGCCCTGATCGTCCGCCCGCCCTTCCGGCCGGTGCCGGCCTCGGCCGGCGGCGGGCAGCAGCGGGGCTTGCGCGGGGGAACGCTGCCGACGCCGCTCTGCGTCGGATTGGGCGCGGCCTGCCGGCTGGCGCGCGAGAGGCGGGAGGAGGACGCCCGCCACATCGGCGGGCTGCGCGACCGGCTGTGGCAGCGGCTGCGGGACCGGTTGCCCGGCATCCGCCGCAATGGCGCGACGGACGGGCTGGCCGGCTGCCTGAACGTCACCATTCCCGGCATAGACGCCGCCGACCGGCTGCTCGATCTGCCGGACCTTGCCGTCGCCACCGGGTCCGCCTGCCACAGCGGTGTGGGGGAGCCGTCGCATGTCCTGCTGGCGGTCGGCCTGTCGGCCGCCGACGCCCATGCCAGCCTGCGCTTCGGCCTTGGCCGCGGCAGCACGGCGGCGGAGGTGGACGAGGCGGCCGACCGGCTGGCGGCCCTGTTGGCTGGCTGATCGCTCAGAACACCAGCCGCGCGCCGACCTTCACCACCGTGCCCAGGGTCTCCGCACCGGTGTCGATGTTGGTGTCGGCCACCACCTGCCAGCGCGGCGTGATGCGATAGGCCAGATCGGCGAGGTAATGGTCGCTGGCAGCACCATTCTCCGGCAGTGTCCGCCTTGCCCGGAAGGACAGGCTCAGGTCGCCGCGGCCATAGGCCAGCGCCGCGTTCAAACTGCGGACCGACAGGCCATCGGCCTCCTGCTGTTGCCGCAGGTCGCCGTCGAGCGTCACGCTCCGCCAGACGAACTGGGTGCCGACGATCCAGGATTGGCGCGGCAGCCGGCGGCTGTCGCCACGCACCCGCGCCCGGCTGGTGCCGGCGGAAAAGCGGGTGCTGATGCCGCCCATCAGGATGGTCTTGCGCACCGCCGCCTCCACCAGATGCAAAGCTTCGCGCGGATCGGGCATGTCGCCGGCGCCGCGCGGCATCGGCGTATAGCTGGCGCCCAGCTCGAAGCCGCGCAGCGGCGGGGTGTAGTAGGTCAGCTTCGCGCTGCGGCTTCCGGCCCCGGTGGAAGCCGGCAAGGCCGCCGTCCCCACCAGCCGGTTGCGGGCACTGTCGGCCTGCCCGATCTCCAGCTCGCCCCACGAGACATCGACGGCCAGGAAATGTCGTTGATCTGAAAAACTGTCCTTTTGGTATAGGACATCAGCAGACGCACCGCTTGCCGATAAAATCGCCATTGCCGCCAGACCAGGCATGGAAATTCTTCGTTTCATTTGGCAAGCCCTGTGCTGTTTGGCCGATGCTCGACTATCCATTTTGTCGAGATGGTCTTGGTCTATCCTTTCCGGTTTGAGGGATGTTCGTCTAAAATTCTGACAAAACTGTGACCTGCTTTTTTGCATGCTGCGGCGCAAAAATGCAGGCATGTTCGCGTAATGGGCGAGTTATGGGGCGGAGGCAACGCCCTGCCTGGGATCAATCACGTCCGACCGCCCGCACAGCCACCCCCGCCGCCTCCAGCGCGCGGCGGACCGTGGCCGCCATGGCGACCGCCGTCGGGGTGTCGCCATGCACGCAGATGGTGTCCGCCACGATCGGCAGCCGCGTGCCGTGGCGGCTTTCCACCGCCCCATCCAGGACCATCCGCACCACCCGTGCCGCCGCCAGAACCGGGTCGTGGATCACCGATCCGGCCACCGACCGCGGCGTTAGCGTGCCGTCATCCTCATAGGTGCGGTCGGCGAATGCCTCGCGCGCCACGCGCAGGCCGACATCCAGCCCGGCGCGTTCCATTGCGCTCAAGGGCGGGACGACGAACAGCAGGGCGGGGTCCACCGCCTTGACGGCGCGGGCGATGGCGCCGGCCAGATCCGCCTCCACCGCCGCCATGTTGTAGAGGGCGCCGTGCGGCTTCACATGGGTCACCCGCTGACCCGAAAGGGCGGCGCAGGCCTGGAGCGCGCCGACCTGATAGGCGACCAGCCGTTCGACCTCCGTGGTCGTGATGCCGCGCATGACGCGGCGGCCGAAGCCGGAGCGGTCCTCGAAGCCGGGATGGGCACCGATGCGCACCCCCTTCTCCCCGGCCAGCCGGGCGGTGTCGGCCATGATGGTGGGGTCGCCGGCATGGAAGCCGCAGGCGATGTTGGCGGAGGTGACGATGTCCAGCATCACCCGGTCGTCGCCCATGGTCCAGGCGCCGTACCCTTCGCCCATGTCGCAGTTCAGATCGATGCTCGGCATGGCGCTTCCCTCGGTTCATTGACAAAAAAGGACTGGGCAGTCTTACGCCGCATCCGACTGTCGCAGGGAATGGATGAAGCCGGCAACCTCGCTGCGCATGGTTCCCATCTGCTCCGTCAGCATGCCGGCGGCGCTGTCCAACTGGCTGGAGGCGTCGCCGGTCTGCCCGGCGACCTCCGACGTCGCGTTGACGTCGCCCAGCAGGGCGCGCACGCCTTGCGCGGCCTCGCTGACACCCCGGCCGATCTCCGCCGTCGCGGCGTTCTGCTCCTCCACCGCCGCGGCGATCGACGCGCTGATCTGGCTCAGGCTCTCCACCACGCGGGCGATCTCGACGATCTCGTCGGCGGCGGAGCCGGTGGAGCCCTGGATGGCGCGGATCTGCGTCTCGATGTCCTCGGTCGCCTTGGCGGTCTGGGTCGCCAGCGCCTTCACCTCGCCGGCCACCACGGCGAAGCCCTTCCCCGCCTCGCCGGCCCGCGCGGCCTCGATGGTGGCGTTGAGAGCCAGCAGATTGGTCTGCTTGGCGATGGCGTGGATCAGCGTCACCACCGCCGACACCCGGTCGGAGGCATGGACCAGCCCGGCCACCTGTTCAGTCGCCTTCGAGGCGCGACGCGACGCCTCGTCGGCGATCGACTGCGACTGCTGGGCCTGGGCCGAGATCTCGCGGATGGAGGCGACCAGCTCGTCCACCGCGGCGGCCATGCCGTCGACCGAGGCGTTCACCGCCGCCGCGTTGCCGGCGGCCTGCCGGCTGACCTGCCCGTTGTGCTCCGCCACCCCGGCAAGGCTGCGGGTCGCCACACCCATGCCGTCGGTGGTGCGCAGCACCTCGCCCAGCGCGCTGCCGACGCGGCGTTCAAAATCGTCGGCGACGGCGGCGATGGCGGCACGCCGCTCCGCCTCCGCCTGCCGGCGCAGTTCAACCTGTTCGGCCTCCAGACGCTGCTTGGCGGCCCCCTGCTCCTTGAAGACCTGAACGGCTTCGGCCATGCGGCCGATCTCGTCACGGCGGTCGAGCGAGGGCACCTCGACCGCGCGCTCGCCGGCCGCCAGCCGCGTCATCACCCCGGTCAGCCTGACGATCGGCCGGGTGGCCCCGCGCACCATCACGAACAGCACGCCGCAGAGAGCGACCAGCGCCGCCAGCCCGCCGCCGGCCAGCAGCCACGCCCGCTCGCGCGCCTGTCCCTCGGCGCGGCGGGGCGACAGGTGGATCTCGACCGTGCCGAGCTTGTCCAGCCGAGCACCGGTCTTGCGCTGGATGTCGGCGCGGCGGACCAGCACCGACGGGTCGCTGTCCGACACGTCGCCGCTCTTGGCGAAGACCTGCCCCTTGGGATCGAGCACCCGGCTGCCGAGATAGTCAGGGTCGTTGGTGAGAGCCGCCAACTGCGCCGCGGCGGACTCGGCATCGACGTTCCACAGCGGCTCGGCCAGCCCGCCGGCGATGACGCGGACGGTGACCGCCGCCCGGTCCTCCAACGCGGTGCGGGCATCCTCGCGGTTGACGGTGACGACGGCGGCTATGCCGGTCGCGCTGATGATGGTGACCATCAGGGCGATGGGAACGACGACACGCATGGCAAGGGTACGGCCCACACGCTGCAGCATCAGGTCCACTCCATTGTGGGTGTTGGGGCGTTGGAAAGGAGAGATCAGTCCCAGCCGGTGACGGCGCCGCCGATCAGGTTGAAACCGAGCAGCCGGCCGCTGTCATAGAGCGCGAAGCCGCCGGCCGATTGCAGGAGGGCCGGCAGACCGTCCACCAGTTCGCGATGGCGGGCCTGGATACGGCCGGCCTCCGCCGCATCGACGGCGGCGAAGCGCAGCCGCTCGCCCGGCCGCATCTGCGCCAGCGCCGCGACGTCCGGCCCGACGACACAGGCGATCTTGGGATAGCCGCCGGTGGTCTGGCGGTCGGCCAGCAGAACGATGGGCCGCCCGGTGCCGGGCACCTGCACCGCCCCCAGCGGAATGCCGTCGGAGGTGATGTTGAAGCCGCGAGCATGTTCGATCGACGGGCCGTCGAGGCGGCAGCCCATGCGGTCGGCCTCGTGGCTGACCGTATAGTCCTCCTCAAGGAAGGCTTCGATCCCGGCCGGGGTGAAGTAATCCTGCTGCGGCCCCAGCATGACGCGCAGGCGGCCGCTCCGCGCCGGCAGCAGGGAAGGGTCGAGACAGCGCTCTCCCCGGTCCGCCGCCCGGTCGAGCGCCAGCGGCAACCGGTCGCCCGCCTTCAGGGCCCCGCCATCCATCCCACCCATACGGCTGCGTATGTGGGTGGCGACGCTGCCCAGTACCGGCTGAAGTGCGAAGCCGCCCTCAACAGCCCAATAGCCGCGCATGCCCCCGCGCAAGGCGCCGATGCGCAGGGTCTGGCCGTCGTTCAGGCGCAGGCTGGTCCAGCCCGGCACCGGTTCGCCATCCACCGTCAGCTCGGCATCGGCGGCAACGGCGATGCGCACCGGCCCGCCTTCCACCACGACGCTGTCGCCGGCCAGGGTGAACTCCACCGCCCCGTCCCCCGGCCGGTTGCCGACCAGGGCGTTGGCGGCGGCATGCAGCAGCGGATCGGCCGCCCCGGCGACCGAGACGCCATACCGCTGATAGCCGACCCGGCCGCGGTCCTGAATGGTGGAGCTGGGACCGGCGGCGACGACACGCAGATGGGTGGTCATGCGGCGGCTCCCTGCATCAGGGCGACGGAGGGCGTCACCGTCTCGCACTCCGGCAGATAGCCGCTGATCCCCTCCAGCCGGTCATATTCGGCGGCGCTGATGGCGGTGAAGCGGATGCGGTCGCCGGGCGCCAGCAGGAAAGGCGGCTCTCGTTTAAGATCGAAGGTGCGCGCCGGGGTGCGGCCCAGCAGGTGCCAGCCGCTGGGCATGGCGATGGGGGAGATCGCCGCCTGCGCCCCGCCCTGCATGACGCTGCCGGCCGGGGTGAGCATGCGCGGGTTCTCGCGCCGGGGCTGGTGCAGCACCTCCGGCAACCCGCCGAGATAGGCGAAGCCGGGGGAGAAGCCAAGCATGTAGACGCGATAGTCGGCGGTGCAGTGCAGCCGCACCACCTCCTCCGTCGTCAATCCCGAGCGGCGTGCCACCTCGTCCAGATCCTCGCCGTGGGTGCCGCCGAAGCAGACAGGGACGATCCAGCGCAGCTGCGGTTCCGCCGCCGATTGCGTCAGTCCCGCCGCCAAGTCCAGCAGGGCCTGTCCGAGCGGCTCCGCCGCCGTCACCGCCGGATCGAACTGCACCAGGATCGAGCGGTATGTCGGCACCGTTTCCACGATGCCGGGCAAATCGGCGTCGGCGATGCGGCGGTCGAGCCGATGGACCGCGGCATTCAGGTCCTGGGCGATGCCGTCGCCCAACTCGACGATCAGGGCGCTGTCGCCGGCCGCCCGCAGAACGGGGGCCGGAAACGGGGTGGTCACGCTCATGGCGGCTTCTCGAAAGCTGGTCGAAGGGGAAAAGCGGCCCGCAGATCAGCGGGCGTATTTGTCCAGAATCTGCTGATAGGCGCCGCTGGCCTTCATCGCCGCAACGCCGGCGTCGAACTCGTCACGCAGCTTGCCGGTGTCGCGCGCCTTGGTGAAGGCGATGTAGCTGGGGATGTCCTGCACTGCCGGGGTCAGTTCCTTGACTTGGTCCAGGGCACCAGCCTGCTTCAGGAAATACTGCGCGACGTAACGGTTGCTCGGCATCACCTCGAAGCGGCCGGAGACCAGCTTCTTGACGTTGCTGTCGCTGTCGTTGGATTTCTCCACCGCCGGCAGCACGCCGGCCTTGATCGCGTCGTCGAGGATGGAACCGTAGCTGATCTGGTTGACCACGCCGAACTTGCGGTCGGCCAGCTTGGACAGATCGCCGTCGAAGCTGACCGGGCTGTCCTTCGCCACGAACAGCGACACCACCTGCGGCACCAGCACCTGGGTGGAGTAATTCAGGAACTGTTCGCGCTCCGGCGTCTTGTAGGCGGTGAAGATGGCGTCGGCCCCGCCCTCGCGCACGGTGTCGAGCGCCCGCGCCCACGGCATGATCTCCACCGTGACGCTGTGCCCGGCGGCCTTCATCGCCTCGGTCACGATGTCGTAGGCGATGCCGGCCGGCTTGCCGCCGTCGTCGTAGATGAGCGGCGGAAAGCTGAGCGCCACCATGCGCAGCTGGTCGGCGGAGGCCGGCGCCGCAACGGCCGTCAGCAGCAGAGCGGTGCCCAGAACACTGGGAGAGAGCAGGCGGAATGAAAACGGGGTTGGCATCGGGCAAGCCTCCACCGTCTCCGCGCGGGGCGGAATGCCCGCGCGGCGGCCGGTCATGCAGGGGTGAAGCGGGGGGAAGTGGGGTCAGAGCACCGACAGATGCGTGTTGAGCAGGTCGGTGATCAGCATCGTGCCGGGGCTGTGGGTGATGGCGATCGGCGGGCGGGCAGTGCGGATCGCGACCTGTGGCGTCACCCCGCAGGCCCAGAAGACGGGCACCTCGCCGGGTTCGACCGGAACCGCCTCGCCATGCTCGGGCTTGGCGATGTCGCGGATGCCGATGGCGGCCGGATCGCCGAAATGCACCGGCGCGCCATGCACCGACGGGAAGCGCGAGGTGATCTGGATGGCGCGGATGGCGTCCTTCGGCACCATCGGCCGCATCGACACCACCATGGTGCCGCTGAAGCGGCCGGCCGGCGTGCAGGGAATGCTGGTCTCGTACATCGGCACATTGCGGTTCATCGCGATGTGGCGCACCGGCACGCCATCAGCCAGCAGGGCCTCCTCGAAGGAGAAGGAACAGCCGATCAGGAAGGCGACGAAATCGTCCTGCCACAGGTCGGTGATGTCGGTCGGCTCGGTGGTCAGCACGCCGTCGCGATAGACGCGGTAGCGCGGCACGTCGGTGCGGATGTCGATGTCCTGGCCGAGAGTCGGCAGGCGCGGATCGCCGACCTCCGACACCGCCAGCAGCGGACAGGGCCGCGGGTTCGCCTGGCAGAAGCGCAGGAAGTCGCCGGCCCAGTCGGCCGGCAGGATGGCGAGGTTCGCCTGGACATGGCCGGGGGCGAGGCCGGCGGTCTGGCCGCTGTTGGCACCGCTGCGGATGCGCAGGCGTTCGGCGGCGGGGGTGAGGGGAGTGGTCGTCATGGGAATGGTCCGGGGTTTGGTGTTTTATATATCCCCCTCTCCCGCCCCGGGAGAGGGCAACGGCCGCAAGAGCTGGGGGCCGGCAACGGCCACGCTCTCTCACATGCCGAGATACGCCTGCCGCACCTCGTCGTTGCCGAGCAGATCCTGGCCGCTGCCTTCCATCACGACGCGGCCCGTCTGGATGACATAGCCGCGGTCGGCGATCTCCAGCGCGCGGTGGACGTTCTGTTCGACCAGCAGCACGGTGATGCCGCGCCGGCGGATCAGCTGGATGGTCTCGAAGATGCGGGTCACCAGCTTCGGCGCCACGCCCCAGGACGGCTCGTCCAGCATCAGCAGGTCGGGCTGGCTCATCAGGCCGCGGCACATCGCCAGCATCTGTTGTTCGCCGCCCGACAGGGTGCCGGCCTGCTGCTTGCGCCGCTCGCCCAGCACCGTGAAGGTGTCGTAGGCGAATTGGAGCGTTTCCTCGCGCTTGGCCGCATCACTGCTGGTGAAGCCGCCCAGCATCAGGTTCTGTTCGACCGTCAGGCGCGGGAAGAGGCGGCGGCCTTCCGGCACCAGGACCAGCCCGCGCTTCACCCGCTCGTGGGCAGGGACGGACGAAATGTCCTGGCCTTTCAGCAGGACCGACCCACCGTCAAGCGCGTTCAGCCCGGCGACGGCGCGCAGCGTGGTCGACTTGCCATTGCCGTTGCCGCCAACCAGGGCGACGATCTCCCCGCGGTTCAGGGTCAGGCTGACGTCGCGGATCGCAGGGACGCGGCGGTAGCTGGACTGGATGTTGCGGACCTGCAGCATCGTCTCGCCCACGGGTGCGACAGCGACGGGGCGGACGGGTTCGGACAGCATCGGTTGCAGCATCGTGTCACTCCCCCAGATAGGCGGCGATGACCGCCGGGTTCTCGGCGATCTCGGCCGGGGTGCCGTCGGCGATCTTGGCGCCATAATCCAGCACGAGCATCCGGTGGGCGATGGGCATGATGCCCTCCATCACATGTTCGACGATGATGCTGGCGATGCCGCGCTGGTGGATGCGGTGAACCAGGGCGGATGCCTCGCGCACCTCGGTCGGGTTGAGGCCGGCCATCACCTCGTCCAGCAGGATCAGCTTCGGTTCGGTGGCGAGCGCACGGGCGACCTCCAGCCGCTTCTGCTCCGACACCGTCAGGTCGGACGCCGGGGTGTCCGCCCGGTGCGACAGGCCGACGAAGGCCAGCTCCTGCTCCGCCCGGTCGCGCGCCTCGGCCACCCGCTTGTTGCGCAGCATGGCGCCGACCATCACGTTCTCCAGCGCCGTCATCGACTGGAAGACACGGACGATCTGGAAGGTGCGGGCGATGCCGAGCGCCGCGGCCGCTTCGGGCGTGGAGCCGGTGATGTCGTGCCCTTCGAAGGCGATGCGGCCGGTGGTCGGGGTGTGGAAGCCGGCGAGGCAGTTGAACAGGGTGGTCTTGCCGGCGCCGTTCGGGCCGATGAGACCGATGATCTCGCCATGATGGACGACGAAGCTGATGTCGCGGTTGGCGACCAGTCCGTCGAAGGCCTTGCCCAGGCCGTCGACGGCAAGCAGGGGAGCGGTGTTCACGGGCGGATCTCCTTGGCGCTGGTCTTGCCCCCGGCCGGCTTGGCACCGGGCAGGTGGCGACGCAGGTCGCCCAGCAGGCCCAGCACGCCGGACGGGCTGAACACGGCGACCAGGATGATCATGGCCGCGTAGATGATCATGTCGGTGCCGGACCCGGTGCTGCCGAACAGGGTGCGGCTGTATTCCTCGATGGTGATGAGGATGACGGCGCCCAGCACCGGGCCGGTCAGCCGGCCCACCCCGCCCAGGATGGCGATCAGCGCGATCTTGATCGAGATCGTCCCGGCGAAGACGGAGCCCGGATCGATGAACATCTCCTTCTGGGCGTAGAAGCTACCGCCCATCGCGGTCAGAAAGGCCGACACCGACAGCGCGATCAGCTTGTAGCGGGTCAGGCTGACGCCCAGCGCGCGGGCCGCTTCCGGCTCGTCCTTGATGGCGCGGAAATAATAGCCGATGTGGCTGCGCTCGATCGCCCAGGACACCAGCACCGTCAGCACCAGCAGGCCGAGGATGACGTAGTAGTAGGGCAGCTTGGACAGGAAGATCAGCCAGCCCCAGCCGCTGCGGTCCATCGGCAGATAAAGGCCGACGGCACCCTCCAGGAAGTCGCTGTTGGTGACCAGGATCTGCATGATCTCCGCCACCGCGATGGTCGCCATGGCGAAATAATGCCCCTTCAGCCGGAAGCAGGGCCACCCCATGGCGAGCGCGAAGACCGCAGCCAGCAGGCCGCCCGCCAGGGCGCCGATCCAGGGCGTCAGCCCCAGCACCGTCAGCAGCATGGTCGAGCTGTAGGCGCCGATGCCATAGAACACCGCATGGCCGAGCGAGACCTGACCGGCATAGCCGCCGACGATGTTCCAGGCGACGCCCATCTGGGCGCCCATCAGGATCAGGATCAGGAAATTCTGCTGCGACGGTTCGGTGATCGCCAGCGGCAGGACGGCGGCGAGCGCCAGCAGGGCGGCAGTGCCCATTGCCTTGCGGGAGGAGTTGGTTCCGGTCGTCATCAGGCTTTCCCCAGCAGGCCGCGCGGACGCACAAGCAGCACGACCAGCAGCAGCGACAGCACGATGGCGGTCTTGTATTCCGGGCCGATCAGGAAACCGCCCAGCACCTCGATCAGGCCGACGATGATGCCGGCCAGGAAAGCGCCGGTGACGCTGCCGAAGCCGCCCAGCACGACCACCACGAAGGCGATCAGGATGAAGTTCGATCCCACCTCCGGAAAGATCGGGAAGAAGGTGGCGATCAGCCCGCCGGCCAGGCCGGCGCAGGCGGCGCCGATGCCCCAGGCAAGGGCGAACATCTTCTGCCCGTCGATGCCCATCAGGGTGGCCGCCTCGCGGTCGATGGCGGTGGCTTCCAGCGCGGTGCCGAGACGGGTGCGGTGCAGGAATATCCATAGGGCACCGGTGACGCCGACGGCCCCGAGCGCCGCCACGAACTGCGGCAGGCCGAACTGGACGGGTCCCAACGCGATGTTGCCGCTGACCAGGCTGTGGGGGATCAGCCGGTGGTCCGGCTTCCAGAAGAACTGCGCCAGACCGCGCAGCAGGATCATCAGGCCGAAGGTCGCGAAGATCTGCGAGAGCATCGGCGCCTTCAGGATGCGGCGGATCACCGTCTGGTAGACGATGACGCCGACCGCGAACAGCAGCAGCGCGGTCAGGGGAAGCGCCACGATGGGGTCGATGGCGAAGAGGGCGAAGGCCCAGAAGCTGGCATACATGCCCAGCATCAGGAATTCGCCATGGGCGAAATTGACGATGTCCATCACGCCGAAGATCAGCGTCAGGCCCACCGCGACCAGGGCATAGATCAGCCCGATCAGCAGGCCCGAGACGAGCACTTGGATGAGAATGTCTGCGGTCATCGCAGCACCCCTTTTTCGGTCAGGGTGGGCCGGAGGAGCTGTGCGGGAAAATCCCCTTCCTCATCCGGGAATGGGTGGCGCCCAAGGCGCCGGGCAGGAGGTGCATCGTGGATCGAAGCGCGGGACCGACGGTACATCTCCGATGCCCTACCCGCCGCGAAAGCGGCGGGTTGCCCTGTTTCCGGAAAGGGAAAGGGTAAGCAGCAGTCCGATGAAGGAAGCGGTGGTCAGCGGCCGTCCCAGGCCGGCATCGGGTAGACGACCGGCTTGGTCGCGACGTCGAACGGCCACACCGTCACATACTGGCCGCCCTGCACCTGGACGATGATGCCCTGGCCCAATTCGTTCTGGCCGTTGGCGTCGAACTTGACGCCCTTCCACGGCATGATGAGGCCGCTGGCCGGGATGTCGGTCTTCTGGAGCGCCTCGCGGATGGCGTCCGGCTTGGTCGAACCGGCGCGGTCCAGCGCGTCGGCAAGCACTGCGATGCCGGTGAAGGCGCGGGCAGAGTTGCCGTTGAAGTTCACGCCGGCGCGCTGCCGCATCAGGTCGTTGACCTGTTTGATCAGCGGGTTGCGTTCGGCCTGATCGAGCGCCCAGACCTCGCGGCTGATGACGAACTCGCCATCCTTGCCCATGGTCTTCAGGAACTCGCTGTCGTTGAAGCCGGCGTCGTTGGCCAGCAGCATCTTCGGCGAGAAGCCCAGTTCCTTGTAGGTCTTCATCGACAGGATGGCGTCGCCGAGATAGCTCGACTGCATGATGACCGCCGGGGCGGCGGCCTTGATGCGCTGCACCTCCGACGTCATCTGGGTGGTCTTGGCCGGGTAGAGGATCTTCTCGGCGATGGTGAACTTCTGCTCCTCCGCCAGCTTCACCTGCAGCTTGGTCGTCTCGTTGCCCCACAGCGTGTTCTCGTTGAACAGCGCGATGCTGCGCAGCTTGTCGCCGGTCTTCTTCTCCATGTCGCCGAGGAAGGTGAAGAAGTTGCCGACAAACAGGTCGTCATGCGGCGTGGTGCGGAAGAACCATTTGAACTTGCGCTGGGTCAGCGAGGCGGAGGAGGACTCGCCGTTGAGGAATGGCACGCCGTAGCGTTCGGCGACCTGGCTGGCGGTGGCGGTGACGTTGGAGAAATAGGCGCCGGTCAGCGCCACGACCTTCTCGCTGGTGATCAGCCGCTCCGCCTCGGTGGCGCCGACCTGCGGGTTGCCCTGGTGATCGCCGAAGATCAGCTTGATCTTGGCCCCCTTCAGGTTCGGCAGGCCGATGCCGGCGACCAGACCGGGCGGGGCGGGGATTTCCTTGTTGACGATGGCGGCGGCCAGTTCGGCGGCGGCCTTCAGTTCAACGCCGGTGGAGGCGGCGGCACCGGTCAGCGGATAGATCACGCCGATGCGGATTTCATCCTCGGCATGGGCCGGGGCGGCGCCGAAGCCGATGCCGGTCAGCGCGGTCGTGGTCAGCAGGGCCGCCGCGGCAAGCATGCGCTTGATCGTCTGGCGCCGGGTGGAAGCGTTGCCTTTGGGCGTGCGGGTGGGTTCGGTGATCGCTGCCGCGAACCGCATCGTGAAATCTCCTCTGTTCAGTGCCTTGGTGGCTTGCAGCGCGGGCCTTTGCGGCTGTTTGGTTGCGCTTCTGACAGGATGATGACACGAACAGTCTTGGGTCCGTCCAATCGTATGTTTTGATCTCGATTGATAAGCAACGGCGATCAATCGCCCGCCGACCGTCTGTGCTTGCTCTGCCGCGGTCATTCCACCATCTGGGGCGCCTCGTTGCCTGTCGTCGCCTCGTATTCGGCGGCCACGGCGGCGGCCAGATCCGCGACGACCGACGCCATATGGTTCTCCGCGGTGGCGGAATGGGCGGCACAGAAGGTCATGCCGGGCAGCGGCGCCTGCGACCGGATCAGCCGCAGCCGCCCCTCGGCCAGTTCCCGCTGGACGATCACCGTCGGGATCACGCTGACGCCGACCGCATCCACCGCCATGCGGACGACGCTGGCGAGCGAGCTGTTGCCGAACATCCGCACCGGCAGGCCGACGGAGGAGAACATCTCGCGGATCACGCCGTAGGGCTGGGTGGTGCGGGAGAAGGTGATGATCGGCCAGGCCGCCAGATCGCTCAGCGACACCGGTTCTTCCGGCAGGCGCAGAGCCGGGCTGGCCACCCAGCCCAGCGGATAGCTGCCGACCGGGATCGCCCTGAAGCGCACGTCGGTGTAGGAGGCAAGCATCACCGCCACGTCCAGCTCGTGCCGGGCGAGCGCATCGCGCAGGCTGGGCGAGGTCTCGACCTCGATCTCAAGCGACACGGCGGGGTACAAGGCGTTCAACCGTTCGATCAACTGGCTGAGCCAGGTGTGGACGACCGTCTCCGCCACGCCCAGCCGGATGACGCCGCGAATGGCGCTGCGGTCGGCCACCGCGGTCAGCAGCTCCGACCTGAGCGCCATCATCTTCTCGGCATAGGTCAGCAGGACCATCGCCTGCGGCGTCGGCGCCACCCGGCGGCCGACCCGCTCGAACAGCACCACGCCCAGCTCGTCCTGAAGCTGGGCGATGCGGGCGGAGACGGCGGGCTGGGTGGTGTTCAGCCGCTCGGCCGCCCGGCGGAACCCGCCCAGCCGCATCGTCCAGATGAAGGTCTCCAGCGACTTCAGGTCCAGCATGCTTCACTCATCCCCGTTCCGGATCATCGCACGCCGCACCACCGTCGCCGGTCGATCAGTCCCGGCCGTCCAGCGTCGCCAGTTCGGTCTCGATCACCGACAGCCGCTCGCGCAGCCGATCACGTTCCGCCTCCAGCGCCTCGCGGCGGCTGACATGGTCGATGGCGCGGTTGCGCAGGTCGCGCTTGAAGCGGACGATCTCCGGCCGGGTGACGTCGGGCCGGATCAGGTTGCGCTGGTCGGCCAACCGCAGCTGTTCGCTGTTGAGCGTGGCCAGCTGGTAGACGGTGGCATAGCTCGGCGGCAGTTTCGCCCCTGGCAGGCGGCCGCTGTCCACCGCCTCCGCCACCATGCGCAGCTGGTAGGCGACCTGATAGCCGAACGGCAGTTCATTCTCGACCATCGCCTGGAACTCGCCATGCGGCAGGCGCGCCCGCGCCTGGACCAGATAGCGGCCGATCAGCAGGAACTTCTCCTGCGCGCTGCGCCAGAGGGTCGAGATTTCCTGGACGAACTCCTCGCGCCGGACGAGGTCGACCGTCGCTTCCGACATGCGCTCGATCCGCTCGTCCACCGCGATGTGGCGGCGGGCCTGGGCCTTGGAAACCTGTTTGAACCCGCTCATTGCGCCAGCTCCAGTTCATGGCGGACGAAGGCCCAGACGCCGGCGACATGCTCCGCGCCCTTGCCGCCTTTCAGCTCCAGCAGGCCGAGACCACGGCCGGCGGTGAACTGGATGTCCTCGTAATCCGGCACCTCGACCGGGCAGATCCGGCCGTCGCCCAGCAGCTTGCGTTGCGCCTCGGTGAAGCCGCGGGTGCGCGGCTTGACGCGGTTCATCACGAAAGCGGCATTCTTGCCATAGCGGCGGACGAAGCGCATCCAGGGCCGGACGGAATCGAGGTCGTCGTCGCTCTGCCCGGTCGGCACCACGATCAGGTCGGACGACAGCGCCAGCAGCTTGAATTCCTCCGGATGGTCCTCGATCGACGGCGGCGTGTCGATCACCAGCAGGTCGAAGCCCGCGATGCCGTCCAGGGCAGCGCGGATGTCGACCGGCGTCATGCCGGCCTCGAAATGGGTGATGGTGGCCATGCCGTCCGGCCGCTTGGCGAACCATTTGGTCAGGCTGCGCTGCGGATCGAGGTCCAGCGTCGCCACCGTGCAGCCGTCCAGCGCAGCCGCCACCGCGATGTTGCGGCTGAGGGTCGTCTTGCCGATCCCGCCCTTCGGGCCATTGACCAGCAAGCGCTTCACCGGCCCGTGTCCCGTGTCGTTGCCCATTGCAGTGCCCCTTATCGCCATCGGCTGTGCGCCCCTTTTACCAAAGGGCGGCCGTGACGCAAATCTAAGACATGTCTTAGCTTCGCCGTGCCCGGACAGGGTGTCGTCCCCGCCACAGACCAGCTCCCTAAGACAGAAATCATCCCCATCATCGCATACGGCGCATCGCCGACGCCAGCATCGGCCGCACAGCACCGGCTCCACCGCCAGTTTCCCCAACCCGCTCACCGGCCATCGCGATCGCGCGCAACTGGTCGGCGAGTGCGCGTTCGACGGCGCAGGCCTCTTCGCACAGGCTGCGGATCTCGGCGATGCTCGGCCGCCATTTGCGGGTGCGGCGCCAGCGCCGCGCCGCCTGATCGATGGCCCAGGCCGGAAACTCTCCCAGATCGTCGGCCCAGTCCATCGCGAGCAATTGCTCCACCTCCGGCGTCGTTGCCTTCGCCGGGAAATGGCTGAGCAGAGCCAGCACCCGACCGAGCAGATGGTTTGCCGGTGCCGGCGCCAGGATACTGTCGTCGATTTCCGCGAGAGCCTTCCTGGCCAATGCGGCATGGCGCGGCGTCACGCCGTCCGGCGGCGTCCAGTCCTCCACCACGTCGGCGAAGCCATCTTCGGTGAACCGGCTGTGACGGCCCACATGCCCACGGTCGAGCAGACATCGCAACGGCTCCGGCAACGCCTCGCGCAGCATCCGGCTGCGCAAGGCCGGCGTCATTGCCGGATCGAAGGGCAGCGGCAGGCTGGGCGGCGCAGCCGGCGATGCGGGAAACGGATGGAGATTGCTCATGCGACTCCCCAGGGATTGGCGGATGCGTTGGAGGGCGTGCCGTTCAGGCGCGCGGCGACGCTGGCCCAGGCCGAGAGGCGTTGTTCGGCAGCCATCGTCGCCTCGGACGATGTTGAACGGCGCCCTGCCCGGCTCTTCGCTTCACGGACTGCTGCCGCGGGCTGTGGCGCCATACGCCCGGCGTCCTGCAACAGCCAGGATCGCCATGCGGCAGCCGGATCGCGATACCGATAGCCATGGGCGCGGCATTGCTGGACGAAGCGTTCAGCATGGGCATCGACATCGACGGCCGGGAAGCGCCCGGCCGCCCAGTGCCGGTCGGCCGGGGCCGGCAACCAGTCCTGCGGAACCTGTTCAGCGGCACCGACAATCTTCCGGTTGGCACTTCCTTGATCAGCGATCCCGTCATGTGCGCGTCGGTGGAGCGTGTCAGGAATCTGTTCTGATTCAGGCTGTTCGTGACTCGCTGCTGAACAGGGGGAGTCCATTGCTGAATCAGCGGGGTTGTCCATCCCCGCACCCTCGCCGGCCCGGTCGGCCACCCTGTCGTCGGCCAGCAGAACCAGCCGGTACCGGCAGCTCAGACGTCCGCCATTGGCCGAGCGGCGGTGTTCGATGCCAACCAGTCCAAGCGCTTCCAGCCTGCCGAGGATCCGGTTGACGGTCGGCCGGCTGCGCTTCAGCTTTTCCGCCAGTGTCGCCTGCGACGGCCAGCACACCCCCGCCTCGTCGGCGTAGGTGCTGAGCGCCGCCAGCACGGCAAGGCCGTCGGCGTCGAGGTCGGGATGGTCGAGCCACCAGGCCGGGATCCGGCCCCAGCGGTTCTGTCCGGTGCGGCTTTGGCCGGTGCGGTTGGGGTTCGTGCTGTTCTCAATCATCTGTGGCGATACTCCTCCGCGCCATGAGCGCAAGATTGGCCGCATGGCTGGCCGTCTCTATTGGCTGGGAGGATTCGGAGCGGTGGGCGGCAGAGTCGAATCGCGGGCAGCAACTCCATGGCCGACCCATGGAGCAGAAACCCGCGTATGGTCAGCGACAGCCCGCGACCGTAAAGCCCCTGCCCGCGACCATGGAGCATTAGCCCGCGATGTCCGGCCGAATCGGAATCCTGGTGCCTTTGATCGCGGATATGGAGCTTTTGCCCGCGATTGGCCTGCCGTTGCTCGCCGCGATCCTGGAGCAACAGCCCGCGATTGTCCGCTGACAGCGGCGGTCGCGAGCAATCCGGCCATTCATCCATCCGCTCCCGACGGCCATGGAGCCGCAGCCCGCGGTTCGGCTTCTGATGCCGGATGGCTGGCTGCGGCCGATTCTCCCCGATTCTTCAAGGAGTCGCGGCTGCGGGCCCTGTCAGACGAGGCTCGATGCGCCAATCGCGGGCTATCGCTCCATGATCGCGGGCCGTTGCTCCATCATCGCGGGGCGGAGCGCCATATCCGCGGGCTGTCACTCCATCCCGGATGCGGTAATTTCACCGCGTTCTGTTGCACCGGCGGGTCCGCCGCGCCATGGTTACTCCCGACCTTCGGAGACGTTCATGAGCAAGATGGCCCCGACCAGCGCCGCGCAGCTTATCCTGTTCGAGCTGGAAGACCGTTCGCAATCGCACCTGATCGCATTGTACGATCTGGCGCCGCGGTTCGTGTTCGTCTCCCGCGACAATGACAAGGAGAAGGCGGCCAAGGACAAGGGCGAGCTGGTCACCAAGGACAACTTCATCAAGTCGGTGCGGCGCGAGTTCGCCTTTCGCGGCCGCAACTACCGCCTGACCGTGCAACCTGCCCGTATCGATCGGCTCAGCACCGCCAAGAAGGACGACCGCGTCCCCGGTGCCGGCCCGGATCTGGTCGAAGTGGAGATCTTCCCGTCGGAGCGCGAACAGGTGGTGGAGCAGGTCGTCCGACGCCTCGCCATGGACCGCTCGCGCCTGTCGCTGACCGGCGAGAACCGCGACAAGGTGCAGATGCGTTTCAGCCTCTATGAGATCCAGCGGGAGCTGCGATCGGTCAATCACACCCTGTCGATCCAGGACATCCGCGAATCGCTGACCATCCTGGCCCGCTCCCGCATCATCATCTCCACCGGCGGCAGCGCCGAGCCGGGCAAGAAGAGCCGCGGGCAGAACCTGCTGGAATCGACCGCCTTCCCGGTGCTGGCGATCCGCTCGCGCCCCGATCTGGTCGACGAGGACGGCGGGGTCGAGGAGACCTATCTGGAATTCAATCCGCTGGTCTCCGCCGCCATCCGCGACCTGGAGTTCAAGCCGGTTTCCTACGCCTGGCTGATGAAGCTGAAGTCGCCGGTGTCGCGCTGGCTCTACAACCGCCTGTCGATCGAATACGATACCGCCGATGACGAGGCGAAGCCGGTGTCGATCAGCGCCGACGAGATCATCAAGAACAGCGGCATGAACGAGTGGTCGCGCCGCCGCGACACCCTGCGCGTGGTGACCGCCGCTGTCGACGCGCTGGTGGAGGAGGGGATCCTCGACATCGCCGACAAGGAATACACCAAGGTCGGCAAGCGCATCGACGCCATCGACTATGTGCTGACCCCGTCGCAGAAGTTCCTCGATCAGGTCCGCCGAGGCCGTCGGGTGCAGACCACCAACATCGACCTGCTCAAGCAGATCGTCGGCAACGCCATGCGCCCGGATGGCTTCGTGCCACTGAAGGCCGGCGAGGTGGCGGAGATGCGCAACAAGCGCGCAAAGCGGCTGGCCGATCCCGCCAAGCCGGAGCAAACCGCACTGCCATTGCCGAAGAAGTAACGGCTCAGCGTGCGAGCAGGCGCCGCGCCACCAGCGTGATCGCGGTTCCCAGCAGGGCGCCGGCCAGCACGTCGGACGCCCAATGCCGGTGCTTCACCACCCGGCCGCTGGCGAGCGCTGCCGCAGTTCCGTAGATCAGCATGCTTTGCGCCGGCGTCCGGCTGACCGTTGCGAGTGCGGTCGCTGCGGCGAAGGCGCTCGCCGTATGCCCGGACGGCAGCGAGCGGGCGCTGATCCGCCATCCCGCTTTGCGCCGGGGCTCGCATTCGTCGGGGCGTCGGCGCTTCACGTAACGCTTGATCGAACGGCTGGCCGTGGCGGTTGCCACCAGTCCGGCCACGCCGACGGCACCGGTCCGGCGCAGGTCCGGCTGCCCGGTCAGCAGACCGACGAGGCCGGCGATGGCGAAACCGGGGATCAGCACATGGCGCTTTATGACGTAATGGCCCGCGGTTGCCAGCGCCTGGCTGATCGGACCCGGATCGCAGGTGACAATGTCGTGGAGCTTCGCATCCAGCGTGTCGACGGCGGTCAGGGCCGGCTGAAGCGCAGCGGGAGCGGGCTGTCCGCCATAGCCGATCCCGCCGCCCGGATTCTCGATGCCGCGCTGGTCTCCGCTCTGTCCGATGATGTCGCTCAATGCCGGCCCCCTGCATGACGCGCCGCAAGATTGGCGCCGCAGGGGAACGCGGCAGACGCGGGGGCGGTTCCGCGCCCCCGTCGTGGGTCAGCCTTGCGCCAGTCGCCAGCCGGTGAAGGCGTCCAGCACCGCTGTAAGCACGCGCTGGAGCTTTTCCGCCCGGTCGGGGCGATAGGCGAAGGGCGGCGCCTCCTCGTCCATATAGCGGTCCTGCGCCAGTTCCATCTGGATGGCGTGGACGCCGCCCGCCGGCTGTCCATAGGCCCGGGTGATGTGGCCGCCGACGAAGCGCCCGTTGGTGACGCAGGTCATCCCCTCCGCCGCCGCCGCGCTTTCCATCGCCGTGACGACGCGGGCGGCCAGCTGCGGATCGCAACTGGTGCCCCGCGCCGTTCCCAGATTCAGGTCATGCAGCCGCCCGTCGAACAGGCGCGGCACATGGCTGCGGATCGAATGGGCGTCATAGAGCAGGGCGAAACCGTGCCGTGCCTTCACCCGCGCCAGTTCCGCCGCCAGCGCCGCGTGGTAGGGGCGCCAATAGCCCTCCACCCGCTGCGCCACCTCGTCCGCGTCGGGCGCTTGCCCGTCGCGGTAGAGCGGCGTGCCGTCGAACAGGATGTCCGGGCACAGGCCGGTGGTCGCCTGTCCCGGATAGAGGCTCTCACCGTCGGGCGGCCGGTTGAGATCGATGACATAGCGGGAATAGCGCGCGCTCAGCAGCGTCGCGCCCATGTTCCCGGCGAAGCCGTACAGGCGCGGCATGTGCCAGTCGGTGTCGCGCAGGGTCAGCGCCTCGTCCGTCAACCGTTCGGCCAGACCGGGGGACAGCTCGGTGCCGCAATGGGGCATGCTGACAACCAGCGGCCCTTCGCCCCGCACTAGATCGAAGACGGTGCCGGTCATTGCGCGGTCTCCAGCGAAACCGGCATCAGCTGGTCCAGCGCGCCGTTGCGCACCAGCGCACCGATGGCGGCCAGATCCGGGGCGAAGTAGCGATCCACCTCATAGCGCGGCACCTCGGCGCGGATGGTGGCGATGGCCTGCTCCAGCCGCTCGGTGGTCTTCAGCGGGCGATGGAACTCCAGCCCCTGAATCGCGGCCAAAAGCTCTATACCGACGATGTCGGCGACGTTGCCGGCTATGTCGCCCAGCCGCCGCGCCGCGAAGGTCGCCATGCTGACATGGTCCTCCTGGTTGGCGGAGGTCGGCAGGCTGTCGACGCTGGCGGGGTGGGCGAGCGTCTTGTTCTCCGACGCCAGGGCGGCGGCGGTGACATGGGCGATCATGAAGCCGGAATTCAGCCCCGGCTCGGCGACCAGGAAGGGCGGCAGGCCGCTGATGGTGGTGTCGATCAGCATTGCGATGCGGCGCTCGGCCAGGGCGCCGATCTCCGACGCGGCGATGGCGAGCTGGTCGGCGGCCATCGCCACCGGCTCCGCATGGAAGTTGCCGCCGGACAGCACCTCGCCGGTGTCGACCAGCACCAGCGGGTTGTCGGTGACGCCGTTTGCCTCGATCACCAGGGTGCGCGCCGCCTGCCGCATCTGGTCGAGCACCGCGCCCATCACCTGAGGCTGGCAGCGCAGGCTGTAGGGGTCCTGTACCCGGTGGCAGTCGGGGCCCTGGTGGCTGGCGTTCAACTCGCTGCCGGCCAGCACCTCGCGGAAGGCGGCGGCGACGGCGATCTGGCCGGGCTGGCCGCGCAGCGCGCTGATGCGGGCGTCGAACGGACGATGGCTGCCCATCACCGCCTCGACCGACAGGGAGCCGGCGACCAGCGCCGCCTTGAAGGTGCGCTCGATCTCGAACAGGCCGGCGAGCGCCAGACCGGTGGAGACCTGGGTGCCGTTGATGAGAGCAAGACCTTCCTTGGCCTTCAGGTCGAAGACCGGCAGGCCGGCGATGCGCAGCCCCTCTTCCGCCGGCAGCGTCTCGCCCTTCACCCGGACATGGCCGATGCCGAGCAGCACGCCGCACAGATGGGCCAGCGGCGCCAGATCGCCCGAGGCACCGACGGAGCCCTTGCCCGGCACCACCGGCAGCACGTCGGCCTCATAGAGCTTCAGCAGCGCGTCGACCAGCGCCGGACGGACGCCCGAGGCGCCGACCGCGAGGCTGACCGCCTTGATGACGAGGATCAGCCGCACCACGCCGTCGGCCAGCGGGGCGCCGACGCCGGTGGCGTGCGACAGGATCAGGTTGCGCTGGAGCGTCTCCAGATCCGACGCGGCGATGTGGGTGTGGGCCAGCTTGCCGAAGCCGGTGTTGACGCCATAGACCGCCTCGTCGCCGCCGGCGATCCGGTCGATCAGCGCGCGCGAGCGCTCCATCCGCGGATAGGCCGCCGGGTCGAGCGTCAGGGCCGGACGGTCGCGGTAGATGCTGCGCAGCGTGTCGAGCGACAGCGCGCCCGGAACCAGAGTGATGCTCTCGCTCATCCCAGAAGTCTCCCAAGTGTCTTTTTGAAGCGGTCGGCGATCTCCTCCTCGCGCGGGTGATGGCGGTCGCGGACGACGGCGCGTCCGGCGATCACCACATCGCGCACGAGGGGAGCGTTGCCGGCGAAAATCCAGCCGTCCAGCAGCGCGTCGCCTTTTCGCGCCGCCAGCAGCGGGTGGTCGGTGTCGAGCAGGACGAGGTCGGCGCGAAGCCCGGCGGCGATGCGCCCGGCCTCGAAGCCGGTCGCCTGTGCGCCGCCGGCCTGGGCGTCCTCCACCAGCCGGCGGGCGGTGGAACCTCGGGGGCCGCCGGCCAGGACGGTGCGCCGGCCGCTGGTCAGCCGCGCGCCATATTCCAGCCAGCGCAGATCCTCCACCGGGCTGACGGAGATGTGGCTGTCGGACCCGATGCCCCAGCGCCCGCCCTGCGCCATGTAGGGTTCGGCGGTGAAGAAGCCGTCGCCCAGATTGGCCTCGGTGGTCGGGCACAGGCCGGCGACGGCGCCGCTGACTGCAACGCCCGTCACCTCGGCCTCGGTCATATGGGTCGCGTGGATCAGGCACCAGCGGCCATCGACCGGCTGGGTGTCCAGCAGATGCTCGACCGGACGGCGGCCATGGTGGGCGAGGCAGTCCTCGACCTCCCGGCGTTGCTCGGCGATGTGGATGTGGACCGGCCCTTGCGAATGGGCGGCGACGGTCTCGGTCAGCAACCCGTCCGGCACGGCGCGCAAGGAATGCGGGGCGATGCCGAGTTGCACGTCGTCGGCTGCGCCATAGGCGCTGCGCAGGGCCCCGGTCAGCCGGGCGAACCCTGCCCCGTCGTGGATGAAGCGGCGCTGCCCGGCGGTCGGCGGGGTGCCGCCGAAGCCCGATGCATTGTACAGAACCGGCAGCAGCGTGATCGGCAGGCCGACGGCACGCGCGGCGGCAATGGCGCGGTGGCTCATCTCCGCCGGGTCGGCGTAGGCGCTGCCGTCGCGGTCATGGTGCAGGTAATGGAATTCGGCGATGGCAGTGAAGCCGGCCTTCAGCGTCTCGACATAGAGCTGGGCGGCAACCGCCTCGAAATCCTCCGGATCCATGCGGTCGAGCGCGTGGTACATCACCTCTCGCCAGCTCCAGAAACTGTCGGAGCCCTCGCCGGAGGATTCGCCCATCCCGGCGATGGCGCGCTGGTGGGCGTGGGAGTGCAGGTTGGCGATGCCGGCGACCGCCGCCCCGGCAAAGCGCTCCGCATCGGCCGGGCAGGCGGCGCCGGGCGTTGCCGAGACGATCCGGCCGCGCTCGTCCACCGTGACCAGCACATCCTCCGCCCAGCCGTCCGGCAGCAGCGCCGAGGCAAAAAACAGGTTGCTCATGAGGGCGCCCTCGCTATTATAGACAACACTATACAAGTATAGGCAACTTGCTGCCAAGAGCCTTCTTTCGTTAGCGTGCCTCTCCCAAGCCTGGGCTAATCTCCCTCTCCCCTCGGGGAGAGGGCTGGGGTGAGGGGGACGCACAGGATGGATTTTTGTCGACGGGCCGCCACGCATCCCCCTCACCCTAACCCTCTCCCCGGGGGGGAGAGGGGACTGGACCGAGTAGAAGGATTCGAACCGATGCCGACCAGCGCGCCGTGGGATTCCCTGTGGATCGACCTGTCCGTTGCCACCATGAGCGGCGACGACGGCTATGGCGCCATCGCCGACGCGGCGGTGGGCATCAAGGACGGACGCATCGCCTTCGTCGGCCGCCGCGTCGACCTGACCGATGCGCCGGACGCGCTGGCGACCGAGGTTCATTCAGGGCAGGGCGGCTGGATGACTCCCGGCCTGATCGACTGCCACACCCACCTCGTCCATGGCGGCAACCGCGCCCGCGAGTTCGAGATGCGGCTGAACGGCGCCAGCTATGAGGAGATCGCGCGGGCCGGCGGCGGCATCCTGTCCACCGTCACCGCCACCCGCGCCGCCAGCGAGGACCAGCTTCTGGCCGCCAGCCTGCCGCGGCTGGACAGCCTGCTGGCCGAGGGCGTGACGACGGTGGAGGTGAAGTCCGGCTACGGGCTCGACACCGAAACCGAGACGCGCATGCTCTGCGTCGCCCGCCGGCTGGCCCAGGTCCGCCCGGTGGAGGTGCGAACCACCTATCTCGGCGCCCACGCCCTGCCGCCCGAATTCAAGGGCAACGCGGACGGCTACATCGACCGTATCTGCGCCGAGACGCTGCCGGCCATCGCCGAAGCGGGCCTCGCCGATGCGGTGGACGCCTTCTGCGAGGGGATCGGCTTCTCCGTCGCCCAGACCCGCCGGGTGTTCGAGACGGCGAAGTTGCTCGGCCTGCCGGTGAAGCTGCATGCCGAGCAACTCAGCAACCTGGGCGGCGCCCGTCTGGTGGCCGAGTTCGGCGGGCTGTCGGCCGATCACATCGAGCATCTCGACGAGGACGGCGTCGCCGCCATGGCCAAGGCCGGCACGGTGGCGGTTCTGTTGCCCGGCGCCTTCTATGCCCTGCGCGAGACCAGGCTGCCGCCCATCGATCTGCTGCGCCGCCATGGCGTGCCGATGGCGCTGTCCACCGACAACAACCCCGGCACCTCGCCGGTGACCTCGCTGCTGCTGATGCTGTCGATGGGCTGCACCTTCTTCCGGCTGACCCCGGCGGAGGCGCTGGCCGGCATCACCCGCCATGCGGCGAAGGCGCTGGGCCTCGACGACCGCGGTGTGATCGCGCCGGGCAAGCGTGCCGATCTGGCGGTCTGGCGCATCGAGCATCCGGCGGAACTGGCCTACGCCATCGGCCTCAACCCCTGCATGGCGGTGGTGAATGGCGGTGTGGTCCGCAAGCCGCGCATCGAAGCGGAGGCCGCATGAGCGACACCATCTCCACCGCCCAGCCGCGCTACGCCCAGATCAAGGAGGCCATCCGCCGCCGGATCAGCTCCGGCGACTGGCCCGAAGGCTTCCAGATCCCATCCGAGCACAAGCTGCTTGAGGAATTCTCGGTCAGCCGCATGACGGTCCACCGCGCGCTGCGCGACCTGACCGACGAAGGGCTGCTGACCCGGGTCCAGGGGCTGGGCACCTTTGTCGCCGAACGGCCGCCCAGCACCGACGTGGTGGAACTGCGCAGCATCGCCGACGAGATCGCCGAGCGCGGCAACGTCCATTCCTGCCGGGTGGAGCAATTGCTCGCGGTTGCTGCCGATGCCGGGCTGGCCCGCCGCTTCAACCTGCCGGTGGGGGCGAGGCTGTTCCACTCCATCGTCGTCCACAGCGAAAGCGACGTGCCGGTCCAGCTGGAGGAACGCTGGGTCAACCCGGCTGTGGCGCCCGACTATCTGGACCAGGACTTCACCCGCCAGACGCCGGGCGAGTACCTGATCCGGCTGGAATCCTCGCCGCAGGTCGAGCACGTCATCGAAGCGGTGTCGCCGACGGCGGAGATCGCCCGCCTGCTCGACATTCCCGTCACCGAGCCCTGCCTGCGCGTCACCCGCCGCACCTGGGTGCAGGGCCGCGTCGTCACCGTCGCGATGCTGGTGCATCCCGGCAGCCGCTACCGGCTGGGGGCGCGGTTCCAACTGCCGCCTGCCTGACAAAGCAAAATCTCGAAAAGCACATCCCTCCCATCAGGAGCCATCACCAGATGTCATCCCGCCTCGACAACCAGCGCGTCATCCGTGCCCCGCACGGCCCCGAACTGAGCTGCAAGAGCTGGCTCGCCGAGGCGCCGATGCGCATGCTGATGAACAACCTCGATCCCGACGTGGCGGAGCGGCCGCAGGAGCTGGTCGTCTATGGCGGCATCGGCCGCGCCGCCCGCGACTGGGAGAGCTTCGACCGCATCGTCTCGACGCTGAAGACGCTGAACGACGACGAGACCCTGCTGGTCCAGTCGGGCAAGCCGGTCGGCGTCTTCCGCACCCATGCCGACGCCCCGCGCGTGCTGATCGCCAACTCCAACCTCGTGCCGCGCTGGGCGACCTGGGAGCATTTCAACGAGCTGGACCGCAAGGGTCTGGCGATGTACGGCCAGATGACCGCCGGCAGCTGGATCTACATCGGCAGCCAGGGCATCGTGCAGGGCACCTACGAGACCTTCGTCGAGGCCGGGCGCCAGCATTACAACGGCGACCTGAAGGGCAAGTGGATCCTGACCGGCGGCCTCGGCGGCATGGGCGGGGCGCAGCCGCTGGCCGCGACGATGGCCGGCGCCTGCATGCTGGCGGTGGAATGCCGCCCCAGCAGCATCGAGATGCGCATCCGCACCGGCTATCTCGACCGCCACACCGCCGATTTGGACGAGGCGCTGGCCTGGATCAACGAGGCCTGTGCCAAGGGCGAGGCGATCTCGGTCGGCCTGCTCGGCAACGCCGCCGACATCTTCCCCGAACTGGCGCGCCGCGCCGAGACCGACATCAAGGCCCGGCCGCACATCGTCACCGACCAGACCTCGGCCCATGATCCGGTGAACGGCTACCTGCCGCAGGGCTGGACGCTGGAGGAGTGGGAGAGTGCCCGCGAAAGCCAGCCGGCCGCCGTCGCCGCCGCCGCGCGCAAGTCGATGCGGGTGCAGGTGGAAGCCATGCTGGCCTTCCATGCCATGGGCATCCCGACCGTCGATTACGGCAACAACATCCGCCAGATGGCGATGGAGGAGGGGCTGGAGAACGCCTTCGACTTCCCCGGCTTCGTCCCCGCCTATATCCGCCCGCTGTTCTGCCGCGGCATCGGCCCGTTCCGCTGGGCGGCGCTGTCCGGCGATCCGGAGGACATCCGCAAGACCGACGCCAAGGTGAAGGAGCTGATCCCCGACGATCCGCACCTGCACAACTGGCTCGACATGGCAGCCAAGCGCATCCAGTTCCAGGGCCTGCCGGCGCGTATCTGCTGGGTCGGGCTGGGACAGCGCCACCGTCTCGGCCTCGCCTTCAACGAGATGGTGAAGTCGGGCGAGCTGAAGGCCCCCATCGTCATCGGCCGCGATCATCTCGACAGCGGCTCGGTCGCCAGCCCGAACCGCGAGACCGAGGCGATGAAGGACGGCACCGACGCTGTGTCGGACTGGCCGCTGCTGAACGCGCTGCTGAACACCGCCAGCGGGGCGACCTGGGTCAGCCTGCACCATGGCGGCGGCGTCGGCATGGGCTTCTCGCAGCATTCGGGCATGGTCATCGTCTGCGACGGCAGCGACGCGGCGGCCAAGCGGGTCGAGCGCGTGCTGTGGAACGACCCGGCCACCGGCGTGATGCGCCATGCCGACGCCGGCTATGACATCGCCATCGAGTGTGCCAAGGAGCAGGGGCTGAACCTGCCGTTTTTGAAGTAAGCGCGAGGGGGGAGCGTGATATCCCCCTCTCCCCCCTGGGGAGAGGGTCGGGGTGAGGGGATCGGTCGCTCATTTCCCTCACATCCCCCGGATCAGATCCGAATACCAGCGCGCGGATTCCTTCGGGATACGCGCCTGGGTTTCAAAATCGACCCGGACGATCCCGAACCGGGTGCCGTAGCCGCCGCCCCATTCAAAATTGTCCAGCAGCGACCAGACGAAATAGCCGCGCACGTCGGCCCCCAACCCCGTCGCCTCCGCCATCGCCGCGATGTAGGCCTGAAGGTAAGCGAGACGCTCCGCATCCATCACGCGACCCTCGGCGTCCGGCGTCTCCGCCGCCTTGGTGCCATAGCCGTTCTCGGTGACGTAGATCGGCAGACGGTAGCGGCGGGTCAGGTCGACAAGCGTGTCGCGGAAGCAGCCGGGGTCATAGGGCCAGTCGATGGCCGTCCGCTTCATCCCCGGCGGCGGCGAGCCGAAACCGAAGCCCCAGATCAGGCTGTCGTCCCGGCGGCCATAGACCGGGGCGTAATGGTTCAGCCCGAACCAGTCCACCGGCCGGGCGATGCGCGCCATGTCGCCGGGCTGGACATAGGGCTCGATCGCCTCGGCGATGCGGCGCGGGTAATGGGCCAGCAGCTGCGCGTCGGGAAAGGCGCGGTTCCAATGCTCGTCGAACAGGGCCGCCGCCTCGACATCCTCAGGTTTGTCGGTCTCCGGCCGCATCGGCTGCACGCTGTGCACCGCACCGATGGAGGCATCGGGCACCAGGGCGCGCAGCACGTCCACCCCGGCGCCGTGGGCGAGGTTGACGTGGTGGATCACCTTCAAATGGGTGGCGCGGTCGGCGATGCTGGGCGCTCCCCAGCCGAAGGCCCAGCCGAACAGGGTGAAGACCGAGAACTCGTTGAAGGTGGCCCAGCGCTTGACCCGGTCGCCATAGCGCCGGGCGCAGAGGGCGGCGTAATCCTCGAACCAGCCGATGCTGTCGCGGCTGCTCCAGCCGCCCAGATCCTGCAAGGCCTGCGGCAGATCCCAGTGATAGAGGCACAGCCAGGGCTCGATCCCCTTGTCCAGCAGCCGGTCGATCAGCCGGTCGTAGAAATCCAGCCCTGCTTCGTTCGGCGCCCCCCGCCCGCGCGGCAGCACCCGTGGCCAGGAAACGGAGAAGCGGTAGGCCTGCAGGCCCAGCTCCGCCATCAGGTCGACATCCTGCGGCATCCGGTGGTAGTGGTCGCAGGCGACGTCGCCGCTGTCACCATTGTCGACCCGGCCCTTCAACTTGCAGAAGCTGTCCCAGATGCTGGGCGCCCGCCCGTCGGCCTCGGCCCCGCCCTCGATCTGATAGGCGGAGGTGGAGGCGCCCCACAGGAAGTCTTTGGGAAAAACCGGACGTTCGGCCATGGCGGCTCACCCGAGTGGAGGACACCGGGAATCCTACCCCTTTCCCGTCCGGACGGAAGGGGCCAATCGTCGCTGCCGGGCTGCGCGGGGCACCACTCCCCGCCGGGTTGTCCGTCACCATATCGCGGTCGACAGGACGGCGCGGCGCTCCTATGGTCACGCCGACCGGACGAGCGAATTCAGAAAGGAACGGGCGCATCATGGCGAAGAAGGACGGAGTCAACGGCAAGGGCGGCCAGTTCAGCGGGACGCCGGCCGACCGGCTGGTCCGGCTGTGGCGCAACAACGACGAACGCTTCGGCGCCCTGCTGGACGAGGTTCTGGACACCAATCGCCAGGGCGTGATCGAAGCCGCGGTCGGCAAGCTGCGCGAGGAGGAGGGCTACGACTTCATGGATGAGGTCGAGGCCTTCTCCGAAACGGCGCAGAGCACCGACGAGCATGGCGACCCGACCCTGTCGACCCTGTTCTGGCTGGCGCTGGAGGTCGACGGCCGGCTGGACGAGCCGCCGTCGGTCGACACCATCGAACGCGCGCTCGATTCGGCCGGGCTGCTGGAGAAGGCGACCGACATGCGGCTGCTGCCGCTGTGGCTGGACCCGGAACCGCTGTCCTATCTGGAGGCTGCCGACCGCCGCACCCTGCTGCGGCGCCTGATCGACTCGACCCAGGCGGCGGAGACCTTCGTGCGCGAACAGGATCTGGTCGCTTCCGCCGACGACACCGGCATCCGCCTCGTCAGCGTCGTCGGTCTGGTGATCGAGGAGGATGCCGAGCAGGACGGCGAGGCGATGCCCGATCCGCTCAACCTCGGCTTCGCCGGCGAAGGGCAGGAGATGGAGATCGACCCGATCGAGCAGGAGCGCATCCGCCAGTCGATGGCCGCCTTCGCCGAGGCGGTCGCCGCCGCCGACCCGCGGGTCAAGCGCTGCGAGCCGGTCGGCGGGCTGAACGACCTGCTGGACTTTACCGCCGAGGGCGTCTGGCCGGACGAGGTGGATGCCAACTTCGACGAGGTCAACGACTTCCTCGACATCGCCGGCAACGAGACCGGCGACGGTGTTCTCGACGTGACGGTGAGCGAGGGTCCGGAAGGCTTGCAGCTGCGCGCCTACAACTCCGACGGCGTGCTGCTGGACGAACGGAGCTTCGACCTGACCGGCGACCGAGCGGAAGAGGCGCTGTCCCTCATCAAGCGCCGCTGCCGCCGCGTCAGCGAAGGCTGACCGCTGTTTGTCCGGGGGCCGGTCAGGCCCCCGGCGCCACCACGAAGCAGGCCATGCCCTGGTTGACCAGCCCGTTGCAGGCGCTGGCCGCATCCTGCTGCGACAGGCCGGACAGCCGGGCGCGGTAGAGCGGCCCGGTCTGGGTGTCCACCGCCTGCACGATCCGTTGCGAGCGTGACAGCATCGGCATGGTGCTGCGGGCGCGGTCGATGACGCGCTGGCTGTCGTCGGGCGAGCGGAAGGCGCCGAGCTGCACCGTCCACACCCCGCCGCCGGCGGTCGCGGCACCCGCCATCGTCGCCACCGGCCGCGGTGCCGGAGCGTCGGGCGTCGAGGTGTCGGGCGCCACCACGCGCACGGCCTGGGCGGACTGTGCCGGAGCGGGCAGGGCGGCAACGGCGATGGGCGCCCGGCTCGGCACCGGGCGGCCGGTCTCGGCGGGCGCCGTGTAAGCGGGCGCCGCTGCTGCCGGCGGCGCCGAGTAGGAGGAGGATGGCCGGGCATAGGGCGAACCGTAATCCGGCGGCGAATCGGTCGAGGTGGAAGGCGGGGCGCTGACCAGCACGATGTCGGCGCCGTTGGGGGCCGGGGTGCGGTTCAGCCGCGGGCCGACCGACGCGATGTAGCGCCTGGTCTCGCCCGGCAGGCTGCGCTTGCCGGCCAGATAGTCGCCATAGCAGCCCGGCCCGCAATTGTAGGCACCGAGGAAACCCGGCGCGCCGAACAGATTGTACATCTCGCGCAGATAGGCGGTGCCGGCGATGATGTTGTCATGCGGGTCGAAGGGGTCGGATCCCAGATTGTGCTTGCGCCGCATCTCGTCGTAGGTCGCGGGCATCACCTGCATCAGGCCCATGGCGCCGGCCTTGCTGACGATCGGCTTGCCGTTGACGGTGGTGCGCCCGCCGCTCTCCTGGCGGATGACCTCGCGGATCCACAGCTCCGGCATGTCGAACCGTTTGGATGCCTCCGCGACATGGGCGTCGATCTCCTCCGGAGAGGCAACGCGATGCGAGCCGCCGCCGCTGGCGCAGGCGCTCAGCAGGGCGGTCAAGGCGGCGCAGGTCAGCAACGGCTTCAGGCGACGCACGGAACCCCCGGTCATCGTTCAGTTCGATCTTTTGGATAAGCCCAATTGGGAGGTAGCGACCTTTGCACATTCCCGGCCCGCCGTAAACCGTCCCGACTGTGACCTTCTGCCCGGCCGGAGAACGCGGAGGGGGAGGGCGCGGATGAGTCCTTCGGACGCGCAAGCGGCCGTCCGGTCATCTGCCGTCCGGCGATGCGATCCGGGGGCCATCAGATTTCGCGATCATCGTCCGGATCGCGCCGGGTCGCCAGTTCGCGCAGCAGCCGTTCCTTGGCGGTCTTGCGGCTCGGCCGCCCGCCGCCACGTCCGAACAGCCCGCCCAGCAGCCCGCCGGACTTCGGCTGCTCCTCCGGTTCCTCGGCCATCTGGGCGCGCTCCGCCTCACGCCGGGCCAGCAGGGCGGCGCGGTCGACCAGCGGGGTGCGCAGCCGGCGCGGCAGCGCCTTGAAGGCGAGGTTGGCGCGTTCGAGGTCGACGATATCCTCGGTGGAGCGGGCGATGCGCAGCGCCACCCGCAGCAGGTCGAGCCGCCAGGCATCCTCCGGCGCATGCGGCAGCGTTTCCGCCGCCGCCAGCAGGGTATCCAGCCCCTTGCCGGTCAAGGCGCTGGTTGATCGTTCCCCACTGGATTGGTCTCCCTTGGGTTTGTCAGTGTCGCGGTCCCGTCCCATTCCGTCATCGAAGCTGTCGCGCTGAAGGCGGACTTTAGGACGCCGACCGCCACCTTGTCTGCCCCCAAGCGGGGATCACACCGTTTGGATGGGGAAGGAGAGTGGTCTGATCAAGAAAAAAAGCCCTCTCCCCGTCACCGGGAAGAGGGCTGCAAGTCAGTCGGGGAAATGCGCGGCTGGATGCCGGCAGTCATGCCGCAGCCCGGGGGGACGGGCACGGCATCTCGAACCCGGCCACACCGCAAAGCCGCGGAAGGGCCGGGAACCTCACGTCACGCTCAGGCTACTCGGCGGCTTGCGCCACGGTCAGGCCCAGCCGCTTGGCTACCCCCTCGCCATAGGCCGGGTCGGCGGCCAGGAAGTGCTTCAGCTGGCGCTGCTGGATGAACAGCGGGGCCTTGCCCAGCGTGCCGGCGATGTTGTCCATCAGCCGCTCCTGTGCCTCCGCGCCGATCAGGCGGAACAGCGCGCCGGCCTGGGCGTAGTCGTCGTTGCCCTCGCGGTGGTCATAGTGGGCGGCGTCGCCGCTGATGCGCAGCGGCGGCTCGCTCGCGACACCGGTCTGGGCCGGGCCGCCGAAGCTGTTCGGCTCGTAGTTCGGGCGGCCGCCGCCATTGCCGTCGGTGCGCATGGCGCCGTCGCGCTGGTAGTTGTGGACCGGGCAGCCCTGCGGCTTGTTCACCGGGATCTGCGCATAGTTGCCGCCCAGACGGTAGCGGTGGGCGTCGGCATAGGCGAACAGCCGGCCCTGCAGCATCTTGTCGGGGCTGAAGGAGATGCCGGGCACCACGCTGGCCGGGCTGAAGGCGGACTGCTCGGTCTCGGCGAAGAAATTCTCCGGATTGCGGTTCAGCACCAGCTCGCCGATCTCGATCAGCGGGTAATCGGCATGCGGCCACACCTTGGTCAGGTCGAACGGGTTGATGCGGTAGCCGTCGGCCTCGGCCTCCGGCATGATCTGCACCGAGACGGTCCAAGCCGGGAAGTCGCCGTCCTCGATCGAGGCGTAGAGGTCGCGGGTGGCGTGGTCGGGGTCGATGCCGGCCATCGTCACCGCCTGCTCGGCGGTGAAGTTCTGGATCCCCTGGCGGGTCTTGAAGTGGTACTTGACCCAGAAGCGCTCGTTCGCCGCGTTGATCCACGAGAAGGTGTGGCTGCCGAAGCCGTCCATATGGCGATAGCCGCGCGGGGTGCCGCGGTCGCTGAACAGGATGGTCAGCTGGTGCATCGTCTCCGGCGACAGCGAGAAGAAGTCCCACATCGCGATGGGGTCCTTCAGGTTGGTGGCCGGGTTGCGCTTCTGGGTGTGGATGAAGTCGGGGAACTTCAGCGGATCACGCAGGAAGAAGACCGGCGTGTTGTTGCCGACCAGATCGTAGTTGCCTTCCTCGGTATAGAACTTCACCGCGAAGCCGCGCGGATCGCGCTCGGCATCGGCGGAGCCCTTCTCGCCGCCGACGGTGGAGAAGCGCAGGAAGACGCCGGTCTCCTTGCCCACCGCCGACAGGAAGGCGGCCTTCGTCCACGGCGTCACGTCGCGGGTGACGCGGAAGGTGCCGTAGGCGCCGGCGCCCTTGGCATGGACCACGCGTTCCGGAATGCGTTCACGGTTGAAGTGGGCCAGCTTCTCGATCAGGTGGAAATCCTGCAGAAGCAGCGGACCGCGCGGCCCGGCGCTCAGCGAATTCTGGTTGTCGGGAACGGGCTGGCCGAAGCTGGTGGTCAGGGTGCTCATCCGGGTCATCCTCTCAGAAGGCGGTGTCGCTCGATGTGGCGTTATTGTCTCGCCCCTGGTTATCCGGCGTCTTGAACGATATATCCAAGACATAGAAGGAAATGAACCAATAGGCGCCGCCTATGAATCTCTCCGGCCTGTCCCTGCGTGACCTTGAGTATGTCGTCGCCGTCGCCGAACTGCGCCATTTCGGCCGCGCCGCCGAACGCTGCGCGGTCAGCCAGCCCTCGCTCAGCGCCCAGATCCGCAAGCTGGAGGAGGGCCTCGGCCTCGCCCTGTTCGAGCGGACCAGCCGCAAGGTCCTGCTGACCCCGCGCGGCGAGGCCGTCGTCGCCCAGGCCCGCGTGGTGCTGGAGGAGGCGCGCCGCCTGCTGTCGCTGGCCGACGGGTCGGACGGCGGGCTGACCGGCCGGCTCCGGCTGGCGGCGATCCAGACGCTGGGGCCCTACCTGTTCCCGCACATCCTGTCGCCGCTGCGCAACGGCTGGCCCGACCTGACCCTGATCCTGTCGGAGGGCCGCACCGAAACCCTGCTGGAGGAGCTGCGCGACGGCCGGCTCGACGCCGTGCTGCTGGCCCTGCCGGTGGAGAGCGACGGGCTGGTCGCCGAACCGCTGTTCTTCGAGCCCTTCCTGCTCGCCCACCCCGCCGGCCACCGGCTGTGCGCCACGCCCACCCTCTCCCTGAACGATCTCGATCCGGCGGAGCTTCTGCTGCTGGAGGAGGGGCACTGCCTGCGCGATCAGGCGCTGGCCGCCTGCGGCCTCAGCGCGCGCGGCGGCGGTGTCCATGCCACCGGGCTGGAGACGCTGCGCCACATGGTGGCGGCCGGGGCGGGCTGCACGCTGATGCCGCTGCTGGCGGCGACCGGGGAGGACGGCCGTCCCGCCACCGTCGGCGGGCTGGTGGAGTATCGTCCCTTCGGCGGATCGGCCGATGCCGCTCCTGCACCCGGCCGTGTCGTTGGGCTGGTCTGGCGGGTCAGCGATCCGCGCGACCGCGGCCTGCGCGATCTGGCGGCCCTGCTGCGCCGCACCCTGCCGCCGGGCACGCAATCCGTCCTAGCCCAAAGGGGTGAGTGACGGAGGAAGGAACAAGCGCCCATCGGCCGGGTTGAAGGCTCGGCTCGTGCTCCTCACTGTCCAGAGGGACGAGCGTGACATTCGATCCAGGCGGAGAAACGGGCGACCATGGCAAACATCCTGAAACAGGCGACGCGGCTAGGTGAAGGATTGCCCTTTCCGCTGGGAGCGACATGGGACGGGCTCGGCGTCAACTTCGCCTTGTTTTCCGCCCATGCGACCAGGGTCGAACTGTGTCTGTTCGATGAAAATGGCGAGGAGGAGCTTGAGCGCATCGAGCTTCCCGAATTCACCAACGAGATCTGGCACGGCTATCTGCCCGACGCCCGTCCCGGCCTGCTCTACGGCTACCGCGTCCATGGCCCCTACGAGCCGGAGAACGGTCACCGCTTCAACCCCAACAAGCTGCTGCTCGACCCCTACGCCAAGGAGCTGGTCGGCGAGATCCGCTGGAACCCGGCCCATTTCGGCTATGTGATGGAATCGGGCGACGACCTGACCTATGACGAGCGCGACAGCGCGCCCTTCATGCCGAAATGCAAGGTGATCGACCCGGCCTTCACCTGGGGCCGCGATCTCAAACCGGGCACCGCCTGGGACCGCACCATCTTCTACGAAACCCATGTGAAGGGCTTCACCAGGCTGCATCCGGCGGTGCCCGACAGCCTGCGCGGCACCTATGGCGGCATGGCGGTGAAGGAGGTGGTCGACTACATCAGCTCGCTCGGCGTCACCGCGGTGGAGTTGCTGCCGGTCCATGCCTTCGTCCAGGACCAGCATCTGGTCGATAAGAAGCTCGCCAATTACTGGGGCTACAACTCCATCGGCTTCTTCGCGCCGGAGCCGCGCTATGCGGCATCGGGCAACGCCATCAAGGAATTCAAGGAGATGGTCGCCCATCTCCACAATGCCGGGCTGGAGGTGATCCTCGACGTCGTCTACAACCACACCGCCGAGGGCAACGAGCGCGGACCGACCCTGTCCTTCAAGGGCATCGACAACGCCTCCTACTACCGCCTGATCCCGGACCGGAAGCGCTATTACATCAACGAGACGGGGACCGGGAACACCGTCAATCTCAGCCATCCGCGCGTCCTGCAGATGGTCACCGACAGCCTGCGCTATTGGGCGACGGAGATGCATGTCGACGGCTTCCGCTTCGACCTCGCCACCATCCTCGGCCGCGAGCCCTACGGCTTCGACGAGGGCGGCGGCTTCCTCGACAGCTGCCTGCAGGACCCGATCCTGAACAGCGTCAAGCTGATCGCCGAGCCATGGGACTGCGGCCCCGGCGGCTATCAGGTCGGCAACTTCCCGCCGGGCTGGGCGGAGTGGAACGACAAGTTCCGCGACACCGTCCGCGCCTTCTGGAAGGGCGACGAGGGCAAGCTGCCGGAGGTGGCGCCGCGGCTCTGCGGCTCGGCCGACGTCTTCGACAAGCGCGGGCGCAAGCCCTGGGCCAGCGTGAACTTCATCACCGCCCATGACGGCTACACACTGAACGACCTCGTCTCCTACAACGACAAGCACAACGAGGCGAACGGCGAGGGCAACAACGACGGCCACTCCCACAATCTGTCCTGGAACCATGGGGCGGAGGGGCCGACCGACGATCCGGAGATCAAGGCGCTCCGCGAACGCCAGAAGCGCAACCTGCTGGCGACGCTGCTGCTGTCGCAGGGATCGCCGATGCTGCTGGCCGGCGACGAGTTCGGCAACACCCAGCACGGCAACAACAACGCCTATTGCCAGGACAACGAGACGGCGTGGCTGAACTGGGACGACATCGACGAGGACGGTCAGGCCCTGATCGAGTTCGTCCGCCGCGTGGTGGCGGTGCGCCAGTCCTTCCCCATGCTGCGCCGCGGCCGTTTCCTGTCGGGCGAGTACAACGCCGAGTTCGACGTGAAGGACGTCACCTGGCTGACCCCCGCCGGCGACGAGATGGAGGAGAGCCACTGGCATGACGGCAACGCCCGCTGCCTGGGCATGCTGCTGGACGGCCGCGCCCAGGCCAGCGGCATCAAGCGCCCGGCGATGGACGCCACGCTTTTGCTGGTCATCAACTCCCACCATGACGTGGTGGAGTTTACCCTGCCGGAGGTGACCGGCGGCAGCGTCTGGCGCTGTCTGGTCGACACCAACCTGACCGACCCGGACGAGGTGCCGCGCGTCAACACCAGCGAGGGCTATATGGTGACCGGCCGCTCGCTGCTGCTGCTGGCGCTGGAACCGGAGGGAAAGACCTCCTTTGCGCTTCGCCGCGCCGCCCGCGCCCTGCGCAACGTCGCCGAAAGCCCGACGCTGTCCTTTGGCGAGGAGAGTACGGACCAGGAGAAGGCCGAGGAACCGGTGGAACCTGCGGAGACGAAGGAGCCGGAAAAGGTGGAAGCGGCGGCTGCGGCTAAGCCTGACATGAAAAAGCCCACCTGAACCGACACCCAACTCCCCCTCTCCCCGGGGGGAGAGGAGATCCCCCGGCCCCGGAATCCCCATCATGAAACTCTTTGAATGCCAGAACTGCCGCCAGCCGCTCTATTTCGAGAACACGCTGTGCGAGCGCTGCGGCTACCGGCTGGGCTATCTGCCGGATGCGGGGACGCTGTCGGCGATCGACCCCACCGACCATGACGGGGTGTGGAGCGCGCTCGCCACCAGCGAGCCGCTCTACAAATTCTGTGCGAACGCGGATCTCGACGCCTGCAACTGGATGCTGCCGGCCGACACCGCCGACACCCACTGCGCCGCCTGCCGACACAACCACATCATCCCCGATCTGTCCGATACCGACAACCTGACGCGCTGGCGCAGGCTGGAACTGGCCAAGCACCACCTGTTCTACACGCTGACCAACCTGAAGCTGCCCTTGCAGACCCGGATCGAGAATCCGGAGGGGGGGCTTGCCTTCGACTTCCTGTCCGACACGGTGGCTCCCGACGGCACGGTGACGCCGGTGCTGACCGGCCATGCCAACGGCCTGATCACCATCAACGTCGCCGAGGCCGACGATGCCGAGCGCGAGAAGCGCCGTACCGAGATGGGCGAGCCCTACCGCACGCTGCTCGGCCATTTCCGGCATGAGAGCGGCCATTACATCTGGGACCGGCTGGTGCGCGACGATCCGGCCCTGCTGGAGCGCTTCCGCGCCCTGTTCGGCGACGAACGGCAGGATTACGGCGAGGCGCTGAAACGCCACTATGCGAACGGCGCCCCGGCCGACTGGCAAGCCGGCTTCGTCAGCACATATGCCACCGCCCACCCGTGGGAGGATTTCGCCGAAACCTGGGCGCATTACCTGCACATCGTCGACACGCTGGAAACCGCCCGCGCCTTCGGTCTCAAGATCCGCCCCCGCATCACCGAAGGGGCGGAGTTGGAGGCGGAGGTCGATTTCAACCCCCACAAGGCAAGGCGGATCGAGGATCTGATCCATCCCTGGCTGCCGCTGACCTATGCGGTGAACAGCCTGAACCGCAGCATGGGCCAGCCGGACCTCTACCCCTTCATCCTGTCGGCGGCGGTGATCGAGAAGCTGGGCTTCATGAACGCGATGGTGCGGGGGCTGTAAGGGACGTCAGACCCCCACTATCCGCCCACCCCCATCGCTGCCCGCACCCAGCGCACCGCGCGGTTGCGCCCGTCGCGCTTGGCCTTGTAGAGCGCGGCGTCGGCGTGGCGCATCACCGTCGCCATGTCGCTGTCGTCCTCCGGCCAGGAGGCGATGCCGATGGAGCAGCCGACCCGTACGACATCGCCGTTGAACGACACCGGTTCGTTGACGGTGGCGATGATGCGGGCGGCCAGCTCCTCCATGTCGGGGGCCGGGCGCCCGGCGCGGCGCGGCAGCACCGCGGCGAATTCGTCGCCGCCCAGCCGGGCGACCACGTCGTCGTCGCGGAAGATGCTGGCGAGGCGACCGCCGATCTGGCGCAGAACGACGTCGCCGGCATCGTGGCCAAGCCGGTCGTTCACCGGCTTGAACCCGTCGAGATCGATGTACATCACCGTCGCCGACCCGCCGCCGGCGCCGGTCGACGCCTCGACATACTGCTCGAAATAGCGCCGGTTGGGCAGGGCGGTCAGCCGGTCCTCGTAGGCGATGTCCTCCAGCCGCATCAGGGCGGCGTCCTTGTTGGTCAGGCTGTCGACCATCTCCCGCAGCGCCACCGACAGCCGGCGGATCTCCGCCGCACCGCCGACATCGGGGATCGCCATGCCGCGCTCGCCCTTGCCGATCCGCTCGGCGGCGTCGGCGATGGCGCCCAGCGGGCGGGCGATGCGGCCGGCGGCGACCCAGCCGATCACGCTGAACAGCAGGGCCAGCAGCGCGCCGGACCCGATGATCATCACGCGCAGGCGGTTGGTTTCGGCATAGACGATGTCGGCCGGCTGGCGGGCGACGACGGTCCAGCCCAGCCCGGCATAATCGTGCAATCCCTTGCCGTGGGCGACGCCGGTCACATAGGTGACGCCGTCGGGCCAGACCTCGCGGCTCCAGCCGTCGCGCAGTCCGGCGGTCAGCATCGGCACCGGCAGCGGCTTGCCGACGGCCGAATCGGGGCCGATCAGCACGGTGCCGTCGGCCGACAGGATATAGAGCGTGAGCCCCTTGCGGTCGGCCAGCGGCTCGACCAGCTGGCGGATCGAGGCATGGGCCCATTCCCAGCTGTAATGGGCGGCCAGCACGCCGACCGTGGTGCCGTCCGCCCTTTGCAGCGGGGCGGACACATCGACGAATTTCGGCGTCTCGCCGACCAGATAGGGGACCTTGCCGTTCAGGGCGACGGCTTCGTGGACGTCGCCGATGAACAGGCCTTTCATGCCTTCCTGATGAACCGGCCGTCTGGAGATGTCGGCTCCCAACAGCAGGCCGTTAGAGGCGGCCATCACCCGGCCGTTCACATCGGTCATGCCGATCCAGGCGATGGTCGGGTCGCGGCGCTTCAGTTCGTCGATGGTCGATTGCGCCACCGCCGGGTCCTTCAGCGCGTCGATTCGCGACAGCGCGGCGATCTGGTTGGCGCGCGCCCACATGGTCGAATCGAGCTGCCGGGCCAGCGATTGCGCCATCCCGGTCATCGTATTGCCGATTTCCTTGGCCAGTGCGTCGGCCGCGCCGTTGCCGACCACCAGACCCTTCACCAGGGCCGAGCCGAGCAGCAGAACGGCGACGGTCACCGCCACGGTGGCCCGCAGGCCGATGATCCGGCCCGGCCGGCGGGCTGGCATGCTGCGTCGCTGGGCGATGCTGGTGCTTTCTTCGGCGCTGTTGCCGCTCGGCTGTCCAACGGCCGTCATCGTGGCTTGATCCTTTCGGGCGGCCATGCCCGGGCCGGAGGGGACGATCAGTGAAGACACTCTATCATCCCTGACCTTTATAATGGGTCAAGCGGAACCACAGCCGCCGACTTCAACGGTCGCTTTCAACCCAAAAGGGATCGTGGCGTGGTGTCCGGCACGCGCAAGGCGTATGTTCGCCAAAAAAGTTTGCGACGCTGACTTTCAGCATATTGCGTAAAAAGGAAAAGGCCGCTAGCAATACAGCCGCGGCCCGAGTTTAGGGAGGAAACGCCTGAAAGGCGATCGAAACAACAAATAATGCTGCGTCGCCGAAAATCCAGCCCGCTGCGGCTGGATTTTTCGTTTCAGCAGCAAGAATCTTCTCCATTATCCGTGTTGCCCCCATGGAAGGGGGATTCCCCGAACGGTTGGTTGCGCTATCATGTCTGCCCAACGAACCATAAGATCGGGAAGAGTCCTCATCATGAAACGGCGTGCGTTCCTCACCAGCGCCGGTGCCGGCCTTGCCGCCGGGACCGCCGGAACCGTTGCGGCTACCGTTGCTGCTCCGGCCATCGCCCAATCCTCCCAGCCCGAAATCAAGTGGCGCATGGCGTCGAGCTATCCCAAGAGCCTCGACACCATCTATGGTGCTGCGGAGTTCATCGCCAAGCGCGTGTCCGACGCCACCGACGGCCGTTTCCAGATCCGCACCTTCGCCGCCGGCGAGATCGTTCCGGCCCTCCAGGTGCTGGACGCGGTGCAGAACGGCACGGTCGAGTGCGGCCAGTCGGCGGCCTATTTCTATGTCGGCAAGGATCCGACCTTCTGCTTCGACACCGCCATGCCCTTCGGCCTGAACACGCGCCAGCACATCGCCTGGATGATGCATGGCGGCGGGCTGGAGCTGATGCGGGAGGTGTTCAAGGATTACAACATCCACCACATCCCGGCCGGCAACACCGGCGCCCAGATGGGCGGCTGGTTCCGCAAGGAGATCAAGAGCCTGGAGGATCTGAAGGGCCTGAAGATGCGCATCGGCGGTCTGGTCGGCCAGATCCTGACGCCTTTCGGCCTCGTGCCGCAGCAGCTCGGCGGCGGCGACATCTATCCGGCGCTGGAACGCGGCACCATCGATGCGGCGGAGTTCGTCGGCCCCTACGACGACGAGAAGCTCGGCTTCCACAAGGTCGCCAAATACTACTACTATCCCGGCTGGTGGGAAGGCTCCGCCCAGATCCCGCTGATGTTCAACATCCAGGCCTGGGAACAGCTGCCGAAATCCTACCAGACCATCCTGGAACAGGCCTGCTGGGAGGCCAACAGCTGGATGATCGCCAAGTACGACACGCTGAACGCCGCAGCGCTGAAGCGGCTGGTCGGCGGTGGCGCCATTCTGCGTCCCTTCCCGCGCGACATGATGCAGGCCTGCGAGAAGGCGGCGTTTGAATTTTACGACAAGCTGGCGGCCAGCAATCCGCGCTTCAAGAAGGTCTATGACGGCTGGAAGCCTTTCCTGGAGCAGGAGCGGCTGTGGTTCCGCGTCGCCGAGAACGGTTTCGACAGCTTCGTCTACAGCCAGGCCGCCCAGCAGAAATGAGTCGGGAGCGCTGAGCCGGGCGGGGCGGATCGCCTGCGGCGATTCGCCCCGGCTTTCATGGCAAACACTGATTTTCACGCCGCCGTATGTCCGCTATCTCGATCATCGGCCTTCTCAATCGCACGCGATTGGAGCACACTGCCGGTCTAAGCGTGGGCATCGCCTTCGCAATTGCACAAAAAATCGGCAAAGCGTTGAATTGATCACAACATAGTCATTCCTCTTGTCTATTTTCTTAAACGCGTGTTACCGTCAGGGCCAGAAAGACGGACCGGACCGGGGTGGCGTACCCGGACCCGAGGTCGCCTGTGACGGGAGCGGACGGATGGACGGCGGGATGATCGCGACGACAGAGACCCTGGTGCGCTTCACCGGGGTGCAGAAGACCTACGATGGCGAGCATCTCGTGGTGAAAAGCCTCGATCTCGACATCCGCAAGGGCGAATTCCTGACGCTGCTGGGGCCGTCGGGGTCGGGCAAGACCACCACGCTGATGATGCTGGCCGGGTTCGAGGTGCCGACCCATGGCGAAATCTTCATCGGCGACCGGCCGATCAAGAACACGCCGCCGCACAAGCGCGACATCGGCATGGTCTTCCAGAATTACGCCCTGTTCCCCCACCTGACGATCGAGGAAAACGTCGCCTTCCCGCTGTCGGTGCGCGGCGTTCCCAAGGCGGAGATCAAGGAGCGGGTCAGGGCCGCGCTCGACATGATCAAGCTCGGCAACCTCGCCAACCGCCGTCCCGGCCAGCTGTCCGGCGGCCAGCAGCAGCGCGTGGCGCTCGCCCGCGCCCTGGTCTTCAACCCGGCGCTGGTGCTGATGGACGAGCCGCTGGGGGCCCTGGACAAGCGCCTGCGCGAGCATATGCAGCTGGAGATCAAGCGCCTGCACGAGACGATGGGCCTGACGGTCGTCTACGTCACCCACGACCAGGGCGAGGCGCTGACGATGTCCGACCGCATCGCGGTCTTCAACGACGGCATCGTCCAGCAGATCGACCGCCCGGATGCGCTGTACGAGCGGCCGGTGAACAGCTTCGTCGCCAACTTCATCGGCGAGAACAATGTTCTGAGCGGCGTTGTCGAAAATATCGAACAGGGCTGGGCGCGGGTCGCGCTGGATGCCGGCGGTTCGGTGGTGGCGCAGGCGGTGAACATCGGCGGCGCCGGCAACCGCACCTCGCTGTCGCTCCGTCCCGAACGGGTGGCGATCGAAACCGGCGACAGCGGCGACAGCACGATGAACCGGCTGCCGGCCACGCTGACCGACCTGATCTATCTCGGCGACCACACGCTGGCGGTGCTCAGCACGCCGGCCAACCCGGAATTCATGGTCAAGCTGCCGGCCGGCTCCTATGCCGGTCTGGCGCCGGGCCAGGACGTCTACATCGCTTTCCGCCCGGAGGACTGCCGGGCGCTCGATCCGGTCTGAGGACGTGGTTCTCAGAACCAGGGTGCCTTCCAGCAACAACAACCACGACGAATAAGGACGGGGATCATGTCGAAGATTAAGGTGGCTCTCGGTTTCGCTGCGACCTTCACCGCCCTCACGGCCCTGTCATCGGCCGCCAGCGCCCGCGACCTCACCGTCGTGTCGTGGGGCGGCGCCTATCAGGACGTCCAGAAGAAGGTGTATTTCGAGCCGTTCAAGGCCACCGGCACGCCGATGAGCGACGAATCCTGGGACGGCGGCGTCGGCGTCCTGCGCGCCAAGGTCCAGGGCGGCGCCTCCACCTGGGACGTCGTCCAGGTCGAGAGCGAGGAACTGGCACTGGGCTGCGACGAAGGCCTGTACGAGAAGCTGAACTACTCCAAGATCGGCGGCGAGGATGCTTATCTGCCGTCCACCGTCAACGCCTGCGGCGTCGGCGCCATCGTCTATGACTTCGTGCTTGGCTACGACAAGGACAAGCTGAAGGACGCGCCGAAGGGCTGGGCCGATTTCTTCGACACCAAGAAGTATCCGGGCAAGCGCGGCCTGCGCCAGGGCGCCAAGACCACGCTGGAGATCGCGCTGATGGCCGACGGCGTGGCTCCGGCCGACGTCTACAAGGTTCTGGGCACCGAGGCCGGCGTCGACCGCGCCTTCAAGAAGCTCGACACCATCAAGAACGACATCGTCTGGTGGAAGGCCGGCGCCCAGCCGCCGCAGCTGCTGGCTTCGGGCGAAGTGGCGATGACCTCGGTCTACAACGGCCGCATCGACGCCGCCAACAAGAAGGAAAGCAAGAACTTCGGCATGGTGTGGAACGGCGCGCTGTTCACCATCGACAGCTGGGTCATCCTGAAGGGCAGCCCGAACCAGGACGCCGCCTACAAGTTCCTGAACTTCGTCGGCAAGCCGGAGAACCAGGCCAAGCTGTCCGAAGGCATTGCCTACGGCACGTCCAACAAGAAGGCGCCGTCGCTGCTGCCGAAGCCGGTCCTGGCCGATCTCCCGACCTCGCCGGACAACATGAAGAACGCGATCGAGATCAACACCGACTTCTGGCTGGAGAACATCGATCGCCTGACCGAACGCTTCAACAAGTGGGCGGCCAAGTAAGCTTACCCAGCGACACCCCAGAAAACCCCCTCTCCCCCCGGGAGAGGGTCGGGGTGAGGGGGATGCACTGCGGCACACATCGGGCCGATAAGCGCCTCCCCACTATACTTTCCGGCGGATCACTTTCCGCCCTTCGGTGACCGGACGCCTTGCGTCCCCCTCACCCTAACCCTCTCCCCGGGGGGGAGAGGGGATAGTCCCGAATTTGAGGCTCAGCGTCTTCTCAACAGGACAATGCCGATGACAGCCGCATTCGTTGCCGGCGCCGACGTGCCGTTGAAGCGTCGATTGAAACGGGCCGAGCGGGCCCGGCAGTTCCGTGCGCTGGGTCTGGTGCTGCCGCTGCTGGCCTTCCTGCTGTTCACCTTCGTCGTGCCGCTCGCCGGCATGATCTGGAAGTCGGCGGACGACTGGGAAGTGCCGCAGGTGATGCCGCAGACCGTCGCGGCGCTGAAGCAGTGGAACGGCCAGGGTCTTCCCGACGAGGCCGCCTTCGCGGCGCTCGCCGCCGACATCCGCACCGCGCGCGAGGCCGGAACGCTGGCGGTCGCGGCCAAGCGGCTGAACTATATCATCAACGGCTACCGCACGACGCTGCTGTCGACCGGCCGCAAGCTGAAGGAGCAGCCCGCTCCCGGCACCGCGAAGGCGACGCTGATCGAGATCGCCCCGGCCTGGGGCGAGCGCGAGAGCTGGACGGCGATCAAGAGCGCCAGCGGTCCGGTCACCAGCTATTACCTGCTGGCCGCGGTCGACCTGACCCGCAACGCGGATGGCGCCATCGTGGCCGCTCCGCCGGATCAGGCGATCTACCGCGACGTCTTCATCCGCACCTTCACCATCGGTTTCGGCGTCACGGCGCTCTGCCTGATCCTCGGATTCCCGGTCGCCTATCTGCTGGCGAACCTGCCGACCGGCCGGTCGAACCTGCTGATGATCTTCGTGCTGCTGCCCTTCTGGACCTCGCTGCTGGTGCGCACCTGCGCCTGGATCGTGATTTTGCAGAGCGAGGGCATCGTCAACGGCTCGCTGCAATGGCTGGGCGTGATCGACGAACCGCTGCGGCTGATCTACAACCGCTTCGGCGTCTACATGGCGATGACCCATGTGCTGCTGCCCTTCATGATCCTGCCGCTCTACAGCGTCATGCGCGGCATCTCGCCGGCCTACATGCGGGCCGCCGCCTCGCTGGGCGCGCCGCCGACGACCGCCTTCCTGCGCATCTACCTGCCGCAGACCATTCCGGGCATCGGCGCCGGCTGCCTGCTCGTCTTCATCCTGGCCATCGGCTACTACATCACGCCGGCGCTGGTCGGTGGAGCGGCCGACCAGATGATTTCGTCCTTCATCGCCTTCTACACGACGGAAACGGTCAACTGGGGCCTCGCCTCGGCGCTGGGAGCGGTTCTGCTGCTCTCCACGGTGGTGCTGGCGGTGGTCTACGGCAAGCTGGCGCTCGGCCGCCAGACGACGGGAGGTCTGAAGAATTGAGCGCGAACCACTCTCCCCAGACCGCCAGCCAGCGCATCGCCTGGATCACGACGGTGGTCGCCGCCACGCTGGTGTTCATCTTCCTGATGGCGCCGATCCTGGCGATCGTGCCGCTCTCCTTCAGCTCCAGCACCTACCTGACCTATCCGCTGCCCGGCCTGTCGCTGCGCTGGTACGAGGATTTCCTCGGCTCGGCCCGCTGGATGAACGCGCTGAAGAACAGCGTCATCATCGGCGTGGCGTCCTCCATGCTGTCGATGGCGCTGGGCACGCTGGCCTCGCTGGGGCTGGCCCAGTGGAAGAGCAAGTGGAAGCCGCTGGTGTTGGCCATCGTGCTGTCGCCGATGGTGGTGCCGGTCGTCATCACCGCGGTCGGCGTCTATTTCTTCTTCGCGCCGCTGGGGCTGACCGGCAACTATCTCGGCCTGATCCTGGTCCACACCGCGCTGGCGACGCCCTTCGTCGTCATCACCGTGTCGGCCACCCTGCAGAGCTTCGACATGACGCTGGCGCGGGCCGCCGCCTCGCTGGGGGCGCCGCCGCTGCTGACCTTCCGCAAGGTGATCCTGCCGCTGATCCTGCCGGGTCTGGCGTCTGGTGCCCTGTTCGCCTTCGCCACCAGCTTCGACGAGGTGGTGACGGTGCTGTTCCTCGCCGGACCCGAGCAGCGCACCCTGCCCAGAGAGATGTTCAGCGGCATCCGTGAGAACATCAGCCCGACCATCACCGCGGTGGCGGTGGTGCTGACGGTGATCTCGGTCTGCATGCTGTCGACGCTGGAAATCCTGCGCCGGCGCAACGAGCGGCTGAAGGGGAACGCGGAGTAGGGGAGTGGTCGACGGGGAGGGGCTGACGCTCCTCCCCGACGCCGCTCACAGATAGGGCGGCGTGCAGGCGCTGATGAGTTCGCACTCCTCTTCGCCGATGTTGCGGAAGCGGTGACTGACGCGGCTGTCGAAGAAATAGGCATCCCCGGGGCCGAGCAGTTGCTTGCGATCCCCCACCGTCAGTTCGATCTGGCCCTTGATGACGATGCCGCCCTCCTCGCCCTCGTGCTGGAGCATGGTGCGGCCGGTGTCGGCGCCGGGGGCGTAGCGTTCGTGGAGGATTTGCAGGTTGCGGCTGCGCAGGTCGCCGACCTGACGGAAGGAAATCTGGCCGACGGTGCCCTTCAGCTCGCCGGCCAGTTCGATCAGCTCGCCGCCCTTGAAGAAGATCTGCTCGGGCGGCGGCAAATCGTCGGAGGAGAAGAATTCGGCCAAGGTCATCGGGATGCCCTGAAGCACCTTGCGCAGCGACGACACGGACGGGCTGCTGCGGTTCTGCTCGATCAGGGAGATCGTGCCGTTGGTCACTCCGGCTCGCTGGGCGAGCGCCCGCTGGGACAGCCCGTGCTGTTCGCGGATCTGCTTCAACCTGGCGCCGACATCGAATTCCATCACCGGACTCCTGCTCCTCACCTGATCTAGGCAATAGCCCATTCGCGCAACCCCGTCATTAGAATATGAACAGCTAAACAGGGGTTGTTTAATTTATTAAACATGGTAGGCTTCTGTCCAAGGTCCAGGCCCCCGCGCAGGAAACCCTTGAATGCCAAGGATGTTTTCGCCGGGCGCGGCCGGCCGGTTCCACATTCCTTCATCCAGGGCGGATCGAACATGCTGTCGCTGAACGACCAGGGCCTTCTCCGAACCAAGGGCTACGTGAACGGTGCGTGGCGCGCGGCCGATTCCGGGAAGAGCTTCCCGGTCACCAACCCGGCCACCGGCGCCGTCATCGCCGAAGTGTCCGACATGGGCGCTGCCGAGACGCGTGAGGCGATCGACGCCGCCAACGCCGCCCTGCCGGCGTGGAAGGCCAAGACCGCCAAGGAACGCGCGGCCATCATGCGCCGCTGGTACGAGCTGATCCTCGCCGCCCAGGAGGATCTGGCCCAGCTGATGACCGCCGAGCAGGGCAAGCCGCTGACCGAATCGCGTGGCGAGGTGGTCTATGGCGCGTCCTTCATCGAGTGGTTCGCGGAAGAGGGCAAGCGCGCCTACGGCGACGTCATCCCGACCTTCGCCGGCAACAAGCGCGTCGTCGTGCTGAAGGAGGCCATCGGCGTCGTCGCGGCGATCACGCCGTGGAACTTCCCGAACGCCATGATCACCCGCAAGGTCGCCCCGGCGCTGGCCGCCGGCTGCACCGTGGTGGTCAAGCCGGCCGAGGACACCCCGCTGTCCGCCCTGGCGCTGGCCGAACTGGCCGAGCGCGCCGGTTTCCCGGCCGGCGTCTTCAACATCGTGATGGGCAGCGAGCCGGCCGCCATCGGCAACGAGCTGACCCACAGCCCGATCGTCCGCAAGGTCAGCTTCACCGGCTCGACCGAGGTCGGCAAGCTGCTGATGCGGCAGGCCGCCAGCACGGTCAAGAAGGTGTCGCTGGAGCTGGGCGGCAACGCCCCCTTCATCGTCTTCGACGACGCCGACCTCGACGAGGCGGTCAAGGGCGCCATGGCGTCGAAGTACCGCAATGCCGGCCAGACCTGCGTCTGCGCCAACCGCCTGCTGGTCCAGGCCGGCGTCTATGACGCCTTCGCCGCCAAGCTGGCCGAGGCGGTCAAGGCGCTGAAGGTCGGCGACGGTGCCGAGCCGGGTGTCACCCAGGGTCCGCTGATCAACGCCGACGCCATCGCCAAGGTGGAAGAGCTGATGGGCGACGCGCTGGAAAAGGGCGCCACCGTCGCGCTCGGCGGCAAGCGCCACGCGCTGGGCGGCACCTTCTTCGAGCCGACCATCCTGACCGGCATCACCACCGAGATGCGCGTCGCCCGCGAGGAGATCTTCGGGCCGGTCGCCCCACTGTTCAAGTTCGAGACGGAAGAGGACGCCATCCGCATGGCGAACGACACCGAATTCGGGCTCGCCGCCTACTTCTACAGCCGCGACATCGGCCGCGTCTGGCGCGTGGCGGAAAAGCTGGAATACGGCATGGTCGGCATCAACGAAGGCATCATCTCGACCGAGGTGGCCCCCTTCGGCGGCGTCAAGGAGTCCGGCATCGGCCGCGAAGGCTCCAAGTACGGCCTCGATGATTTCATGGAAGTCAAATACCTCTGCCTCGGCCTCGGCGCCTGACCGAAAAGTCAAAGGAAATCAGACCATGACCACCAACCAGTCCTTCGTCGCCCGTCGCGAGGCAGCCGTCTCCCGCGGCATTTCCGCCGGCATGCCCTTCTACATCGACCGTGCCGAGAATGCCGAGATGTGGGACGTCGAGGGCAAGCGTTTCATCGACTTCGCCGGCGGCATCGCCGTGCTGAACACCGGCCATCGCCACCCGAAGGTGATGGAGGCGGTGAAGGCCCAGCTCGACCGCTTCACCCACACCTGCGCGATGGTCACGCCCTATGACAGCTTCGTCGAGCTGGCGGAGAAGCTGAACGCGCTGGTCCCCGGCCCGACCCCGAAGAAGACCGCCTTCTTCACCACCGGCGCCGAGGCGGTCGAGAACGCCGTGAAGGTCGCCCGTGCCGCCACCGGCCGTCCGGGCGTGGTCGCCTTCTCCGGCGGCTTCCACGGCCGCACGCTGCTGACCATGGGCCTGACCGGCAAGGTCGTGCCCTACAAGGTCGGCTTCGGTCCCTTCCCGGCCGAGATCTTCCATGTGCCGTTCCCCAACGCCTATCGCGGCATCAGCGAGGCGGAGAGCCTGAAGGCGCTGGACACCCTGTTCAAGTCCGACGTCGATCCGGCCCGCGTCGCCGCGATCATCATCGAGCCGGTGCAGGGCGAGGGCGGCTTCAACATCGCCAGCCCGTCCTTCCTCCAGTCGCTGCGCGCGGTCTGCGACAAGCACGGCATCGTCATGATCGTCGACGAGATCCAGACCGGCTTCGCCCGCACCGGCAAGATGTTCGCCGTCGAGCATGCCGGGATCGAGCCGGACCTCGTCACCATGGCGAAGAGCCTGGCCGGCGGCTTCCCGCTGTCGGCGCTGACCGGCAAGGCGGCGCTGATGGATGCCCCGATCCCCGGCGGCCTGGGCGGCACCTATGCCGGCAGCCCGTTGGCGACCACCGCGGCGCTGGCCGTCATCAACGTCATCGAGGAGGAGAAGCTGGTCGAGCGCAGCGAGCAGCTGGGCGAGCGCATCGCCGGCCGCTTCCGCGCCATGGCCCAGCGCAACAGCCTGTCGGTGATCGGTGACGTCCGCAACCTGGGCGCCATGGTCGCGATGGAGCTGGTGACCGACCGCGAGACCAAGGAGCCGGCGGCCGACCTGACCAAGGCGCTGGTCGCCAAGGCGGCGGAAAAGGGCCTGATCCTGCTGTCCTGCGGCACCTACGCCAACGTCATCCGCATCCTGGTCCCGCTGACCGCCTCGGACGCCCTGGTCGACGAAGGCCTGGACATCATCGAGCGGTCCCTGGAAGAACTGGTGTCGGCGTAATAGGCTCCCTCTCTCCCGCCCTGTATACCCTCTCCCCCTCCCGGGGAGAGGGGACTTAAGGGTGGGGGAGAGGCAATAACTCAGGAGGAAGACACCTTGGCCGGACCCTTGTCGCACATCCGGGTGCTGGAGCTGTCGCGCGTGCTGGCCGGGCCGTGGTCGGCGCAGACGCTGGCCGATCTCGGCGCCGACGTGATCAAGGTGGAACGGCCGGGCGCCGGCGACGACACCCGCGCCTGGGGTCCGCCCTGGGCCGGCGACCAGTCCGCCTATTTCCTCTCGACCAACCGCGGCAAGCGGTCGATCACCATCGACTTCGAGCGGCCGGAGGGGCAGGAGCTTGTCCGCAGGCTCGCCGCCCAGGCCGACGTCGTCATCGAGAATTTCAAGGTCGGCGGGCTGGTCAAATACGGCCTCGACTATGACAGCCTGAAGGCGGTCAACCCGCGCCTCGTCTATTGCTCGATCACCGGCTTCGGCCAGACCGGCCCCTACCGCAACCGCGCCGGCTACGACTTCATGATCCAGGGTATGGGCGGGCTGATGAGCATCACCGGCCAGCCCGATGGCGAGCCGGGCGGCGGTCCGGTCAAGGTCGGCGTCGCGGTGACCGACATCTTCACCGGCCTCTACGCCACCATCGGCATCATGGGCGCGCTCGCCCACCGCGACCGCACCGGCGAGGGGCAGCAGGTCGATCTGGCCCTGCTCGACGTGCAGGTGGCGGTGCTGGCCAATCAGGCGATGAACTGCCTTGTCGGCGGCAAGGCGCCGCAGCGGCTCGGCAACGCCCACCCGAACATCGTGCCCTATCAGGCCTTCGCCACCCGCGACGGCCACATCATCCTGGCCGTCGGCAATGACGGCCAGTTCGCCAAGTTCTGCACGGTCGCTGGCCGCCCCGAACTGGCGAAGGACGAGCGTTACGCCACCAACCCGGCCCGCGTCGCCAACCGCAAGGAACTGGTCGCCCTGCTGGAGGAGCTGATCCGCACCCGCGACAGCCATGACTGGCTGAGTGCCTTGGAGCAGGTCGGCGTGCCCTGCGGTCCGATCAACGATCTGGCGGCGGTCTTCGAGGATCCGCAGGTCAAGGCCCGCAACATCCACCAGGATCTGCCGCACCCGACCCAGGGCAGCGTGCCGACGGTGGCAAGCCCGATCCGCTACAGCGGCACCCCGCTGGTCCACGACACCGCTCCGCCGACGCTGGGACAGCACACCGACACGGTGCTGGCGGACTATTTGGGGCTGGGCGAGGCTGACATCGCGGCCCTGCGCGAGAAGGGCGTGATCTGAGGGCAGGGATGGGAAGCCGGAAAGCACTGACTCTCCGGCTTGCCATTCAGAACTCGGTCACCACGGTGACCCCGGTGCCCTCGAACCGGTCCATGGTCACCAGCGCGTCGATCGACTGCTCCAGCGTGATCGTCCTGCCGATCAGCTTCTCCGGCGACAGCTTCCCGGACCGGATCATCTCCATCATCGCGTCGTAGCGATGCGCCTGCATGCCGTGGCTGCCCAGGATCTCAAGCTCCTTTGCGATCACCCGGTCCATCGGAATGGCGGGCGTGCTGTTCTCGGCCAGCATCAGGCCGACTTGCACATGCTTGCCCCGCTTGCGCAGATTGCCGATCGAATTGAAGCAGGTGGTGGGATGGCCCAGCGCGTCGAGCGAGACATGGGCGCCGCCGCGCGTGATCTCGATGACCGCTTCGGCGACCTGTCCGACCTCCGTCGCGTTCACGGTCGCGACGGCGCCGAGCGCGCGGGCCAGGGCGAGCTTGTCTTCCGCGATGTCGACGGCGACGACATTGGCGCCCACGGCATTGGCGATCATGATCGCCGACAATCCGACGCCGCCGCAGCCATGGACGGCCACCCACTGGCCGGCTGACGTCTTGCCCTGGTCGACCACGGCGCGGAACGAGGTCACGAAGCGGCAGCCGAGGCTGGCGGCGGTGGTGAAGTCCATCGACTCCGGCAACCGCACCAGATTGATGTCCGCCTGATGCAGGCCGACATATTGGGCGAAGGACCCCCAATGGGTGAAGCCGGGCTGGAACTGCCGGTCGCAGACCTGATGATTGCCGGAATGGCATTCGGGACAGGCGCCGCAGCCGCCGACGAACGGGACCGTCACCCGGTCGCCGACCGTCCATTTCGTCACGTCCCTGCCGACCGCCTCGACGATGCCGGCCAGCTCATGGCCGGGAACGTGCGGAAGCCGGATGTCGGTGTCATGGCCGACCCAGCCATGCCAGTCGCTGCGGCAGACCCCCGTCGCCATCACCCTGACGACGACCCCATGCGGCTCGGGCGTCGGGTCGGGCACGGTCATGATTTGGGGCGGAGCGGAAAACGCCTCGTAGACCACCGCTTTCATGGGGGTTCTCCTGCTGGAAAGGTCCCGTCATTCTACGGCGGTTGTGCTGAAATTGGCTTTCAATTGAGAACCGGACGGTGCGGCGATATGAAAGAATGCCTCGAAAATCCCTGAAATTCTGAAGGATGACTTCGTTATGGACCCGCTGGATAAAATGGATGCCGCGATCGTGGACAGGCTGCAACAGGATGGCCGACTGTCCAACGCCAAGCTCGCCGAACAGCTGGCGCTGAGCGAGGCGTCCTGCTGGCGCCGGCAGAAGCGATTGGAGGAGTGCGGCGTGATCCGGGGCTATCAGGCCGTGCTGGACCGCCGGAAACTGGGCTTCGGCGTGATGGCCTTCGTGCAGATCGTCTGCACCCAGCATGGCGAGGAGGTGACCGCGGCGTTCGAGGAGGTCATCCGGTCCTGCCCCTCTGTGCTCAGCTGCCACAACACGACGGGAGAGGCGGATTTCCTGCTGGTCGTCGTCGCCCGCGATCTCGACGATTACAGCGGGTTCGTCGACAAGGTGCTGAGACGGCTTCCGGGCGTCGCCAGCATCCGCTCGAACCTCTCCCTGCGGGAGATGAAGGAGACCAACCGTCTGCCCGTTCTGGAGGCGCCCTATCGATGACACCCCGCCTTTTCGGATGACGGCGGGTTTTTCCGCATCGCTCCTGCCCGCCGGGCGGGGGTTGCGTTCGTCCGTCAATCCCGCAATATCGCTTCCCGCGCAGGTCTCCGGCCTGTTCGCGCGGACCCTGCCGTCAACCAACTCCCGGATCTGTCCATGACCGCGGCACCCGCGACCGACACCCGTGCCGGCATCCTGATGATGCTGGGCGGGATGACGCTCTTCACCCTGAACGACGCGCTCGGCAAATGGCTGGTGGCCGACCATCCGGTCGCCATGCTTCTGGCCGTGCGCAGCCTGTTCGGGCTGGCCGTCCTGGCGCCGATGATCCGGCGCGAGGGTGTCGCCGCCGTCTTCGCCGTCGACCGTCTGCCGTTGCATGTCCTGCGCGTTCTGCTGATGACGGTGGACGTCGCCTGCTTCTACTGGGCGGTCGGCTATCTGCCGCTCGCCGACGTGATGACCATCTACATGTCGGCGCCGTTGATCGTCACCGCGCTGTCGGTGCTGGTCCTGCGGGAGAGCGTCGGCTGGCGCCGCTGGGTGGCGGTGCTGGTCGGCTTCGTCGGTGTCGTCATCGTGCTGAACCCGACCGGCCGCTTCGACCTGTGGCCGTCGCTGGTGGCGCTGCTCGGCGCCTTCATCTTCTCCAGCGGCGTAATCTCCACCCGCGTCCTGCGCTCCGCCTCCAGCCTGACGCTGGTCGGCAACCAGATGGTCGGCGGCCTGCTGATCGGTGGCGTGACGCTGCCCTGGACCTGGGAGGCGCCGGGCTGGCTCGGCTTCTTCCTGCTCGGGCTGCTCGGCGTCACCGCGCTGGCCGGCCACGCCATGATGAACCGCTCCCTGCAGCTCAGCCCGGCGGCGGTGGTGGTGCCGTTCCAGTACGTGTCGATCCTGTGGGCGGTGATCCTCGACCTCGCCGTCTGGGGCACGGCGCCCACCGCCCGCATGGGGGTCGGCGCGGCGCTCATCATCGGCAGCGGGCTTTTCATCGTCTATCGCGAACAGCGCCTGAAGCGCGGCGTCGCGGCGGAGGGGGTGGCGGAGGTGCCGTGAGGCCCCGCCTCACCCTCTTAAACGAGGCCCCGCCTCAGCCTCCGAAATAGCGCGGCACCAGCCGGACCGTCGTCGGCTCCACCGGGCGCCAGCCATAGTCGCGGATGACGTCGTTGGATTCGGCCGGCTGCCGCCCGTCCGCCAGCGACCAGGTGATGTGGTAGGTCGATCCGTCCGGCCGGTCGCTGGTGCCGTCGATGGCGACGACCAGCGCCTGAACCCCTTCGCCGTCGTCGGCGCAGCCGATCACCTCGGCCTCGGTCGCGCTGGGCAGCGGCTCGTCCGGGCCGGCGCCGAAGGCCAGGGTGACATGGTGGGCGACCAGCCTGCCGTAACGCGGCGGAACCTGGGCCAGCAGGCGCTCGCGCTCCTCCGCCGGCAGTTCCCATCCGCTGTATCCCGATCCCATCACCCAACTCCCCGAGCCGCAAGAGGCCGGAAGAGTCACCGCCGGCCGCCGTTCATGATCTCGTCCATGATCTTAGTCGCTTCGGCCGGTCCGGCAATCAGCTCGATCATGCGGATGGCGGTGTAGCCGGTGCGGCTGTTGCCGGCGGGACCGGTCAGAGCCTGCTGCGCCTTCTCCGACAGCGAGGTGGTGGTCTTCTGCGTCATCTCCCGCAGCTCGCCGCGCAGCCCCAGCGAATCGGCGATGGTCGCGCATTTGCGCAGCGCCCGGGCATGGTTCTCCGCCTGGGCGAGCTGGGCCCGCCCTTCGCTGGCCCCAATGGCGCCGTTGTCCAGGCAGCCGATGGCGGCGAGGATGCCGGCATCGGCGTCCTGAAGCACCTGGGTCTTCACCATGGAATGGACGGAGCTGCGGACCTGCTTCAGCCGCTGGTCGAACTCCTTGTTGCGGCTCTGCTCCATCGCCGCGCGGGTGGCGTCCAGGCTGGCGACGAGGTCGAGCGCCAGATCGGCCACCGCCATGCGGTCGCTGGCCGGCGCGTCCTGCCAGAGGCGGGACCGGTCCTCGATCTGCGCCACCACAGTGCTGCTCAGCTGCATGAACAGGCTGGCGCGGTCGGCCGGCTTCTGGCCCAGATCCATGTCCCACAGCCCGCTCAGCAGCACCGACGGATCGGTCAGGCGCGACGCGGCCAGCAGCACGAAGACCTTCAGCGCGTCCGGGTTGGCACGGGAAATCCGGCGCCCGATCGACTGGATCGCCTCCATATGGTCGCCATGCAGCTTCGGCACCGGCTTGGGCGACAGCGCCGCCTTCAGCTCCGCCACTTCCGGCGCGATCGACAGGATGGTGGCGATGTCGGACAGCGCCCGCGTCCGGCTGGGATTCATCCTCAGGTCGAGCGCTTCGCTGAAATGCCCGGCGACCGCTCCCTCGGCGATCTTCGCCACCGCCGCCGCGCAGTCCGCCCAGAAGGCCTCTGTCAGCGCCTTGCGGTCCGGCCCGTTCTGCAGGGCGGGGCGGTAGGTGCGCAGCCTTTCCTTGCCGACCTCAGCCTCCACCAGCGGCCACAGGCTGTTCATCAGCGATCGTTCGATCACGCTCAGCGGTACCGGGTCGGCCTTGCCCAACGCCTCGAACAGATCCTCGAACGGGTCGCAGAACAGGCGCTTCAGCGTCGGCCGGCGGTGCAGCCGCAGCTCGACCAGCCGTGGGCGGATCACGGCGATCGTGCGCTGGATGTCGGGATGGTCGTTCATCTGCTCCAGGAGATCGACGACCTGCCGGAACTTGGCCTCGTCAATGTCCAGCAGCTTGTCGCCCAGCGCGACCAGATCCCTCATCTCCATGGTCAGGCCGCCTTCCCTTTGAGCGTCTCGATCCGCATCACCAGATCGACGTCGAGCTGGCCGCTGCGCCAGTCGACATAGGCGCGCACCGACCGCTTGTGGCTGGACATCAGCTTCTCGGCCAGCATCGCCTGGTCGGCGCGGATCTCGTCCTTGGGCAGCAGGGGGATGACGCGGAAGATGTCGTGGACGGCCATGTCCTGGGTGTGGCGGTCCTGGGTCAGCGCATCGTTCCACAGCAGGATCAGGTATTCCCAGCCGTCGAGCAGCCAGGACAGCCGGCTGGACGCCTTGCGGATCTGCGGCCGCTTGGTCTCCCACTGGCGCAGCAGCACCTCGAAGGACGCCATCGCCTGATCGAACTGGCCGATCACGTTGCGGGCATGGTTGACCGTATGTTCCGCCACCTCGGCGCAGAAGCCGCCGATCGGTGCCGCTTCCGACACGTTGTCGGTCGCCCAGTCTGTCATGCTGTCGCGGAAACCCTGAAGGTCGCGCATCAGCCGCCGCAGCCGTGCCGGCTTGGGCGAGCTTGCCAGACCGATGGCTTCCATCATCACCGCCAGTTCGGCGATGCGGCCGTAGAGCTCCTTGGGCTCCAGCGTCAGCCGCTGCGCCGCCTTCATCATCAGGTCGCGCGTCAGCTTCTGTCCCTCGGCGGAGGTCAGGCCGACCTTCAGGATCTCCGTCGATTCCAGCCCGACCGCCTTCAGCGCCTCGACGATCAGCTGATAGTTGATCAGAAGCCGCTGGTCCTCGTCGTCGCTCAGCGCCGCTTCGGCCGCCGCCACCGCGCCGCCGCCGGCCAGACCGCAGCGCGCCGCCTCCAGCACCGCCTTGCGGATGTCGTCGGGCGAGCAGCCGTCGGCCTTGGCGATCAGGTCGTGCAGCATCCGGTCGTGGACCGTCATCGGGAAGGCCAGCGGCAGCGACTTCCACGGAACCACATAGACGCCGCGCCCTTCCGACAGGTTGGGCACCAGCACCTCCAGCTGGTCGCGGCTGTCCTTGCGCACACGGGTCTGAGACAGGACCGGCGTGGTGAAGGCCACGGCGGCGCCGCGTTCCTCGAACGTGGACGGGGCGAAATTGGTCAGGGAACGCATCGTGTCCTGCGGCCGTGGCTGCGGGGAAGTGTCGGAGTCGGATTGTCGTCGATTACGGCGCTGCGATACTGAATTTTGCGTTAAATCCAATATAAGCGGCAACGTAAATATATCACCTTCGGACGGTTCGCCCGGATCTCTTGCGGTAATCCTCCCCTCCGGCCCCCGCTGTTGCGCCCTTTCGTCCGTTGTCAGGGAGTGGGCGGTGCGCGGAGGGCCGGGGGGATGAAAGCGGGTGCGGGATCGGTGGTGAAATGGATCGGCTACGGTCTGCTCGGCCTCGCCGGTCTCGTCGTCGTCGGCATCGGCGCGCTGGTGCTGATGTTCGACTGGAACGACGCCCGCGGATTTGTCGCCCGCCGCGCCTCGGCCGCGCTGAACCGCGAGGTCGCCATCGACGGCGACCTGCGCGTGCATCTGGGCAGCCCGATCCGCATCCATCTGGAAGGGCTGCGCGTCGCCAACGCCGAATGGGCGCAGGACAGGACGATGGCGGAGGTCCAGGCGCTGGACGCCACGCTGCGCCTGTGGCCGTTGCTGCGCGGCGATTGGGAACTGCCGGAGTTGAAGGTCCAGGGCCCGAAGCTGATCCTGGAGAAGAATGGCAAGGGCGAGGCCAACTGGAATTTCGGCCCGCCCAACGCGGAGAAGGAGGTCGCGAAGCAAGCCGCAGTCCCCGACAACCGCGGCGACATCCCGGTGATCGAGCGGCTGCTGATCGCCGACGGCCGGCTGCACTACCGCGACCCCACCAGCGACATCGACATCGACAACAGCATCAACACCGCGACCGGCGGCAACGACAGCGACACGGTGCAGCTGAAGGGCAAGGGCAGTTTCGCCGGCAAGCCCTTCACCCTGGCGGTGGAGGGCGGCTCGCTGCTCCATCTTCGTGACGACCCCAAGCCCTATCCGCTGAAGATCGACGCCGCCGTCGGCAAGACCAAGGGCCACATCGAAGGCTCGGTGGGCGAGCCGGTGAAGATGGAGGGAGTCGACCTGTCGGTGGCGCTCAGCGGCGACGACATGGCGGAGATCTTCCCCATCGTCGGCATCCCGACACCGAAGACGCGGCCCTATGCCATCTCCGGCCATCTCGGGCGCGAGGGCAAGGTCTGGACCTTCCGCGGCATGAACGGCAAGGTTGGCGAGAGCGACCTGTCCGGCGACGTGCTGGTCGATACCGGCGGCGACCGGCCGATGGTGAAGGCCGATCTGACCTCCAACCGGCTGGCGGCGCTCGATCTGGCCGGCCTGATCGGCGCCTCGCCCCGTGGCAGCGACGATTATCCGACGCGCGGCAACGGCCGCGTCATCCCGGCGACGCCGATTCCGGTGGAGAAGCTGCGCAACACCGACATGGACGTCCGCCTGCGCGGCAAGCGGGTGGAGGCACCTTTCGCCCCGCTGGAAGGGCTGGAGATGCAGGTCAAGCTGGCCAACGGCGACCTGCATGTCGATCCGCTGACGCTCGGCATCGGCGGCGGCAGGATCGCCGGCACGGTGCAGCTCGACGGCAAGGGCAAGGTGCCGGCGATGCGCACCAACCTGGACATCCGCGCCATGAAGCTCTCCGCCTTCTTCAGCGACACCTCCTTCGCCGGGCAGATCGGCGGCACGGTGGCCGGCCGCATCCAGCTTGCCGGCACCGGCAGGACCGTGGCCGACCTGCTGGCGACCTCTGATGGCAAGATCGGCGTCGCGGTGGACGGCGGCCGGGTCACCAGCCTCGCGGTCAAGGGGCTGAAGACCAACATCCTGGAGACGCTGGGGGTGGTCATTTCCGGGTCGAAGCCGATGCCTTTCAACTGCCTGGTCGGCAACATGGCGGTGCAGAACGGCATCGCCCAGGTCGAAGCGCTGGTGCTCGACACGCCGGAAACACTGGTCACCGGCAAGGGCCGCATCAGCCTGCGCAACGAGGCGCTGGACCTGCGCATCGTCGGCGATTCGAAGTCGCCGCAGGTCTTCGCCACCCATGTCCCGGTGCTGGTCGGCGGCACGCTGGGCAACCCCGACATCGGCGTCGATCCCACCGAGTCGGCGGCGCGCGGCGCTGCGGCGGTGGCGCTGGGCGTGTTGCTGACGCCCCTGGCCGGCGTGCTGCCCTTCCTTGACCCAGGCAGTGATGAGCAGCCACAGTGTGGCCGGCTGGTGCGGGACGCCCGGTCCCCGGAGAAGGGGGGCCCGGCTTCCGGCAAGTCGGGCAATGGCCGCGGGGACGGGACGGCGTCGGGTTCGGCGCGCTGACCGGACGACGATCCGCGTTCCCCTGTCCGATCCGGCTCCGGATTACAGGATAAGGACGCGTCCCTTCCCAATGACCATCGACCAGATGCTATCGTTCGGGATCATCGGCGCGGTGATCGCGCTGCTGATCTGGGACCGGCTGCGCTACGACCTCGTCGGGATGATCGCCCTGCTGGCCTCGGTCGCCGTCGGGATCGTGCCGGCCAAGGAGGCGTTCCAGGGCTTCTCCGACGACATCGTCATCATCGTCGGTTCGGCCCTGGTGGTCAGTGCCGCCATCGGCCGGTCGGGCGTGGTGGAGGCGGCGATGCGCCCGCTGACCGCAAGGATGAGCGGCGTCTGGACCCAGGTCGCCGTGCTGGCCGGGGCGGTGACCATGCTGTCGGCCGTCGTCAAGAACATCGGCGCGCTGGCCATCTTCATGCCCATCGCCGTGCAGGTGGCGCGGCGGTCCGGCACGCCGGTGTCGCTTCTGCTGATGCCGATGGCCTTCGGCTCGCTGCTGGGCGGGCTGATGACGCTGGTCGGCACCTCGCCCAACATCATCGTCTCGCGCGTGCGGGCGGAGATGACCGGCGAGCCCTTTCACATGTTCGATTTCACGCCGGTCGGGCTGATGATCGCGCTGTTCGGCGTCGCCTTCCTCTCGGTCGGCTACCGGCTGCTGCCGAAGGGCAGGGCGGCGGGGGCCGGCCCGGCCTTCAACATCGACGACTACACGGCGGAGGCCCGGCTGCCCGCCGGATCGCAGTTCGTCGGCCGTACCGTGGCGGAGCTGGAAGCGCTGGGCGAGAGCGAGGTGACCGTCGCCGCCATCGTGCGCGAGAACTACCGCCGCTACGTGCCGTCGGGCCATTGGGTGCTGTTCGCCGGCGACATCCTGGTGCTGGAGGGCGACACCACAGCGCTGGCCGATCTGGTCAAGCGCGCCGGGCTGCGCATGATGCACGATAAGGACCAGGAGGGGGTGGAGAACGAGGACGACATCGCCGTGGTCGAGGCGGTGGTGGAGCAGCGCTCCGCCATGATCGGCCACAGCATCGAGGAGGTGAACCTGCGCGAGCGGTTCGGCGCCAACCTGCTGGCGCTCAGCCGCCGCGGCCGGCCGATCCGCCAGCGGCTTCGCCGGGTCCGCCTGCAATCGGGCGATCTGGTGGTGCTGCAATGCCGGCAGGCCGCGGTGGCCGACACGCTGGCGGAACTGGGCTGCCTGCCGCTGGCCGAACGCAACCTCGCCATCGGCCGCACGCCCAAGCGCGCCGCGGCGGTGGCGGTGCTCGGGCTGACGGTCACGCTGGTCGCCACCGGGATGCTGCCGGTCGCCATCGCCTTCTTCGGGGCGGCGGTGGCGATGACCGCACTGAAGGTGGTCAGCCTGCGCGACGCCTACGAGGCGGTGGAATGGCCGATCCTCGTGCTTCTGGGGTCGCTGATCCCGGTCAGCGAGACCCTGCGCACCACCGGCGGGACCGAGCTGATCGCCGGCTTCCTGTCGCAGGCGGCGCAGGGCATGCCGCCGGTGGGGGCGCTGGCGATGATCATGGTGGCGGCGATGGCGGTGACGCCCTTCCTGAACAACGCCGCGACCGTGCTGGTGATGGCGCCGATCGGCGCCAGCCTCGCCACCCATCTGGGGCTGCGGCCCGACGCCTTCCTGATGGCGGTGGCGATCGGCGCTGGCTGCGACTTCCTCACCCCGATCGGGCACCAGTGCAACACGCTGGTGATGGGGCCGGGCGGTTACCGCTTCGGCGATTACTGGCGGCTCGGCCTGCCGCTGTCGATCATGGTGGTCATCATCGGCACGGCGGCCATCGCCCTGTTCTGGCCGCTCGTGCCGCGATGACCGCGGAGGAACGGTCCCAGCCCCTGCTCAGGGCTGCCGGACCTTGCGCACGAAGCTGTCCACTTCGCCGCTCAGCGCGGCGCTCTGGCTCGACAGCGTGTCGGCGGCGGCCAGCAGGGTGTCGGCGGAGCGCCGCGTGCGGTTGGCCGCGTCGGTGACGCCGTCGACGTTGGCCGACACGCCCCGCGTGCCGCGCGCCGCCTCCTGGGCGTTCCTGGTGATCTCCTGGGTCGCGGCGCCCTGTTCCTCCACCGCCGAGGCGACGGCCACGGTGATGTTCGAGATGTTGCCGATGGTCCGGGTGATGCCGTCGATGGCCTGAACGGCCTGTGCGGTCTCCTCCTGGATGGCGCTGACCTGGGCCTGGATGTCCTCGGTCGCCTTGGCGGTCTGATTGGCGAGATTCTTCACCTCGCTGGCCACGACGGCGAAGCCTTTCCCCGCCTCGCCGGCGCGGGCGGCCTCGATGGTGGCGTTGAGCGCCAGCAGATTGGTCTGGCTGGCGATCACCTGGATCAGGTTGACCACATCGCCGATGCGCTGCGCGGTGGCGGCAAGCCCCTTCACGCTTTCGTTGGTGCTGTTGGCCTCGCTCACCGCATTCCTGGCAACCGAAGAGGCGCTGGACACCTGACGGGCGATCTCAGCGACCGACGCGGCCAACTGTTCCGCCGCCGCCGCCACCCCCTCCACATTCTCGGTGGTGTGGAGGGCGGCTTCCGACATCGAGTCCGACTGGCGGGACGCGTCCTGGGCGGTGGCTGACAGGGTGCGCGCATTCTCCTGGACGCTGCCGGTGGCGGCGCGCACCTCCGCCACCATGCGGGACACCGACGCCTCGAACTCGTCGGCCAGCTTGGCCATCGCCCGCCGCTTTTCCTCGTCCTGGAGCCGGTCCCGCTCCTGCTGGGTGGAGCGCGCGGTTTCGGCTTCCTCCAGTCCACGTTTGAAGATGTCGGTGGCGCGCGCCATCTCGCCGATCTCGTCGCTGCGGTCCAGGAAGGGGATCGGCACGCCGTGCTCGTTGCGCGACAGGCGGCTCATCGCGCCCTTCAGGACGGCGAGCGGGGAGGACACCCGGACGATCAGGATCCAGCCGGCCAGAGCCAGGATGATGCCCAGCAGGGCCAACGTCGTCACGGTGACCGTCTGGTAGAACGTCACGTTGCGTTCCGCGGCGTCGATCGCCCCGTGCGTACGCTGTTCCAGCAAAACGTAAAATTCGTCGACCGGGGCCATGATCTGCGATTTGAAGGCGTGGTATTCCTTTGAATGCATCAGGTTGCGGGCGAGTTCGAAATCCGGATCCTTCTTGACGGTGTAGTTGCCGCGCCCGTCGTCGAACAGTCCCTTGACCGCGTTCATCGCCTTGGTTTCAAGCTTCACCAACCCGTCGGAATTGGCCTGGGCCTGCTTCAGTTTTCCGAACTCTGGCGCGGTGAAGCCAGCCTGTTCCATCAGGGTCTGGAGCGGAACCGCCGGCCCGTCATCGCGCGGCCTGGTGCCGGACGCGGCGACGAAATCCCAATAGATCCGGTGATAGGCCAGTGGGCGCGGCTTCTGCCCATTGCGGATGGCGAGCACATCCCAATACTGGGTTTCGTATTTGGCGTCGCCGGTGATGACATAGGTGCGGGCAAGCCGTGTCAGATCGTCGGAGCTTTGCCGCAGTTCGTCGGCCAACAAATACGAGTTGTATCTTGTTGCCTGCGCAGATGACAGAGAGTCGTTTGCTTTGCTTAAAAGAAAGAATGAGAGAATGTTGGCGGAGAAGGCGGCAATCAGGAGTGGTGCCATGAAAAATATTGTTTTCCTGACAGACATCTTCATTCGCTTGGCACTCCTCTGAAATATCAGTGTCTACACATCTGAACGATCATTACGGTAATGTTGTAATCGCAGTGTGTCACCAAAATTTTATTGTGAACAAACGAAGCATGTTGTGAACAGCAAAATGATGGGGATTAAATTTCTGTTAACGCGACATCCTTGCGTTGCTGCGATCAGTGGGAGCCCGCCCCGTGGCGGCTTGCTCCATAAATCACAAGCAAGCGGGGCGTCGTGAGATCGTCTTCCGGGTCATTCCGGCAAGAGTAAACGGGCCCAAGACGGCGGTCCGCTCCGCGCCACAGTTTTGCCCCACCGCTTTGCGATATTCCGTCACCTGCCAGTCTGATGTAGGCTTTTGCCATCGCAAGGCCCATGAAACGGCTTGTGGACCGGCTTGGCCGGACAGGAGGCTGATATGTCGGTGTGGCGCCGGTATCTGGTGAAGGACATGACCGGCCGGCTGGTCGATCTGCCGAGCAGCCTGCTCGACCGCGCCGACGATGGCACGGCCCCGCTGCCGCATTTCGCCGGCCGCTGCGTGGAGATGGTGGCGGCGGTGATCGTCGGCGATCGCAAGTCCCAAGCCCGCGTCACCGAACTGGCCTTCACCAAGCTCTATTTCGATCAGATGGGCTATGTCGACGCCGCCAAGCGCGAGCGGATGATCCGTCTGATGCTGGAAAGCTGCGCCGACCGCCGTTGTCCGCCGCCGCGCCAGGGCGCCCACCAGGGCAACTGCGCCCACCTGTCCCGCCGTGCCGTCGCCGCCCGCGACCAGCTGATCCGCGAATTCGGCTGGGAACCCAAGCCCGACGAACGCGACGCGGCCCTCAGCCGACTGGACCCCTCCCGCCTGCGCAGCGCCCCGCCTGAGCCGGTGCCCACGCTGCATTGACGATCCCCCGACGCGAAGGTACGGCCCCCCTTTTCGACCCGCTCCTCCAGGCCCATATGCAGGCGAATGGAAAGCATGGAGCCTGACGAACCGCAGATGAGTCCTCCCGATACCGCCCAGACGCTGTCTTTCGCGCGCGTGCGACAGCTGGCCCTGATCGGCGCCGGATGCACGATCATCCTGCTCGGCCTGCTGATCGCCCCTCTTCCCGGTCCCGGCGGCCTGCCGGTGATGCTGCTTGGCGGCGTGCTGGTGCTGCGCAACTCCGCCGACGCCCGCCGTCTGTTCGTGCGGGGCAAGCGCCGCTACCCCCGCATGTTCAGCCCGGTCGAGCGTGTCCGTCAGAAGCTGCGCAACCGTCGCCTGCGCAAGATTTACGGCGGCTGAACCGCCTGCGCCGGCCGGGTCGGTCGGGCGGGCGGTCTCCCGGCCGGGACTTACGGGGAAGGCTGGGCCGGAACGCCGTCCTTCCACTGGTCCCAATGGCCGACGATGTGGTCGACCATCCGGGAACCGACCAGTTCCACATTCTCCACCGTCTCGGCGAACCCGCCGGCGGTCTCACCGGGCTTCGGGTCCAGATGCTGGAGCGTGGTCTCGTTCGGGTTGCCCTGGTCGAAATTGACCGCGCCGCGCAGGCTCATCACCCGGTCGGAGCCCTGCAGCCGCTTGATGACCAGTGTGATCGCCGCCGCCTCCATCTCGGTGATGACATAGTCGTCGGCCCCGTAGAGCTTGGCGATGTACTGCGCCTGCGCCGACATGCCGGGACCATGGAAGAAGGTGTCGCCGGTCATGTGCGTGCCGGTGCCTACGAAAGGAGCACGCTGCGCGGTTTCCTGCGGATAGCGCTTGCGGTAGGCGCGTGCGGACTCGCTGTCCTTCAGCGGCGTGTCGGCGGTCAGCCGCATCGCCCAGGACACCAGCGCCGGGTTCATCGGGAACAGCCGCACCGCCTCATAGCCCTTGCGCGGCATGAAGGTCGGCTCGCCCGGCTTGTTCTCCTCCGGCGCCCAGCGGTGGCCCAGATCATAGTCGACCACCCAGGTCGCCCAGTTCACTTCGCCGATGGTGCCGCGCGACGGCGGGGTGCCGGCCACGCCGGTGATCAGAAAATAGGCTTGCGACAGGTCGAGCTGCGGGTTCAGCAGGATCGCCTGCATCGAAGCGGAGGAACTGACCTTGCCCATGCCCAGCACCGCCCCGCACACGCCGTCGGCGTTGCAGTAGACCGGATTCAGCGCGCCCTTGACGGCAATCGGCTCGGCCGTTTGCCAATAGCGCTCGTACCAGTGCTGGAACTCGCCGGCGCGGTCGCCGGTGTTCTTGCCGATCTCGAACATCGAACCGACGAACACCTTCACCTTGACCGGCTCCTTGATCGGTTCCGCGGCCTGAAGAGGACCATTCAGCCCGAACAGGAGCAGAGCCGACAGGGCGGCATCGCGGCAACGGGAGAAGAAGGACATCGGACCGGCACTCCTTGGAACGGGAAACGTACCTCAGCATGCAACAGCCGTACCATGGGCGTCTCCAATGCTCCGCGATCGCAGGAACGATCCGATGGTTGATCCATGGCCGCTCCGCCGCCGCCTGCGGTCTGCCCTGCGGAAGCGGGCACTGGACAGCGTCGCCCCGCAGCGGCCATCTTGTGCATCCGTTGGAACGAGGAGGTCTTCCGGTGAAGTCGGGCAACGCGCTGCTGTCCAGCTATGGCACCACCATTTTCGAGGTCATGTCCCGCCTGTCGGACGAGCATGGCGCGATCAATCTGGGCCAGGGGTTTCCCGACGATCGCGGGCCGGCCGACGTGCTGCAGGCCGCGGCCGACGCGCTGCTGACCGGCTGGAACCAGTATCCGTCGATGATGGGCACGCCCGAGCTTCGTCAGGCGCTGGCCGCCCATGCCGGCCGCTTCTATGGCCTCGGGATCGACTGGAAGACCGAGACGATGGTCACCTCCGGCGCGACCGAGGCGCTGACCGCCTGTCTGCTCGGCCTGATCAATCCGGGCGACGAGGTGGTGCTGTTCCAGCCCATGTATGACAGCTACCTGCCCATCGTCCGGCTGGCCGGCGGCGTGCCGCGCTTCGTCTCGCTGAAGGCGCCGGACTGGAGCTTCAGCCGTGCCGACCTGGAGGCCGCCTTCTCGCCGCGCACCAAGCTGGTGTTGATCAACGACCCGCTGAACCCGGCGGCCAAGGTCTTCGACCGGGCGGAGCTGGAGCTGATCGCCGAGTTCGTGCAGCGCCACGACGCGCTGGCCGTCTGCGACGAGGTGTATGAACATATCGTCTTCGACGGCCGCCGCCACATCCCGCTGATGACCCTGCCGGGGATGCGCGACCGCTGCCTGAAGATCGGCTCGGCCGGCAAGACCTTCTCGCTGACCGGCTGGAAGGTCGGCTATGTCACCGCCGCTCCGCACCTGTTGCAGCCGGTCGCCAAGGCCCACCAGTTCCTGACCTTCACCACCGCGCCGAACCTCCAGACCGCCGTCGCCTACGGGCTGGGCAAGGAGGAGGGTTATTTCACCGGGCTGGCTGCCGGGCTCCAGGCCAAGCGCGACCGGCTGTCCGCCGGCCTTGCCGCCGTCGGCTTCGACGTGCTGCCCAGCGCCGGCACCTATTTCGTCGCTGCCGACATCTCCCGCTTCGGCTTCGACGGCGACGATCAGGCCTTCTGCCGCTGGCTGGTGGCGGAGGCGAAGGTCGCGGCCATCCCCGTCAGCGCCTTCTTCGTCGAGAACGCCCCCACCAACGTCGTGCGCTTCTGCTTCTCAAAGAAGGATGAAGTGCTCGACACCGCCATCGGCCGGCTGCGGAATCGTTTCGTGTCTAGATAGAACTTTACACATACGAATATTTCATAGGCCAACTGCACGAACATTTGACAAGTCTTAACCGATTGGTGTGAAGATCGGCCTCACCCCCGCCGGTCTCCGCCTGACGTTATGAGCCGGTATTGCGGACCGGTGCGGGGGGCGTTGGAACGGCGGAGCGCAGGTGATGCCACGTCTCCCGACCTTTCGGTTCCCCTCCATCAGGACGCCGTCCGTTCGGAACGGCATCCTGATGGCAGCCGCCCTGTCGCTGGCCGGGGTGTGGGGCGGCTATGCCCTGATGGCGTCCTCCATGCTGGAAAGCCAGGTGCGGGAGGCCATCGTCAATGCCCAGACGACGGCCCGTGCCTATGAAAGCAGCACCAGCCGCACCGTGCATGACGTCGACACGACGCTGCGCTCCTTCACCGAACGCTATGCCGAGGGCGGGTTGTCCCGCGCCCGCCGCCTCATCGACGACGGGCTCTACGACACCGCCCTGATCCATCACTTCACCATCTTCGATCCCAGCGGCGTCCAACTGTTCCGCAGCGAGGGAAGCGGACCGCCCGAAATGCTCGACGGCACCGGCCTGCTCGCCTATCACCAGGGAGAGGGGCGGTCGCTGATGAGGATCGGTCTGCCCTTCAGCGGTTCGACGACCGGGCGCCCGCTGTTGCGCTTCTCGCGGCGGCTGGAGAATGCGGCGGGCGATTTCGCCGGGGTGGCGGTCGCCAATGTCGATCCCGATTACCTGTCCGGCTTCTACCGGCAGGCCGATGTCGGCCGCAACGGGGTGGTCACGCTGGTCGGGTTGGACCGGATCATCCGGGCCCGCGGCTCAAAGGACGGAAAGGATTCCGTCGGGCTCGACAGCACCGGTTCCAACCTGTGGCTGTCCATCCAGCAGTCGTTGAGCGGGGTTTTCTGGCAGGACAGCATCGCCGACGGCATCCGCCGCGCCTATGCCTATCGGTCGGTCGAGGGCTATCCGCTGATCCTCGTCGTCGGCATCGCGGTGAAGGACATCGACGCCGCCATTGCCGGCCTGCGCGGGCAGATGCAGATCATCGCCGCGCTGCTCAGCATCTCCATCCTGCTGGTCGCCGCCTTCCTGCTGGTCCAGCAGCGCAACGCCGAGCGGCTGGCGGCGGCGCTGGCGGTCAACCGTGACTTCCTGGCCCGCGTCAGCCATGAGCTGCGCACGCCGCTGAACGCCATCCTCGGCTTTTCCGAGATCATCAAGGACCAGATGTTCGGGCCGAACGCCGGGGAGCGCTATGCCGACTACGCCCGCGACATCCATGTCTCCGGCCAGCATCTGCTGACCCTGATCGACGACATCCTCGACCTGTCACGCCTCCAGGCCGGCAAGTTCGCCCTGCTGATGGAGGATGTCGACCCCGTCGCCGCCGCCGAATGGGCGATCCGCATCGTCACTTCCCAGGCGGAAGAGAAGTCGATCCGGCTGGAGATCAACCGCCCGCCGGCTCCGACGCTGGTGCGTGCGGACGAGCGGGCCCTGAAGCAGATGCTGCTGAACCTGCTGGGCAACGCCCTGAAATTCACGCCGGAGAATGGCCGGGTGCTGGTCAGCGTTTCGCGCGGGGTCAACGGCCGCTGCGTCGTCCGCGTCACCGACAACGGCATCGGCATGACGGCGGAGGAGCTGCGGCAGGCCTCCATCCCCTTCGGCCAGACCTCGGCCCTCACAACCCATCCCGGCCGCGGCATCGGCCTTGGCCTGCCCATCGTCAAGTCGCTGATCGAGGCGCACGGCGGCAGCCTGCGCATCGACAGCCGGCCGGGGCAGGGCAGTCAGGTCACGCTGGAATTCGCCGCCTGACATTTACCTCCCGACCTTCCGGGCAGCCGCCGTTCCGGCCCGCAACCAAAGCGATCTTCGCGGCGGCGCCGCAAAGCCATGGCGAAACCCCCGCCGCTTGGGCATACTCCGCGCCGGTTTTGTCCAGGTCCGAGCCGACGCCAGGGCTGTCCCCGGCCTCGTGCTTTCGGATCCACCCGCGGAATTGGGGCCTGTCTCGAATGTTGCGTGCGCTGGCGCGTGTCTGTGCCGTTCTTGTCGCGTGCTCCGGCACGCTCGCCGTATCCCAGACCTTCGCCGCCGACCCGCCGGCCGAGCCGGTGCCCTTCGGCGTGTCGAGCGTCGAGGTGGTGGCGGAGCGCGATACGCCACAGGCCTGCTTCACCTTCACCGACCGGCTGGAGCGCTCGCGCGCCGTCAACTACCGCGACTATGTCACGGTGGAGCCGGCGGTCGACGGTGCCGCCATCGCCCGCGACCGCACGCTGTGCGTCGAGGGGCTGCGCCATGGCGACAGCTACCGCGTCACGCTCAAGGACGGGCTTCCCGGTGCCGACGGCAAGCGCCTGCCGGCTGCCGACACCCGCGAGGTGCAGGTGCCCAACCGCAAGCCGTCATTGGCCTTTCGCGGTGCCGGCTACATCCTGCCGCGCGTCGGGGCCGAAGGGCTGCCGCTGCGCTCGATCAACCTGGACCGGGCGAAGCTGCAGGTGCTGCGCATCGCCGACCGGGCGCTGGTCGAGAAGATCTATTTCGGCCGCATCACCCAGCAGATGACCGACTACGACATCGGCGAGATTCTGGACAAGTCGGGCCAGGAGGTCTGGCGCGGCGAGATGGGCATCGGCAACCAGCCCAACCGCAGCGTCACCACCGCCTTTCCGATCGACGCCGTGCTCGGCAAGCTCGATCCCGGCGTCTATGTCGCCGTCGCCGGTGCCGACGAGATCAAGCCGGGCGGCTGGGACCGCAAGGCGACCCAGTGGTTCGTCGTCTCCGACCTCGGCCTCAACACCATCCTCGGCGAGGATTCGCTGGTGGTGTTCGCCCGTTCCGCCCAGAGCGCGGCCCCGGCCGCCGGGGTGGACCTGCGTCTGGTCGCCCGCAACGGCACCGAACTCGGGCGTGTGCAGACCGGGGACGACGGGCTCGGGCGCTTCGACCTCGCGGCCCTGCGCGCCGCCGGGGCAGAGCCGGTCCAGGCGCTGTTCGCCGCGCGCGGCGACGGCGACTTCGCCGTTCTCGACCTGACCGCCGGCGGGGCTCCGCCGGCCGAGACCCCGGACAAGCCTGCCGCCACCATCGTCCGCCCGGCCGCCGGGGGACTCGACACCTATCTCTACACCGAACGCGGCATCTACCGGCCGGGCGAGACGGTGCAACTGACCGCGCTGCTGCGTGACGGCGACCTCAATCCGCCGCCGGCCGGCAAGCAGCTGACCATTCGTATCCTGCGCCCCGACGGCTTCGAAGTGGAGCGGCGCAGCCTGACCGACAGCGGGGCCGGCGGCTATGCCGCCCGCATCGACCTGCCGATGAATGCCTATCCCGGCAACTGGATCGTCACCGCCCATGCCGAGCCGGATGGCCCGGCGATCGGCAAGACCGAGTTCCTGCTGGAGGATTTCGTGCCGCCGCGGCTGGACGTGGCGCTCGCCTCCCCGACGACGGAACTGGCGTCCGATGGCGAGGCCGACATCGCGCTCGACAGCCATTATCTCTATGGCGCCCCGGCCTCCGGCCTGCCGGGCGAGCTGACGGTGACCCTGCGCGCCGCCGCCAACCCCTATCCGACCCTGCCGGGCTATCATTTCGGTCTGGTGCAGGAGGAGGTGAAACCGGCCCGCGCCGATCTGCCGGGCTTCATCACCGATTCGAACGGCTCGGCCCGCCTGAAGGTGAAGCTGCCGCGTCCGCCCGACAGCACCCGCCCGCTGGAGGCGGTGGTGCGCGCCACCCTGTTCGACATCGGCGGCCGTCCGGTCGGCCGCGACTTCGTGCTGCCGGTGCGCCACCAGCCTTTCGCCATCGGCATCAAGCCGCGCTTTGAAGGCGACGGCGTGCCGGAGGGAGCCACCGCCGGATTCGACGTGATCGCCGTCGGTCCCGACGGCAAGCCGACCGACCGCGCCGACCTCTCCTATGAGCTGTTCGAGGAGGAGTATGATTACGCGTGGTACGAGGCCAACGGCCGCTGGGACTACAAGGTCACGGTGAAGGACCAGCGGGTGACCGGCGGCTCGCTGTCGGCTCAGGCCGCCGCCCCGGCGTCGGTCGAAACCCCGGTCGCCGCCGGCCGCTACCGCCTTGAGGTGTTCGATCCGAAGACCGGCGTCGCCAGCAGCTTCCGCTTCGCCGCCGGCTGGTGGATGACGCCGACCGCCGGTGAACGGCCGGACGCGGTCGATGTCTCGGTGATGATGCCGGCCTACCGCGCCGGTGAAAGCGCCTGGGTCTTCGTCAAGCCGCCCTATGACAGCCAGGTGCTGGTGGCGGTGGCCGACCGTGGCGTGACCTATGCCGTCACCCGCGCCATCGGCCCGCAGGGCGCCTTCCTGGAAATCCCGGTCGGGCAGGGCTGGACCAGCGGCGCCCATGTGCTGGCGACCGCCTTCGCCACCTCCGACCCGCAGTCGAAGAAGCCGCCGCGCCGCGCCGTCGGTCTGGCGTGGCTGGCGATGGACAAGGCCCCGCGCACGCTGGATGTCCGCCTCTCCGCCCCGGCGGAGACGGAGCCGCGCCGCGCCATGACCGCCGACATCACGGTGGGCGGCGTCGCCGAAGGCAAGCAGGCCTTCGTCACGCTGGCCGCGGTCGACGAATCGGTGATGCAGCTGACCGACCAGCCCTCGCCCGATCCGGCCCGCCACTATCTGCGCAAGCGTCCGCTGACGGTGGAACTGCGCGATTCCTATGGCCGCCTGATCGACCCGGCCGCTCTGGACGCCGCCCGTCCGCAGGCCCAGCCGACGCCGCGCCTGCGCCAGATCTCCGGGCTGGTTCCGCCCAAATCGGAACGGGTGGTCTCGCTCTATTCCGGCATCCTCACCGTCGGTGCCGACGGCAAGGTTTCCGTTCCGTTCGATCTGCCCGACTTCCAGGGGCGCCTGCGCCTGATGGCGGTCGCCTGGAGCGAGGGGCGGATCGGCCACGCCGAAAGCCAGATGCTGGTCCGCGATCCGGTCGTCGCCGACGCCGTGCTGCCCCGCTTCCTCGCCCCCGGTGATTCGGCCCAGGTCCTGCTGTCGCTCGACAACCTGAACGGCCCGTCCGGCGACTACCGCATGACGCTGACCGCCGAGGGGGCCGTCGCCATCGTCAACAACGACTCGGGCAACGAGCTGACCGTGCCGAAGCTGGCGCGCGGCAAGCGGGCGACCGCCGGCCGGGTGCTGACAGCCACCGCCGTCGGGGCCGGCCATGTCACGCTCGACGTCACCGGCCCCGACGGTGTGCGCGTCACCCGCCGCTGGGACGTGACAGTGCGTCCGGCCACGCCGCTGGTGTCCCGCCGCAACGTCGCAGCCCTGCCGACCGACAGGAGCCTGACCGTTCCGGCCGACCTCAGCGCCGGTCTGCGGCCGGAAACCGTCTCGATGGGCGCCACGGTGGCGCCGCTGCCCGACCTGGATGTGCCGGGCCTGCTCTTCGCGCTCGACCGCGCGGCGGCGGGCGGGGCCGAGCAGACCGCCAGCCGCATCCTGCCGCTGCTGTCGATGAGCGACGTGGCCGCCGGTCTCGGCATCGCGCCGGAGGACCGCATCAAGGCGCGCGTCCAGCGCAGCGTCGACCGGCTGCTGACCTTCCAGCGCACCGACGGCGCCTTCGCCGCCTGGTCGCCGAAGGGCGATCTCGATCCCTGGCTGACCGCCTATGCGGTGGATGTGCTGGGGCGGGCCAAGGCGGCGGGCTACCGCATCCCCGACCAGCCCTACCGCAAGGGTCTGGACTGGCTGAAGCAGGCCATCGACAATTCCTGGGTCGAGACCGCCGACCTGCCGGGCCGGGCCTATGCGCTCTATGTGCTGGCGCGGGCCAAGATGATCGATGCCGGTGCGGTGCGCTATTTCCGCGAGAACTATTGGGACCGGCTGCAGACCGACTTCGGCCGGGCGCAGATCGCCGCGGCCACCGCCGTGCTTGGCGACCAGCCCGGGGCGACGGAGGCCTTCTCCAAGCTGACCGGCGCCCGCATGGTGACCGCCAGCCTGCGTGACCAGGGCTCCTCCCTGCGCGATGAGGCCGGCGTGGTCTTCCTGATGGCGGAGAGTGGAGCGGTCGACCGCGACCGCATCTTCCAGGCGGGCGAGCGCGTGGCGAAGACCTTCGCCGCCGTCCGCACCACCAACCTTCAGGAACAGGCCTGGCTGCTGCTGGCCGCCAAGGCGCTGATCGACCGTGCCGCTCCGATGAAGCTCGCCATCGGCGACCAGACGGTGGAGAACGCCAAGCCGCAGATCCTGGCGATCGACCCGACGGCCCCGCCCGCCATCCGCAACCTGGGCGGCGAGGTCCGGCAGACCGTGTCGGTGGCCGGCGTGCCCGACCAGCCGGCCGGCGCGGAAGAGCAGGGGATGACCATCCGCCGCCGCCTGTTCGACATGGCCGGCCGGCCCGTCGATCCGGCCGGCATCCGCCACAACGACCTGCTGGTGGTGATTCTGGAAGGCGAGGTCGGTGACCCGCTCGACCATTCGGTGCTGGTCAGCGACCCGCTGCCGGCCGGCTTCGAGATCGAGAATGTCCGGCTCGCCAACAGCGGCCAGCTCGGCAAGCTGTCCTGGCTCGGCGAGCTGTCGGCCGCCCGCAATGTCGAGTTCCGCGAGGACCGCTTCCTCGCCGCCGTCGACCTGCCCAAGGCGGCCCCCCGCTTCCGGCTGGTCTATCTGGTCCGCGCCGTCACCCCCGGCGATTTCGCGGCCCCCGGTGCCCAGGTGCAGGATCTCCAGCGTCCCCACCTGTCCGCCCGCACCGCCGTGTCCCGGCTGCGCGTGCTGCCGGAGTAAGGCGGGCACAAGCGAAAGGGGCGCTGGAATCGGCGCCCCCGAGCGGCGCATAGAGCCTAAAGGTAGCTCTGCTCGCCCCGGTGATTCTCCCGCCGGCGGGCGAGCAGGGTCAGGCCCGCCGCCACCACGGCGCAAGCCACGGTCAGCATCAGGTAAAAGGCCAGTGCGAGGCCGACCGTCATGGTGCCGATCAGCACCATGGCCAGTATCCAGACGCCCAACGATACGATGGTGCGCGCCGACATGGGTTGTCTCCTGTCCCCTGTCCAGATCCGCGTGAGAGCTATTTAAACCCGCCCTGAACCCGTCACGGCCTTCCGGCCGTCTGTTTTTCGCCGTCCCTGCTTCCCACATCCGGCAGAGGGCCTGAAACGGGACGTGGGGCGTGCGCATGCGTTCACCGGAAAGCCTGCCACAGCCGTAGACAGGAGCGGGGCGTGGCATCCTGTCACTGCGCGGGCGCGCCGCACCTGTCAGTGGCTGAACAGTCGCCATCCCATGGTCCCGGCCTGCTGGCCCGCCAACTGGTTGGCATGGTCAACAAGTCTGTTGACAGCAAGCGGCATCGACTTTACCTTTACGTAAACGTCAGGGAAGGGAGCGGACGGAGTGGATCGGCTTTCGGTCGGCAACGGCATGATGGAGACGGGGGAGGGGGTGGGCGACAGCCGCCTGTCCGGCCCGCGGCTCGCCATCGGCGAACTGGCCGGAGAGTTCGGTCTGACCCATCGCACCATCCGCCATTACGAGGATGAAGGGCTGCTGGCGCCGGAGCGGATCGGCAGCGCCCCTGGAGGCGCACGCGTCTATGGCCACCGCGACCGCGCCCGGCTGGCGCTGATCTGCCGGGGCAAGCGGCTGGGCTTCAGCCTGGCCGAGATCAAGGATTTCCTGAACCTCTACGACACCGACGACGCCCAGATCGAACAGATGCGCTACATGCGCACGATCGCGCGCCGCCGGATTTCCGCGCTTGAACAGCAGCTTGCCGACGTCGAACAGACGCTGGCGGAGCTGTGCACCATCGACACCCAGATCTCCGAGCATCTTCGCCGCAACGGCATCACGGAGACGCAGGACATGGAGGAGAAGCACTCATGAAGTCGGTCGTCATCGCCGGTTACGCCCGTTCGCCTTTCGCCTTCGCCCACAAGGGCGAGCTGACCAAGGTCCGCCCCGACGATCTGCTGGCCCGCGTCATCGCGGCGCTGGTCGAGCGCACCGGCCTGAAGACCGAGGATGTCGAGGACGTCATCGTCGGCTGCTCCTTCCCCGAGGGCGAGCAGGGGCTGAACGTCGCCCGCAGCATCTCCTTCCTGGCCAAGCTGCCGCAGACCGCCGCTGCCACCACGGTGAACCGCTATTGCGGCTCCTCCATGCAGTCGATCCATCAGGCGGCGGGCGCGATCCAGATGGGCGCCGGCGAGGTGTTCGTCTGCGGCGGCGTCGAATCGATGACCCGCGTGCCGATCATGGGCTTCAACCCGATGCCGAACCCGGCGCTGAAGGCCTCCTACCCCGAGGCCTACTGCTCGATGGGCATCACCGCGGAGAATGTCGCCCGCAAATACGCCATCTCCCGCGCCGAGCAGGAGGCGCTCGCCGTCGCTTCCCACGCCAAGGCGGCGGAGGCCCAGGCCGCCGGCCGTCTGGCCGATGAGATCGTCGGCATCCAGACCCCGGCCGGTCTGGTCGACAAGGACGGCTGCATCCGTCCCGGCACCAATGCCGAAGGGCTGGCCGGCCTGAAGCCGGCCTTCATCGCCGACGGCAGTGTGACCGCCGGCACCTCCTCGCCGCTGACCGACGGCGCGTCGGTCGTGCTGGTGACGACGGAGGAGTATGCCCGCGCCAACGGCCTGCCGATCCTGGCGAAGATCCGCTCGGTCGCCGTCGCCGGCTGCGCGCCGGAGCTGATGGGGCTGGGTCCCGTCCCGGCCACCCGCAAGGCGCTGGCCCGTGCCGGCCTGTCGATCAACGACATCGACATCATCGAGATCAACGAGGCCTTCTCGTCCCAGGCCATCGCCTGCATGCGCGACCTCGACATCGACCCGTCCCGCATCAACCCGGACGGCGGCGCGCTGGCGCTCGGCCACCCGCTGGGAGCCACCGGCGCCCGCATCACCGGCAAGGCCGCTGCCCTGCTGAAGCGCGAAGGCAAGCAGTTCGCGCTGGCGACCCAGTGCATCGGCGGCGGCCAGGGCATCGCCACCATCCTGGAAGCGGTCTGAGCAACGGGATCGGGGAGGAAACGACCATGAAGATCGAACGCGCCGCCGTGATCGGTGCGGGCGTGATGGGGGCCGGCATCGCCGCCCATTTCGCCAACGCCGGCATCCCCTGCGTCCTGCTCGACATCCCTGCCAAGGAAGGTGCCGACCGCAGCGCCATCGCCAAGGGCGCGGTGGCGAAGCTGCTGAAGACCGATCCGGCCCCCTTGATGCACCCCAGGAACGCCAAGCTGATCACGCCCGGCAATCTTGAGGATGATCTGGCCCTGCTGGCCGACGTCGACTGGATCGTCGAGGCCATCGTCGAGAACCCGGCGATCAAGGCCGACCTCTACAAGCGCATCGACCCGGTGCGCAAGGCGGGCTCGGTGGTGTCGTCCAACACCTCCACCATCCCGCTGGCGGTGCTGACCGAGGGGCAGAGCGGGCAGTTCCGCAAGGACTTCCTCATCACCCACTTCTTCAACCCGCCGCGCTACATGCGGCTGCTGGAGATCGTCGGCGGCGCCGACACCCGCGCCGATGCGCTGGCCGGCATCGCCGACGTCTGCGACCGCCGGCTCGGCAAGGGTGTCGTCCATTGCAAGGACACGCCGGGCTTCATCGCCAACCGCATTGGCGTCTTCTGGATCCAGGCGGCGGTGAATGCCGCGGTCGATCTCGGCCTGACGGTGGAGGAGGCCGACGCCGTCGGCGGCCGTCCGATGGGCATCCCCAAGACCGGAATCTTCGGCCTGATGGATCTGGTCGGGCTGGACCTGATGCCGCACATCGCCAAGAGCATGTCGGCGACCCTGCCGGCCAACGACGCCTATCGCGGCCAGATGCGCGAGCACCCGGTCATCACGAAGATGATCGCCGAGGGCTACACCGGCCGCAAGGGCAAGGGCGGCTTCTACCGCATCAACAAGGCCGGCGGCGGCAAGGTCAAGGAATCGGTCAACCTCCAGACCGGCGACTATGCACCGTCGGAGAAGGCCCGGCTCGACAGTGTGTCGGCCGCCGGCCGCGACCTGCGCAAGCTGTGCGAGCACCCGGACAAGGGCGGCCGCTTCGCCCGCCGCGTCCTGGCGCAGACGCTGGCCTATGCCGCCAGCCTGGTGCCGGAGATCGCCGACAGCATCGTCGCCGTCGATGAGGGCATGCGGCTCGGCTACAACTGGAAGCAGGGTCCGTTCGAGCTGATCGACCGGCTGGGCACCGAGTGGTTCGCCGAGCTGTGCCGCTCCGAAGGGATCCCGGTCCCGGCGCTGGTCGTGACCGCCGCCGGCCGCCCCTTCTACCGGGTGGAGGGCGGCAAGCTCCAGCACCTGACGACATCCGGCGTCTATGACACCGTCGTGCGCCCGGACGGCGTGCTGCTGCTGTCGGACATCAAGCGCGCCGCCGGCAAGCCGGTGTGGAAGAACGGCTCCGCCAGCCTGTGGGACATCGGGGACGGCGTGCTGTGCGTCGAGTTCACCAGCAAGATGAACGCGGTCGACGGCGACATCATGGCCGCCTACGAGAAGGCGATGCGCCTGATCGGCGATGGGAAAGGTGACTGGAAGGCGCTGGTCATCCACAACGAGGCCGACAATTTCTCGGTCGGCGCCAATCTGGGCCTTGCCCTGTTCGCGCTGAACATCGGCCTGTGGCCGCAGATCGAGGAGATGGTGGAGGGCGGCCAGCGCACCTACCGCGCGCTGAAATACGCGCCCTTCCCGGTGGTGGCGGCGCCCAGCGGCATGGCGCTCGGCGGCGGCTGCGAGATCCTGCTGCATTCCGATCATGTCCAGGCCCATGCCGAGACCTATGTCGGCCTCGTCGAGGTCGGCGTCGGCCTGATCCCGGCCTGGGGCGGCTGCACCGAGATGCTGGCCCGCCATCAGGCCAACCCGAAGGCGCCGCGCGGTCCGATGCCCGGCATCGCCAAGGCCTTCGAGATCATCAGCACCGCCACCGTCGCCAAGTCGGCGGCAGAGGCCAAGGAGCTGCTGTATTTCCGCGCCACCGACGGCATCACCATGAACCGCGACCGGCTGCTGGCCGACGCCAAGGCCAAGGCGCTGGAACTGGCGGCGGACTACACGCCGCCGGAGAAGACCACCTCCTACGTCCTGCCCGGCCCCAGCGCCAAGGCGGCGATGGAACTGGCGGTGGAAGGCTTCGCCCTGCAGGGCAAGGTCACGCCGCACGACAAGGTGGTCTGCGCCGCCCTGGCCGAGGTGCTGAGCGGTGGCGGCGAGGCCGACATCTCCAAGCCGGTCGGCGAGGACCACATCCTGCGGCTGGAGCGCGAGGCGTTCATGGGTCTGGTGCGCACCGGCGGCACCATCGACCGGATCGAGCACATGCTGCTCACCGGCAAGCCGCTGCGGAACTGAGGGGGAGGAACGAGAGATGCCGATCTACAAGGCTCCGCTAGAAGATGTGCGCTTCGTCCTGGACGAGATCGTCGGGCTGGACAAGCTGTCGGCCCTGCCGGGCTATGAGGACGCCACGCCGGAACTCGTCGGGCAGGTGCTGGAGGAAGGCGCCAAGCTGTGCGAGGAGGTTCTGTTCCCGCTGAACCAGTCCGGCGACGGCGAGGGCTGCCATTTCGAGAATGGCGAGGTCCGCACGCCCAAGGGCTTCAAGGAGGCCTACAGCACCTACATCGAGGCCGGCTGGCAGGGTCTGGCCTGCGACCCGGCCTATGGCGGGCAGGGGTTGCCGAAGCTGGTCAACATCATGCTGGAGGAGTTCATCTGCTCCGCCAACCTCAGCTTCGGCATGTATCCCGGCCTGTCGCTCGGCGCCTACAACGCGCTTGCGATGTACGGCTCCGACGAGCTGAAGCAGCGCTTCCTGCCGAAGCTGGTCGACGGCACCTGGTCCGGCACCATGTGCCTGACCGAGCCACATTGCGGCACCGACCTCGGCATCATCCGCACCAAGGCGGTGCCGGCGGAAGACGGGTCGTTCAAGATCACCGGCACCAAGATCTTCATCTCGGCCGGCGAGCATGACCTTACCGAGAACATCCTGCATCTGGTGCTGGCCCGCCTGCCCGACGCCCCGGCCGGCACCCGCGGCATCAGCCTGTTCCTGGTGCCGAAGTTCATGCCGAACGCCGACGGCACGCCGGGTGCCCGCAACGGCGTCGCCTGCGGCTCCATCGAGCACAAGATGGGCATCAAGGCGTCGTCGACCTGCGTCATGAACTTCGAGGACGCCACCGGCTGGCTGGTCGGCGAACCGCACAAGGGCATGCGCGCCATGTTCGTGATGATGAATGCGGCCCGTCTGGCCGTGGGCATCCAGGGGCTGGGTCTGGCCGAGGTGTCCTACCAGAACGCCGTCAACTATGCCCGCGAGCGGCTCCAGGGCCGGTCGCTGTCGGGGGTGAAGGCGCCGGACAAGCCGGCCGATCCGATCATCGTCCATCCCGACGTGCGCAGGAACCTGCTGACCGCCCGCGCCTATGGCGAAGGCGCCCGCGCGCTCGGCGCGCTGGTCGCCTATCATCTGGACGTGGCGGAGAAGCATCCCGACGCCCGCACCCGCCGCGACGCCGACGAGTTCGTCCAGCTGATGACGCCGATCGTCAAGGCGCTGTTCACCGACATCGGTTTCGAGTCGGCCAACATCACCGTGCAGGTCCATGGCGGCCACGGCTTCATCTGGGAGACCGGCGTCGAGCAGTATGTCCGCGACGCCCGCATCTGCCAGATCTATGAGGGCACCAACGGCATCCAGGCGCTCGACCTCGTCGGCCGCAAGCTGCCGCAGGACGTTGGCCGCCTGCTGCGCCACTTCTTCCACCCCGTCGGCCGCGACATCGAGGCGGCGATGGAGAAGGATGAACTGGGCGAGTTCGTCATGCCGCTGGCCAAGGCCTTCGCCAAGCTGCAACAGGCCACCGCCCTGATCGCCCAGAAGGGCCTGAAGGATCCGGAGGAAGCCGGCGCCGCCGCCAGCGACTATCTGCGCCTGTTCGGCTTGGTCGCGCTGGGCTGGAGCTGGCTGACCATGGTGGAGAAGGCGCAGGCAAAGCTCGCCGCCGGGGAAGGCAACGCCAGCTTCTACGAGGCCAAGATCAAGACCGCGCGTTTCTACATGACCAAGCTGCTGCCGCAGACGAACAGCCTGTTCATCACCATCGCCGCCGGCGCCAAGCCGCTGATGGAACTGGAAGACGCCGCTTTCTGACGAACTGTGCGATCCGCGCCCGCCTGTCCTCCGGGGCGCGCGACTTCCAAGCCGGTCAGGTGCCGCGACATGGCAACTGACCGGCTGCTTTTTTGGGAATTTCAAGGTCCAGGCACGCATTCGCACATTGACCTAAAATTGTCATAGCCCTTTGGAAATATCACTGCTGGGAAGTGTCGCCTCCTGCCGTTAGGCCTTCCGCGCGGTGACAAAAGTTAATTTCCGGTTGTCGGTCCTCGTCCCTGCGTGTTACATCTCAATAGAGATTACGTTCGGCCGGTGCCTGCTATATCCTTTGGATTTTAGGGAATATGCGGGTGGCGACAGCCCCCTCCTTTTCTCAAGCCCTTTGGGCGTCTTCCGGAGGGGCAGGCATGGTTCAGGAGTTTGAGCGATGAAGATCCTGATCGGTGATGATCACGTCCTGTTTCGGGAAGGTCTTCGCCGTCTGCTTGAGCAGCTTCGCGAAAATGCTACCTTTGCGGAGGCAAGCAATTTCGATGAGCTTCTGGATATGGCGGCGTCTAAGGATGAGGCCTACGACCTCGTCCTGACCGATCTGCGCATGCCCGGATGGCCCGGTTTTTCCGGCATCGGCATGCTGCGCGACCGGCAGCCGAACGCCAAGGTCGTCGTCGTGTCGGCATCGGAAGCACAATCCGACGTGCGGGAGGCGCTGGAAAACGGTGCCGCCGGCTACATCCCGAAATCCTCCAGCGTCAAGATCATGCTGAGCGCGCTCGACCTGATCTTCTCGGGCGGCGTCTATGTGCCGGCGACGGTGCTGCGCGAAGGCATCGAGCCCGACCAGCGCGGCGGCTCGGTCATCCCGCCGACCGATCCGCAGCTGGAGCAGCTGCTGACCCAACGTCAGCGCGAGGTTCTGGACCGGCTGCGCGAAGGCAAGTCGAACAAGCAGATCGCGCATGAGCTGGGTCTGTCGGAGGGAACCGTCAAGATCCACATGACGGCGATCTTCAAGTCGCTCGGCGTGCGCAACCGCACCCAGGCGGCGATGGCCTTCCCGCAGTCGCATTCGGCCTGATAACGTTCTTTGCGAGCACGGACGAAGGGCCTGCCGGATCACTCCGGCGGGCCCTTTCCATTTCAGACGGTGCCGGCCGCATCAGCCCATGCCGGCGACATAGCCGCGCAGCGATTCCACCTCCAGTTCGGCGTCGTCAATGCGGGCCTTCACCACGTCACCGATGCTGATCACGCCAACCACCCGGCCGGACTCGACGATCGGCACATGGCGGATGCGCCGTTCGGTCATCACCGCCATCATGTCGGCGACGGTGTCGTCGGGGGCGGCGGTGATCAGTTCACGCGTCATCAGGTCGGACGCAGGACGGTCCAGCGCCGCGGCCCCGTCGCGGGCGACCGCACGGACGACATCGCGCTCCGACAGAATGCCGACCGGCTGCCCGTCATCGCCCATCACCAGCACCGCGCCGATCCGATGTTCGGTCAGCAGCCGGGTGACGGCGGCCACGCTGTCATCCGGTGCGGCGGAAACGATCCGGCTGCCCTTGCGCTTCAAAACGGCTGCAACATGCATGACGGTACGGCCTCCCTTCCGATAACCCCGATAACGGAATCATGGGAATAACCGTACAATCCGCAAGACTGATGGTAAAAAGAAAAAGACGACCTCCCCCGGATGGGAGAGGTCGCCTGTCGAACGGCAGGGTCCGTTGCCGGATCCCTGAACCCCGTTTTTAGAAGCGGTAGCCGACGCCGACGCCGACCAGCCACGGGTCCAGCGTGACCTTCGAGGTGACCGGCAGGACGGCGGTGCCCACGCGGGCGTTGGCGGTCACGTCGGTCTTCAGGAAGATCTTCTTGACGTCGAAGTTCAGCGACCAGTTGCCGGTCAGGGCAACGTCGACACCGGCCTGCAGGGCCCAGCCGAAACGATTCTTGTAGTTGGTGTCGGTGATGCGCAGACCGCCGGCATTCGGGTTGTTCGCCGCATCCTCGTTGTAGAACAGCGTGTAGTTGACGCCGGCGCCGACGTACGGGCTGATGCGTTCCTTCGGCAGGAAGTGGTACTGCACGGTCAGGGTCGGCGGCAGCAGCGACACCTTGCCGATTTCGGTCACGCCACCGGCGGCAGCGATCAGGTTGCCCTTGACGCGGTGACGGCTGGTGCCGGCGATCAGCTCGGCGGCGATGTTGTCGGTGAAGAAGTAGGAGAAATCGACTTCCGGAATATAGTCGTTGCCGACCTTGGCCGAGCCGACGTCACCGAGCGTCGTGTTGTTGATCGTGCCCTTTTCCTGGGGCACCACGGCCAGGCCGCGCGCACGGACGACGATGTCGCCGGCCGACTTGCCCTTGAAGTCCTGAGCGAGCGACGGGGATGCGATGGCGACGAGGGCCGAGGTCGCCAGCAGGGCGGCGGCGGCGCGCGACAGGATGGTCATGGGGTCTGCTCCAGGCAATGCGTTGTTGCTGTTCTGTGGCATCAGCCAATGGAGCTATTACCAGACACCGTGTAAGGGTACTAGGGGGTCTACAACCCTTCCTCTCCTGATGCAGCAGCTATGCAACAGTGACGAGTTGTCGCATGGACAAGGAAATCAAGGGCTTGGTTTGATGATCCGTTGCGGAATCAGCGCCATGCAGTTCTGGACGATGGCATAGCATTGACCAAGTTGCGCAGAGCCGCCGGTGGCTCCACCATACACCACGCGCTCGACCACGCCATTCCTCAAACTGAAAGTTGCTTCACAGTCGAAGCTGTTGACTTCATAGCCATAGGACGGCCAGCCGGGGCCGAAGCCGTAATAGGGCCGGCCCCAGCCGCCGCCGTAGAAGCCGACCGGCGGCGGACCTGGATAGGAGACGATGCGGGAACTGCGGTAGGTGAAGAAGTCGCGGTTGTCGACGCTGGCCTGCCGTTCCGGTACCCCGGCGCAGGACAGCAGCGTCTCCTTCGGCATGCCGACGAGCGCGGTCTGCGCCACCAGCGCCTCGTCCGCCGCGGGATTGGCGCAACCGCCGAGCGCCCCGGCGCCAGCCAGAGCCAACACGCCCAGCGCCCGCCCGGCCATCCGTCCCTTCACCGACCGACGCACATGCATCGCACGCCTCCAAAACCCTGACAGGGGACCGCCGATCACCGCTTCCTGGCCGGCGACAGGTCCGACTCGGTCACGCCCAGCACCCGCACGTCCTCGGGCAGGCCTCGGCCGGTCGCCAGCCCGGCCGCCACCCGTCCCATGGCCGGCGCCGTCTGGATGCCGTAGCCGCCCTGGCCGGCCAGCCAGAAAAATCCTTCCGCGTCCGGCGCGAACCCAACCACCGGCACCTTGTCGGCGACGAAGCTGCGCAGGCCGGCCCAGCGGTGGGCCAATCTGCGAACGGAGAAGCGCGAGGCTTGTTCCAGCCGGTCCACCGTGATGGCGACGTCGATGTCCTCCGGCTGCACGTCGCAGGGCTCGATCGGCGTCTGGTCGGCGGGGGAGGCCAGCAGACGGCCGGCGTCGGGCTTGACGTAGAAGGTCTCGGCTATGTCCGACACCATCGGCCAACCGTCCAGCCCGGTCTTGTCGGACGGATCCTCGAACACCGGATCGAAGGTGATCGCGGTGCGCCGCTTCGGCACCAGCCCGATGGTGGCCACTCCGGCCAGCGCCGCCAGCCTGTCCGCCCAGGCGCCGGCGGCGTTCACCACCACCGGTGCTTTGAAGCTGCCGGCGCTGGTGTCCGCCACCCACAGCCCGTCCTTCCGGGCGAGCGCCCACACCTCGGCGTCGGTCACCACCCGGCCGCCGCGCGCCTTCAGCCCGCGCAGATAGCCCTGGTGCAGCGCATGCACGTCGATGTCGCGGGCATCCGGCTCCCACACGCCGCCGGCGACATAGTCCGGGCGCAGGAAGGGCGCGCGGGCCAGCGCCTGTTCGCGGTCGTACCGCTCCACCGAGGGCGTCAGGCTGCGGCCCTGTTCGTATTCGGCATCCAGTCGGTCGGCCTCATGCCCGCGCCCGATGATCAGCACGCCGCGCGGGGTCAGCATGGCATGCTCGGCGAAGCCGGCCGGCGGGCCGGTGTAGAAATCCCAGCTCGCCACCGTCAGGGCACGGATCGGCGCCGGGCCGTAGGTCTGGGTGTAGAGCGCCGCCGAGCGGCCGGTCGAGTGATAGCCGGGCTGCGACTCGCGCTCCAGCACCACCACCCGGCCATGTGCCGCCAGCTCATAGGCGGCGGAGGCACCGGCGATGCCGGCCCCGACCACCAGGAAATCGACGCGCTCCACTCGTCCCGCTCCTCACACGCTTGGAATTATTGTCGGCCGCCTACTGCGTGGCGACGCTTCGGCTGGGCATGTGATCCGGCAGGGTCACCATTTCAAGGATCAGTTTCTGCCGCAAGGCGGCGACGAAGCTGTCCTTGTCCATGGCGCTCTTGGCGAAGCTGCCCGGCCCGCCGATCACGTTCTCCTCGAAATACTCCTCCAGCCAGGGGAATTCGTCGAGGATGGCGAGGCCGTTGACGACGATCCCACGCTTCGTCACCCGGTCACGGGCATCGGCCGCATCGATCCCACTGTTGGAAAAGCCGTTGGAGACGATGTCGATCACCTGCCGCGGCGCCTTGCCATCCCGGTCGAACAGCTTCGCCGCCTCGACGATGGCGCTGCCGATGGCCGTCGAGTCGCCCTGGAAGCCGCGCGGCAGGGCGTCGATGCGGTCGGCGAAGCGGCCGGCATCCTCCGGCTTGTCCAGCGCGGTCCAGGGGATCAGCACCCGCAGGCTGCTTGGTCCGGAATAGACCGCCAGCGTCACCCGCGTCCCAGCCGCAGCCAGCGCGTCGGCCACCGCCGGATCGCGGAAGGCGGCGGCATGGCCCTGCAACTGGAACTCAAGATCGCCGGTGGTGATCGAGGCCGATCCGTCGAGCGCCAGAACCAGCGCCACCCCTGCCTTCCCGTCCTTTCCCGCCGGCGGGGCGGCCAGCACCCCGCCGCATAGGCTGAGCAGGACGGCCAGGGCGGCGATCATCGCACGCGGCATTCTTATCGGCACTCCATCGGACGCCCGCCCATCTCACGCGCCCAACTCACGCATTCGAGAGGGCGTGGCGCACCACCTTGACCATCACCGACGGCAGGGCGTGATCGCCCAGCCGGTCGACCGCCACCCAGTTGCCGTCGGCCTGATGCCAATCGGCGCCAGCCTGGCCCACGACCACTTCAAGCTCCAGGTGAAAATGGGTGAATGTATGGCGGACCAGACCGGGGAGCCGGCGCCAGCGCGCGGGCAGCGGCTGCTGCGCCGCCACCGCCGTCTCGCCCGGCAGTTCCGGTCCCCAGGATGTGGACGGCACCTCCGCCATGCCGCCCAGCAGCCCTTCCTCCGCCCGGCGGCGCAGCAGGACGGCGCCATCGGGATTCAGCAGCCAATAGGCGACGCCGCGCCGGGTCGGCTTTTCCGCCTTGGCGACCTTCCGCGGCAGGCTTTCGGCGATGCCGGCGGCACGTGCCTCGCAGTAATCGGCCCACGGGCAGAGCATGCATTTCGGCTTGCGCGGCGTGCAGATGGTGGCGCCCAGATCCATCATCGCCTGGGCATAGTCGCCGGGGCGGAAGTCCGGCGTCAGGGTGGCGGCCAGCCGGCGCAGGGTCGGCTTGGCATTCGGCAGCGGCTCCTCCACCGCGAAGATGCGGGCGATCACCCGCTCGACATTGCCGTCCACCACGGTGGCCCTGCGGCCGAAGGCGATGGCGGTGATGGCGGCGGCGGTGTAGGCGCCGATGCCCGGCAGCTCCAGCAGCGCCGCCTCGTTGTCCGGGAACCGGCCGCCATGCCGGTCCGCCACCACGCGGGCGCATTTGTGCAGGTTGCGCGCCCGCGCGTAGTAGCCGAGCCCGGCCCAGGCGACCAGCAGATCGTCCAGCGGCGCGTCGGCCAGATCGCGCACGGTCGGCCAGCGTTCGGTGAAGTTGCGGAAATAGGGGGCCGCGGCAGGGACGGTCGTCTGCTGCAACATGATCTCCGACAGCCAGACCCGATAGGGATCGGCTGTCTCCCCCGGCTTGGCGCGCCAGGGAAGGTCGCGGCGGTGGCGGTCGTACCAGGACAGCAGCCGCCGGGCGGCCTCTATGGAATCTGGAATCATGATGGGAAGAAATAGAGGGTCCGGAGCGTCGAGGGAAGGGAGTGGGCAGGCGCCCGTCCCAGTTCCCGGCGCAGTTCCAGGCCCAGTGTCCGGTCGATCCCCGGCCGGATGCTGGGCATCGGCTCACGCTTGCGCTAGGGTGCGGCCAACCCACATGACCCGGAACCGGTCGCCAAGGCCGGTGCCGCACAGGAGTGATCGCAGAGCATGACCGGACCGCGTCGCATCGGCCAATCCGTTCCGGAGGTCGCCGGCAAGGTGCTGGGCAAGCGCGGGCTTGCCTTCGGTGCGCTGATCACCGACTGGCCGTCGATCGTCGGCCACCAGCTGTCGTTGCGCACCGCCCCGGACAAGCTCAGCTTCCCCCGCGGCAAGCGGGAGGAGGCGACCCTGCACATCCGCGCCATGGGCGCCATCGCGCTGGAGTTGCAGCATCTGGAACCGCAGATCATCGAGCGGATCAACAGCTTCTTCGGCTACCGCGCGGTCGCCAAGATCAAGCTGATCCACGCGGCCCTGCCCTCATCCCCGTCGCCGGTGGTGCGCCCGCGCGCGCTGACGATGGACGAGGAGATCGGCATCACCACCACTACCGCGGCCATCGAGGACGAGGAGTTGCGCGCCACGCTGGAACGCTTCGGCCGCTCCCTGATGGCCCGTCCGAAACGGGCTGCGCGATAGCCGCCCGGCTGGACGCACCGGTGCTTCATTGTCTATACGTCAACATCTGGTAGCAACGAGGGCAAAGTGAACCGCAAAATTCTGGGACGCAGATATTTCGCGCTGAGCGGCTTTCTCGCCATGGGCTTCGCCGCCGCGTTCGGCACCGCCATGACCGCGGCGCCGACGGCGGCACAGGCGGCGGCCACCCTGCCGCCGGTGTCGGAGCTGATGGCCGACCGCGTCATGGGCGACCCGAAGGCGCCGGTGACGATCCTCGACTATTCGTCGATGACCTGCCCGCACTGCGCCCATTTCCACACCGACATCCTGCCGAAGATCAAGGAAGCCTACATCGACACCGGCAAGGTGAAGCTGATCTTCCGCGACTTCCCCTTCGATCAGGCGGCGCTGAGTGCCAGCATGCTGGCCCATTGCGCCCCGGCCGAGCGCTACTATCCGCTGACCGACGTGCTGTTCAAGAGCCAGGCGACCTGGAGCCGCGCGTCGGATCCGGCCAAGGCGCTGGGCCAGTACGGCAAGCTGGCCGGCATGAGCCAGGAGACCATCGACGCCTGCCTCGCCAACAAGGAGCTGGCCGACGCCATCCTGAACAGCCGCCTGACCGGCCAGAACCAGTACAAGGTCGAAGCCACCCCGACCTTCATCCTCAACGACGGCAAGGCCCGCATCGAAGGCGCCCAGTCGTTCGAGGAGTTCTCGAAGGCGATCGACAAGCTGTTGAAGTAAGAGGCCGCCGCGTTCGGGACCAGGCTAGGTCGGCCCCGAACGCGGCACCTCCTCAAAGCCCGGTACACCAAAGGTTCGTCCCCAGTGCAGTTCACGCGTCTCCGCCTGTCGGGCTTCAAGTCTTTTGTCGATGCCACGGATCTGGTCATCGAACCCGGCATGACCGGCATCGTCGGTCCCAACGGCTGCGGCAAGTCCAATCTGGTCGAGGCGCTGCGCTGGGTGATGGGCGAGACCTCGGCCAAGCGCATGCGCGGCGACGACATGGACGACGTCATCTTCGGCGGCACCTCCAGCCGTCCGGCCCGCAATCTGGGCGAGGTGACGCTGGCGGTCGACAACCGGTCGCGCACGGCGCCGGCCGGTTTCAACGATCATGACGAGCTGGAGATCACCCGCCGGATCGAGCGCGGCTCCGGTTCCGACTACCGGATCAACGGCAAGCTGGTGCGGGCGCGCGACGTCCAGCTTCTGTTCGCCGACAACGCGTCGGGCGCCGCTTCGCCGGCCCTGGTCAGCCAGGGCAAGGTGGCGCAGATCATCTCCGCCAAGCCGCAGGACCGCCGAGCCCTGCTGGAGGAGGCCGCCGGCATCACCGGCCTGCATTCCCGCCGGCACGAGGCCGAACTGCGGCTGAAGGCGGCGGAGGGCAACCTGACCCGCCTCGACGACGTGATCGGGGCGATGGACAGCCAGCTGCAAAGCCTGAAGAAGCAGGCGCGGCAGGCTTCCCGCTACCGCAACCTGTCCGACCAGATCCGCAAGGCGGAGGCGGTGCTGTGGCACCTGCGCTGGCTGGCATCGCAGGAGGAGCGCGCCCGCGCCCATGCCGCCTTTGCAGCCTCCGAGGCCGCGGTGCGCGACCGCATGCTGGCGGTCACCCAGCTGACCGCCCGCCGCACCGAGGCCGCCGCCGGCCTGCCGGAGAAGCGCCAGGACGAGGCGCGCGCCGCTTCCGCCCTGCAACGGCTGGTGATCGCCCGCGAACAGCTCGACGCCGAGGAAAAGCGCGTCGCCGACCAGCAGCGCGCGCTGGAGGCCCGGTTGCGCCAGATCGCCGGCGATCTCGGCCGTGAGGAGGCGCTGGCCGCCGATGCCGGCGAGGCGCTGGCCCGGCTGGAGGCCGAGCGCGACCGGCTGATCGCGGCCCAGGCCGACGAGGAGATGCTGGAGGAAGCCGCCGGCGAGGCTCTGGCGGAGGCGCGCGAGCAGGTCGATGCCCGCGACCGCGAACTGACCCGGCTGACCGAAGCGGTCGCCACCGACGAGGCCCGCCGCGCCGCGACCCAGCGTCAGGCCGCCGAACTGGAGACCCGCGCCGCCGGCCTCGCCAAGCGGCTGGCCGAGCAGCAGGCCCAGCGCGTTGCGCTCGAAGCCGAAATCGCCGCCCGCGCCGACCTGTCGGAGGCGGAACTGGCGGTCGAGCTGGCCGAGCAGCGGCTGGAGCAGGCCCGCGACGCCGCCGAGGCCGCCGAACTGGCGAAGGCGGAGGCCGAACCGGCGCAGTCCCGCGCCCGCGAGGCGCTGTCCGCCGCGGAAAGCGCCCGCGCCAAGCTGCGCGCCGAGGAGCGCGCGCTGGCCGAGTTGTTGCAAGCCGGGGCGGGCGGGCTGTTCCCGCCGCTGGTCGATGCGGTGACGGTGTCGCCCGGCTATGAAGGCGCACTCGCCGCCGCCCTCGGCGACGCGCTGACGGCACCGCTGGACGAGGCGGCGCCGGTGCACTGGCGCCAGTTGCCCGCCTATGACGCGGTGGCGCCGCTGCCGGCGGGTGCCGAGCGGCTGTCCGACCATGTGCAGGGGCCGACGGCCGCCGCCCGTACCCTCGCCCATATCGGGGTGGTCGCCGATGCCGCCCAGGGTATGGCGCTGGTCCAGTCGTTGACGCCGGGGCAGGTGCTGGTCAGCCGCGACGGCGGGGCGTGGCGCTGGGACGGGCTGACCGTCCAGGCCGGCGCGCCGACCGCCGCCGCCATCCGCCTGAAGCAGCGCAACCGGCTGGCCGAACTGCGTGGCGAGCTGGAGCTTGCCGAGGAACAGGTCGATCTGGCGCGCGAGGCGCTCGACGCCGCCAAACTGGCGGTGGAGGCTGCTGCCCAGGCCGACCGCCGCGCCCGCGACGCGGTACGCGAGGGCTTCGCCGCGCTGAACGCCGCCCGCGACCGCCATGTCAAGCTGGCGCGCGAGGCCGACGCCGCGTCCTCCCGCCTCGCAGCATTGGTGGAGACGGTGGAGCGGCTTGCCGCCGAGGAAGGCGAAGCCGCCGCCCTCCGCGACGAGGCGCTGGAACTGCTGGAGTCGTTGCCCGACCCGCGCGAGGGGCGGGAACGGGTGAACGACCAGCGCGCCGCCCTGGCCGAACGCCGCGCGGTTCTGGCCGAACGGCAGAATGCGCTCGACCGCCTGACCCGCGAGGCGCAGGCCCGGCGTCAGCGTCTGGCCGCCATCCAGGCGGAAACCGCTTCCTGGGACACCCGTTCCGCCGGGGCCGGCGGCCGTGTCGCCGAACTGCGTCAGCGCTCGGCGGAGGCCGAAGGCGAGATCGCCATCCTGTCGGGCCGCCCGGCCGAGATCGCGGCGGAGCGCCAGGATCTCCTCGACCGCATCGCCCTGGCCGACCGCGACCGCAAGCGCGCCGCCGAGGCGCTGGCCGACGCCGAATCCCGGTTGGCCGGGACCGAGCAGGCTTTGCATGATGCCGAAGCGGCGCTGGCCGATGGCCGCGAGGCGCGTGCCCGCGCCGAGGCTGCCGTCTCGGCCGCCCAGCAGCAGGAACGCACTCTGACGGAACGCATCGCCGAACGGCTGGACTGCCGGCCGGAGGACACCCGCGCCGCCGCGGATCTCGACCCCGCCGAGCCGATGCCCGACGCGGCGGCGGTGGAGTCGCGGCTCGACAAGCTGACGCGCGAGCGCGAGAATATGGGGCCGGTCAACCTGCGCGCCGAGATCGAGGCGGAGGAGCTGGACGCCCAGATCGCCGGCCTGCATGGCGAGCGCGAGGATCTGACCGCCGCCATCGCCCGCCTGCGCCAGGGCATCTCAAGCCTGAATCGCGAGGCGCGCGAACGTCTGGTCGCCAGCTTCGACGTGGTCAACCGCGACTTCCAGGAGCTGTTCACCCGCCTGTTCGGCGGCGGCAAGGCCTATCTGGAGCTGGTCAACGCCGAGGATCCGCTGAATGCCGGGCTGGAGATCTATGCCAGCCCGCCGGGCAAGAAGCTCCAGGTGCTCTCGCTGCTGTCGGGCGGCGAGCAGGCTCTGACGGCGCTGTCGCTGCTGTTCGCCGTCTTCCGGTCGAACCCGGCGCCGATCTGCGTGCTGGACGAGGTGGACGCTCCGCTGGACGAGGCGAATGTCGGCCGCTTCTGCGATCTGGTCGAGGACATCGCCCGGCAGGGCGACACCCGTTTCCTGATCATCACCCACCACCGCCTGACCATGGCGCGCGTCGATCGCCTGTTCGGCGTGACGATGGTGGAGCGCGGCGTGTCCCAGCTGGTCAGCGTCGATCTGAGCCGGGCGGAGGAGTTGCGGGGGGTGGCGTGAGGGGGTAGGGCGAAGTCAGCCCCTCATCCCCCCCGCTTCCACACCGTCGTCTCGATGTAGCGGCTCGCCAGGAACCGGTAGGTCTGCTTCTGCAACGCCTCCACCTTCGGCGAGCGTTCCATCGAGATGTCGTCCCAGCCGCGGAGCAGGTCTTCCCATTCCAGCAGCTTGGCGCGCAGGTCGTCGCGGATCTTGCGGATGAACTGCACGGTCGGGTGGAAGTTGCGCAACGCGCCGACGATGTCGCCGGTCTGGGCGTCGGCCTGATCGAAGATCATGTCGTATTCGCGCACCGGCTTGCGGATCAACCCCTGCATCCGGTTCAGCTCGCTGCAGAAGGTCCGGTCGGTGCGGTAGATGGTGGCGAGCTTGCCCATCGCCTGATCGATGCGCCGGATATGCCGGAAGCGGTCGCGCAGCGCCTCGATATAGGACAGCTCCTGTGCCAGATCGTCGATGCGGTCGGTCAGGTACTGTTCTGCATTGTTGGTCAGCTTCAGCCGCTCGGCGATCTTGGCGAAGGCCGCCTTCATCTTCTCGTGCGTCTGCGGATCATCCAGCAGCTGTTCCAGTTGCGACTGGTCGGAAACGATGATCTCGTTGCCGGTGAAGGACGAGACGATCTGCATGGTCAGCCGCCCTTTGGCGGCGATGCGGTGCCTGTCCTCCACCGACCAGGAGGCCCGGCCGTCAAGCAGTTCGCCGGGAATTTCCTCGCCCGGCCGGATCTGCTTCACGAAGGCCAGACCCTGTTCGATGATCTCCAGCAGGCGGGCGTCGTGGCAGCCCTCCTCGATCTGGAAGGACTCCATCAGGGTGGGGAAGGCCAGCGCCACCTTCAGATCGCCCAGCAGGATGTTCAGCACCGCGTCCTTGCTGTTCGGATCCTGGCAGAAGAAGGCGCCCGGCAGGCTGAAGACCTTGTGCTGGAAATCGAAATGGGTGTCCCGCATCGGCTGGACCAGGACATTCTCCTGCGCGGCCTTCTCGGCGATGGCATCGTCCGGAGCGGCATCCTTATCCGCGGAGGGGGGCGTCTCGTCGCTGCTGGAGATGTCGGTCATGGGCTGGGACGGTACTCGGCGGGGGAGAGGAGGGGACGGCCGTGGATTGCTTCCCCAGCCTACAGCAGATCGCGCAGACGGAACCACATCATTGCGAGGACCAGAGCCGGCGTGCGGAAGCGCCGACCGCCGGGGAAGGGGGTGTGGGGGAGGCGGGCGAACACGTCGAATCGCCCGGCGGTGCCGCTCACCGTTTCCGCCATCAGCCGGCCCGCCATGCCGGCCAGCGCCACGCCATGGCCGGAATAGCCGTGGGCGTACAGCGTCGTCGGCGACAGCCGGCCCAGATGTGGCATGCGGTTCATGGTGATGGCGACCCGGCCGCCCCAGAAATACGCGACGCGGGCGTCCTTCAGCTCCGGATAGATCGCCAGCATCTTCAGCCGCATCGCCTGCTTCAGACCCGGCCCGTCGACTCCCGAATAGCTGACGCCGCCGCCGAACAGCAGCCGATGGTCGGCGGAGCGGCGGAAATAATCCAGCGAGAACTTCATGTCCGACACCGCGATGTTGGTCGGCAGCAGGGTCCGCGCCCGCTCCTCGCCCAGCGGTTCGGTGGCGATCATGTAGGTCGCCACCGGCATGATCTTGCGGTCCAGCGCCGGGGCCAGCCCGCCGAGATAGGCGTTGCCGGCCAGGATCAGATGTTTCGCCGTCACCCGGCCGCGTTCGGTGCGGACCCAGGGCTTCGCCCCGCTGTCCATGGCCAGCGCGCGGCTGTTCTCGAAGATGCGCACCCCGGCGGCGTCGGCAGCGCGGGCGAGGCCGAGCGCGTAGTTCAGCGGGTGCAGATGGCCGCTGCCCTCGTCCAGCAGGCCGCCGATATAGGCGTCGCTTCCGACATGGCGGCGGATGCCGGCGCGATCCAGCCGATGCACCCTGTCATAGCCGTAGCCGTCGCGCATCTCGTGTTCCAGCGCCGCCACATCCTGCATGTGGCGCGGCTTCAGCGCGGCATAGGCGAAGCCCCAGGTCAGGTCGCAGGCGATGGCGTGGCGCGCCACCCGTTCGGCCAGCTGGGCCTTGGCCTCCTCGCCGAATTCCCACAGGCGGCGGGCGTCGTCCTTGCCGACCCAGCCTTCGATCGTCGCCATCGGCTTGTTGTAGCCGGTGATGATCTGCCCGCCGTTGCGCCCCGATGCGCCCCAGCCGCAGTGTTCCGCTTCCAGCAGGACGACGTCGAAGCCGCGCTCCGCCAGCTCCAGCGCCGCGGTCAGGCCGGTGTAGCCGCCGCCGACGATGCAGACGTCGCAGGCGGCGTCTCCCTCCAGGATCGGGTGGTCGGCGCGGGGAGCGGCGGAGGCCGCGTACCAGCTGTTCAGGTATGACGCTTTCGGCATGGCCGCAGTTAAGTCCCAGCCGGCCGGGGAGGTCAACGGAAAGGCGGAGGTTTCACCAAAGCATCATGCTGAACCCTCTGGCGCGGTCCGCCGGAACGGCGTCATAGTGTCGCTGTCGTCAACAGCACGGAGGGGGCTGCCCATCGCCCGGAGCGGTCCGCCATACCCATGGGTTTTATGGAAGACTTCATCAAGAAGAACCGCATTACCGAAGTCGAATGTCTTGTGCCCGATATGTCGGGCATCGCGCGGGGAAAGATCGTTCCCGCCGAAAAATTCCTCCGCATCCTGCGCGACCGCGGCCTGCGCCTGCCCGAGGCGATCTTCGTCCAGACCGTGACCGGTGAATTCCCCGAGGACGAGGACATCACCTCGGACGAGAATTCCGACATCTACATGATCCCGGACGAACGCACGATCCGCTTCGTCCCCTGGTACACCGAGCCGACGGCCCAGGTCATCACCGACTGCGTCTATGCCGACGGCAAGCCGGTCGACGTGTCGCCCCGCCATGTTCTGAAGCGCGTGCTGTCGCTGTACGAGGAACGCGGCTGGAAGCCGCTGGTGGCGCCGGAACTGGAATTCTTCCTGGTCCAGGTCAACAAGGACCCCGATTACCCGCTGGTGCCGCCCGTCGGGCGCAACGGCCGGATGGAAAGCGGCCGGCAGGCCTTCGGCATCGACGCCGTCAACGAATTCGACCCGATCTTCGAGGCGGTCTATGATTTCTGCGAGAAGCAGGACATCGACATCGACACGCTGACCCACGAGGCCGGCGCCGCCCAGATCGAGATCAACTTCAATCATGGCGACGCGCTGGAGCTGGCCGACCAGGCCTTCCTGTTCAAGCGCACGGCGCGCGAGGCGGCGATCCGCCACCAGATCTACGCCACCTTCATGGCCAAGCCGATGCAGGGTGAACCCGGCAGCGCCATGCACATCCACCAGTCGGTGGTCGACACCGACAGCGGCCGCAACCTGTTTTCCAACCCGGACGGCACCGACAGCGACCTGTTCATGGCGCACATTGCCGGGTTGCAGAAATACCTGCCCTACGTGATGCCGCTGCTGGCGCCGAACGTCAACAGCTACCGCCGGCTGGTGCCGAACTCCGATGCGCCGATCAACGTGCATTGGGGCCGCGACAACCGCACCACCGGCCTGCGCGTTCCGGTTTCCCAGCCCGACGCCCGCCGGGTGGAGAACAGGGTGGCCGGCGCCGACGCCAACCCCTATCTCGCCATCGCCGCGTCGCTCGCCTGCGGCTATATCGGCATGACCCAGGGGCTGGAGCCGAACGACCCGATCAAGGGCTCGGCCTACCGCCTCGCCTTCACCCTGCCGCGCCACCAGTCCGAAGCGCTGACCAAGTTCAACGCCTGCAAGCCGCTGAAGGAAATCCTCGGCGAACGCTTCATCGACGCCGTCGCCTGTGTGAAACAGGCCGAGTATGAGGCTTACAACCGCGTCATCAGCTCGTGGGAGCGGGAGAACCTGCTGCTGAACGTCTGAGCGGACGCCGGGCGGGGGGCCGCACTCCCCGTCCGGCCATCGCAGGCATCCGGTCCGGCTCAGCCGACGCGGGACTCGCCCGCTTTCAGCCGGCCGGCGAGGGCGGCGATATGGTCGGGACCGATGCCGCAGCAGCCGCCGACGACGGAGGCTCCCGCCTCCACCCAGCTTTCGGCCCAGCGCAGGTAGCTCGCCGGGTCGAGATCATCACGGATCGGATCCAGCCCGTCATTGGCCGCCGCCGTCTTCGGCTGGGGCGGGAAGGCGTTGGCATAGACACCGATCCGCAGCCCGGCAGCCTCCGGCTGGGCCCGCGCCGCCTCGACGGCAACCCGCATGACTTCCGGCTGGCTGCAATTGAACAGCAGGGCCTGCGCCCCCAGCCCGGCGGCGGTCCGCGCCGCCTCCGCCACCGACTCGCCCGAGCGCAGGGTGGGGGCGCTGCGCCCCTCCGCCACCGCATCGGCATCGGTGTCGTCGAGCGTGAAGGAAAGCCAGAGCGGACGGGCGTCGTCGCCCAGGACGCGGCGCACCGCCCGCGCCTCGTCGAGCGCGCTCTGGGTTTCGGCGAGCCAGACATCGACATGGGGCGCCAGCCCATCAACCAGCACCCGCAGGATCGCGTCGACCTGTTCGGGCATGAACAGGTCCGGGCGGTAGGAGCCGAAGACCGGCGGCAGCGAACCGGCCGCCCTGACGCCATGGGCGTCCGCCACCGACCGGGCCAGCCGGCCGGCGCAGTCTGCCAGGGCAAGCCCCTGGTCGTCGAAGCGGGAACGGCCGATGTGGAAGGGCACCACGGCGTAGCTGTTGGTGGTCAGCACATCGGCGCCGGCGCGGGCGAAGGACTCATGCGCCAGCCGGACATGGTCGGGGGACTCGATCAGGGCCAGCGCCGACCATTCCGGCTGGCGGAACGGCGCACCGATGCGTTGAAGCTCCCGGCCCATGCCGCCATCCAGTATGATCGTTCCCTCAGTCATTCCATGCTCCGTTGCAAGCGGCGTCTCGTTCGAAGATTGTCCTAATCGAAAGTGAAGGGCGTTGACAATCTATATAAATAGCTTGGAGAATGATTGTCATATAACGCATAATTTACGGGGAATTCCATGTTGAAACGACTCGCCATCGCGGCGGCCGCCTTCGTCGCCATCCAGGCCGCCATCCCGATGGCATGGGCAGGGGAGATCCTGGACCGCGTGACCAAGCGGGGCGAGGTGAAGCTCGTCCTGCTGAACGACTATCCGCCCTTCTCCTTCATCAACGACAAGAACGAGCTGGTCGGATTCGACATCGACGTCGCCAAGGCCTTCGCCGAGCGTCTGGGGGTCAAGCTGTCGATCGATACCCCGGCCTGGGAGGTGATCGCCGCCGGAAACTGGCGGGGGCGCTGGGACATCTGCATCTGCTCGATGACCCCGACGGCGGAGCGCGCCGAGGTTCTGGATTTCCCGGTGAAGTACTATGAGTCGCCCGCCGTCCTGGTGGTCCACAAGGATGAGACGCGGATCAAGGGCATCGGCGACATCACCGGCAAGACGGTGGCGGCGCAGTCCGGCGCCTCCTACGAGGCGTATCTCCAGCAGACGCTGAAGATCACCGCCCCCGACGCCCAGCAGCCCAGCTTCCCCTTCGGCAAGGTGACGGTCGCGCCCTATGAGACCGAGACCGTGGCCTTCCAGGATCTGGCACTCGGCGGCGGCAAGCGGCTGGATGCGGTCATCACCAATTACATCACCGCCAAGGAACGCATCGACGCCACTGGCCGGTTCAAGATCGTGTCGGACAAGCTCTATGCCGAGCCCAATTGGGTTGCGGTGGAAAAGGGCGATGCGGCATGGTCGGCAAAGGTGAAGGCGACCATCGAGGCGCTGAAGGCCGACGGAACACTGTCGGCCATCTCCAAGCGATGGATCGGCATCGACATCACGGGTTGATGGGTCGAGTGAAGGACCCTGGCGGCGTGGTCCCGGCGACGGGGCCTCGGGCCGCCGGGGCGCAGGCGGATGGACGGGATGACGGACGGTGTTGCGGCGGCGGCTTCTGGGCGGCAGGCTGGATTCAGGATCAAGGTGGCGGTCGTCTGGGGTGCGCTCGCACTCCTGCTGCTGGCGTTCTTCCAGAGTTTCGATCTGAAATTCGCGCTGATCGCGGAGAAATTGCCGTTCCTGCTCGGTCTGCGCCTGACACCAGGCGGGTTCCTGCAGGGGGCGGCGCTGACGCTGCTGATCTGCCTGCTGTCCATCGCGCTCAGCATCGTCATCGGCGCTCTGGCGACCGTGGGACGGCTGTCGGCCAATCCGGTCGCCTATGGGGTGGCGACCTTCTACGGCTCCTTCTTCCGCGGCACGCCGCTGATGGTCCAACTGCTGCTGCTGTATCTGGGCCTGCCGCAGCTGGGACCGGTTCCGGCGGCGCTGCCTTGCGGCGTGCTGGCGCTGTCGCTGAATTACGGCGCCTATCTCAGCGAGATTTTCCGGGCGGGCGTGCAGTCGGTCGCTCCCGGCCAGCGCGAGGCGGCGATGGCGCTCGGGCTGACGCGCCGGCAGATCGCCTGGACGGTGATCCTGCCGCAGGCGACCCGCTTCGTCATTCCGCCGACCGGTGCCCAGTTCGTCGCGATGTTGAAGGATTCGTCCCTGGTTTCGGTCACCGGCCTGTGGGAGATCAATTTCCTGGCGCAGTCCTATGGCCGCTCCAGTTACCGCTATGTCGAGATGCTGCTGACCGCCGCGGTGGTCTATTGGATGCTGTCCCTGATCTTCGAGCATGTGCAGAGCCGGCTCGAGGTCCGCTATGGACGGGCTTATCAGCGCTGACCCGTTCCGGCCGCCGTACCCCGAAGAGCCCGCTCCCGCGTCCGATCGTTCGCCGATCGCCTCGTCCTGCCACCACCGCGCCGCGCGATCGCGTGGGCCCGGCGTAAAAGCGCAAGGCTGCCTCTCCCCCGTTGATGGCGTCTTCCACACGGAATGGAAGAGTTTCAAAGCGACTCCACAGTGTATTTTCGACCCTGTCCGGGAAGAGATGGGGTGATGTGAGTGCCGGGCCGGCCGTTCGCCGCCGGCCGATCTGGTCTTTTTCTCCGGACAACAGTCACGGACGACGATCTGCTCTTGGCCGCCACGGTATTCCAACCGTTGCAGGGGCCCGTCGGATGCATCGTCCCGCCGAAACCGAGGGATGGCCAGGCATGAGCATGCACCCCGCGATCCCGTCCCGCCGAGCCGGCCTTCACGGCATCGGCCGGGTCCAGCGGATCCTTCTCATCGCGTCGATGTTCATCGTGCTGACCACCGGGCTGCTGGGGCTGGCGCTGCACCGCGGCGGCCATGCCAGCAACCTGACCGACATCCAGAACCTGTTCGTTCTGGAAAACCCGGATCTGATCCCGGTCGACAGCTGGGATCCGATGATCGCGGCACTCGACTGGCTGCATGAACGGCCGGGTGAGAATGTCTATGACGGCGTGTTCTTCAAGCAGCACATCAAGTTCCAGTACCCCGTCACCTCGCTGCTGCCGCTGGAGGCGATGAAGGCGCTGGGGGTGCTGGATCTCGTGGCCTTCGAGCGGATCAACCTGATGTTCGTGCTGGCGACCGCCGCCGGCATGGCGATCCTGGTCTTGGAAATGGCGGCTCGCCTGCGCCTGCCCGGCGCGCGGGACGACCGGCTGACGCAGGTGCTGCTGGGTGGCTTCGGCTTCGTCGCGACCCTGTGCTTCTACCCGGTGCTGAAGGCCTTCTCGCTGGGTCAGGTGCAGGTCTGGCTGAATGCCGCCTTCGTCTTCGCCTGCATCGCCCTGCTGCGCGACCGGCGGGCCCTGTGCGGGGCGCTGCTGGGTGCCTCGACCCTGATGAAGCCGCAAATGTCGCTGTTCCTCGTCTGGGCCGTCATCCGCGGCGACTGGCGGATGGCGGCGGGCTGGACCGCCGTGGTGGTGCCGGGCGTGGCGCTGGCGACCCTGTTCTACGGCTTCGCGCCGATGGTCGATTACCTCGACGTCCTGCTGTTCATCGGCCGCCATGGCGAGAGCTATCACGTCAACCAGACCGTCAACGGGCTGGTCAACCGCCTGCTGCGCAACGGAAACAACCTCGACTGGTCGGCGGAGGCCTTCGCCCCCTACCACCCGGTGGTCCATATCGCCACGCAGGTCTCCGGCCTTATCTTCGTCGGGTTCGGCCTGCTGTGGCGCCGCCGCGACCGCGGGGCGGAGCGGATCCTGCCCTTCGTCGTCGCCGGCATCTGCTTCACCGTGGGGTCGCCGGTCGCCTGGGTGCATCATTTCGGCATCCTGCTGCCGGCCTTTGCGCTGGCCTTCCTGATCCTGCTGGAGCCCGGCCTGCGGCGTCCCGCCGGGGCGGCGGGCCTGCTGGCGGCGGCCTATTTCCTGGCCGGCAATGTGCTGTTCTGGCCGGTCAACGCGCTGGCCGACACGCCGCTGAACATTCTGCAATCCTACCTGTTCTTCGCCACCCTGATGCTTCTGGGCCTGACCATCGTGCTGGCCGGCCGCCACGACCGCGCCGCCGCGGCCCTCTGGGGTGTCCCCGCGCCGGCCGGGCGCGCTGCCGCCCCCTCGCCCTCCATCGTCGCCATCCCCTGTGCAACCGTGGCCGGAGCGTCCATCCCGCCGGCCGCCGGGGAGGAGCCGCCGCTGTTCGTCGACCTCGACGGCACGCTGCTGAAGACCGATCTTCTCTACGAATCGCTGTTCGGCCTGATCAAGGCCCGGCCCTGGGCGGCGCTGCTGGTGCCGGTCTGGCTGGCCGGCGGCAAGGCGCGGCTGAAGGCGGAACTGGCGCGGCGGGTGGAGATCGACCCGGCCGGCCTCGTATACAACCCCGCCGTCCTGCAAAGGCTGGAGGCGGAGCGCAGGCGCGGTCGGCGGCTGGTGCTGGCGACCGCGGCCCATCACCGCTACGCCGACGCCATCGCACTCCATCTCGGCCTGTTCGATCAGGTGCTGGCCAGCAGCGACGGCCTGAACCTGAAGAGCGAACAGAAGCTGGCGGCGATCCGGGCGCAGGTTCCCTCCGGCATCTTCGACTATATCGGCAACGATGAGGCCGATTACGCGGTCTGGCGCGCCGCCCGCCGCGGCATCGCGGTTGATGCGTCGGCGGCCGTGGTGCGCCATGCCGCCAGCCTGTGCCCGCTGGAGACCATCGCCACCCCGCGCCGGCCGCGCCTGCTGCTGATCCTGAAGGCGCTGCGCCTGCACCAGTGGCTGAAGAACCTGCTGGTCTTCGTCCCGCTTCTGGCCGGCCAGAAGCTGGGGGAGGTCGGCCCGACGTTGCAGGCCGCCGCCGCCTTCCTCGCTTTCGGGCTGTGCGCGTCGAGCATCTATGTGCTGAACGATCTGCTCGACCTCGCGGCCGACCGGCGCCATCCGCGCAAGTGCCGCCGTCCCTTCGCCGCCGGCGACCTGCCGCTCGACCTCGGCCCGTCGCTGATCCCCGGCCTGCTGCTGGCCAGCCTCGTCCTCTCGCTGCTGGCGCTGCCGCCGCTGTTCCTGGCGGCGCTGGCGACCTATGCCGCCTCGTCGCTGTTCTACAACCTGTTCGCCAAGAACCGGGTGATCTGGGACGTGATGCTGCTGGCCGGGCTCTATTCGCTGCGGGTGCTGGGCGGCGCCACGGCGACGGCCATCGTCCCGTCCTTCTGGCTGCTCGCCTTCTCGATGTTCCTGTTCCTCAGCCTCGCCATGGTGAAGCGCTATTCCGAGATGGACAGCATGGCAAAGCTCGGGCTGGGGCAGGCGGAGGGGCGCGGTTATGTGACCGCCGACATGCCGGTGCTGCAATCCATCGGCGTTTCGGCAGGTTTCCTGTCGGTGCTGGTGATGGCGCTCTACATCAACAGCCCGGAGGTCGGGCGGGTCTATGACCAGCCGCAGGCGCTGTGGATCATCTGCCCGCTGCTGCTCTTCTGGATCGGGCGGGTGTGGCTGCAGACCCATCGCGGGCTGATGCATGACGACCCTGTGGTGTTCGCCGCCCGCGACAAGTGGAGCCTCGCCATCGGACTGGTCTGCGGCGTCGCCCTGATCCTTGGTCGGGCGTGACGCCCCTCGGCCGCGCCTGATGCGCCGTTCCCCTCATCCTTCCGGAGTTCCCATGCCCATCGCCGTCGTCGGACTGATCCTGCTGAGCGTCACCCTGTCCGCCATCGCCCAGATCTCGCTGAAGATCGGCATGTCGAGCCCGGCGGTGTCGACCGCGCTCGCGCGGGGGGAGGCCGGGCGGATCGCCCTGTCGGTCGCCGCCACGCCGCACATCCTCACCGGCTTGGCCTGCTACGGGCTGGGCATGGTGGTCTGGCTGGCCGTGCTGGCGAAGGTCGACGTCACCATGGCCTATCCCTTCGTCGGGCTGGGTTTCCTGGTCACGCTGGCGCTCGGTGCCCTGCTGCTGGGCGAGACGATGAGCCTGACCCGTCTGATCGGCACCCTGCTGGTGGTGCTGGGGGTGGTGCTGACCGCGCAGAGCTGAAGGGGTGGAGAATTTCAGCCGCCTCCTGACAGATGTAAGAGAATGGTTGCGATATACAGTGAACACGAATGGTAATCTTATATTAACCAAAAATACCGAGTCGCTTCCTTTTCTTTGATCGTACTGTGGTATGGCAACGAATTTCGCCGCTCCATCTTTCATGATTGAAACAGACTGCGACAATTGCTGCATTGACCGGAGAAATGCCGGGTCTATAACTGGCGACATAGTCGCGAGTTAAAATACTGGCGTATGCAATTTGAAGGATTGGTGGCCCGGTTGCCGGCCGGAAGGCTTCAGACCAGGAAAGGATTTCCTTTGCCGGCTGCGCTTCCCTTCAGGCGGGTCTTTCACCCGCTGGGGAGCGCGGCCGGTCGCCACTCCTGGCGCGGCGCGCGCCCTGTTTTCCCGGCCCGACCCGCAGGTGATTGGAACCTCGACCCAAACCGTTGACAACATGCCCGGGCGTGGGTGCAATAGCGCCCGCGAGCCGGGTGTGCCGTTGGGATGTGGCGGCGCCCGCAACACTCACGAACAGGTCGGGGCAAATCATGAAAAAACTCGCTCTCAGCCTCATCGGCGCGGTCGCGGCGGTTGCCATCGCCGGCCCGGCGATGGCCCAGGCCAAGAAGCCGGTCAACATCTACATCTGGAACGACTATCTGGGTGAAACGACCCTCGCCGACTTCACCAAGGCCACCGGCGCTGAGACGAAGGTCGACCTGTACGACAGCCTGGAACTGCTGGAGCAGAAGGTGCTCGTCGGCAAGTCCGGCTATGACGTGATCGTGCCGACCGCCGAGCCGACCCTGTCACGCCTGATCCAGGCCAAGGTGGTCGGTCCGCTCGACAAGTCGAAGATCCCCAACTACAAGAACATCGACCCGAAGGTCCTGAAGCTGCTGGAGAATTCCGACCCCGGCAACAAGTACGCCGTGCCCTATCTCGGCGGCACCGTCGGCATCGCCGTCATTCCGGAAAAGATCAAGGCCGTCGCCCCCGACGTGGCGCTCGACAGCTGGGACCTGATCTTCAAGCCGGAAGTGGCGAAGAAGGTCGCGGCCTGCGGCATCACCGTGATGGATTCGGCCATCGACGTCATCCCGTCGGTGCTGAACTATCTCGGCCTCGACCCGAACTCCGAGAAGAAGGAGGATCTGGACAAGGTCGAGAAGACCTTGATGGCGGTCCGCCCCTACATCAAGCGCTTCGTCACCGGCGAGAACATCAACATCCTGGCCGGTGGGGACGCCTGCGTCGTGATGGCCTACAACGGCGACGCCATCCAGGGCGCCGCCCGCGCCGCCGAGGCGAAGAGCGCCAAGGTCGAATACATCACGCCGAAGGAAGGCGTGCAGGTCTGGTGGGACACGCTGGCGGTTCCGGCCGATGCGCCGAACAAGGACGGCGCGTACGAGTACATCAATTTCGTGCTCGACCCGGCCAACATGGCGAACATCTCCAACAAGGTCAGCTACGCCAACGCGGTGCCGGCCTCGCTGCCGATGGTCGCCGACGACATCAGGTCGAACCCCGGCATCTTCCTGCCGGCCGACAGCAAGCTGAAGCTGTTCTCGCTGAAGCAGATCAAGCAGGCCACCGACCGTGCCCGCACCCGCGTGTGGACCAAGGTCAAGACCGGCAAGTAAGCCGGGAACCCTGAGAAGCGCCGACCCATGGCGCTGGCCCGCCCCGGCCGACCCCCAGCGATGGGGAGCGGCCGGGGCGTTGTCTTGAAAGAGGATACCGGATGGCCGGTCAGCCGATTCGCAAGCCCACCCGCCTGGAACCGTGGCAGGACGCGGGCCAGACCCCCTATGTCCGCATCGAGAAGGTGACGAAGACCTTCGGCGACTTCGTCGCGGTCGACGAGGTCAGCCTGTCGATCTACCGCAACGAGTTCTTCGCCCTGCTGGGCGGCTCCGGCTCCGGCAAGACGACGCTGCTGCGCATGCTGGCGGGGTTCGAGCAGCCGACCGAGGGCAAGATCTACATCGACGGTGTCGATATGGCCGGCATCCCGCCCTATGAGCGGCCGGTGAACATGATGTTCCAGTCCTACGCCCTGTTCCCGCACATGACGGTGGAGCAGAACGTCGCCTTCGGCCTGAAACAGGACGGGGTGGCGAAGGCGGAGATCCGCGACCGCGTGGCCGAGATGCTGGGGATGGTCCAGCTGTCGGCCTTCGCCAAGCGCCGTCCGCACCAGCTGTCCGGCGGCCAGCGCCAGCGCGTGGCGCTCGCCCGTTCGCTGGTCAAGCGGCCGAAGCTGCTGCTGCTGGACGAGCCGCTGGGCGCGCTCGACAAGAAGCTGCGCGAGCGAACCCAGTTCGAGCTGGTCAACATCCAGGAAAAGCTGGGCGTCACCTTCATCGTCGTGACCCACGACCAGGAAGAGGCGATGACCATGTCCTCGCGTATCGCCGTGATGAACCACGGCGTCATCGCGCAGGTCGGCACGCCGACCGAGATTTACGAATACCCGCACAGCCGTTTCGTCGCCGAGTTCATCGGGTCGATCAACATGTTCGACGGCCGCGTCGTCTCGACCGAAGGCGATCAGGTCCTGGTCGCGTCGGAGGAGGCGGGCTGCGAACTGCTGATCGCCCACGCGACCCCGGCGCCGGCCGGCTCCCCCGTCTCCGTCGCCATCCGGCCGGAGAAGATCGCGCTGTCGAAGGAGCCGGTTGCTGCCGGTGACGGCCGCAACCAGACCACCGGCATCGTGCGCGAGATCGCCTATCTCGGCGACGTGTCGATCTATCTGGTGCAGTTGCCGACCGGCAAGACGGTGCGTGTCACCGCCCCCAACGTCACCCGCCGCACCGAAATGCCGATCACCTGGGAGGACGAGGTGACGCTGAGCTGGCGCCCGTTCGCCGGCGTGGTGCTGACCCAATGAACGCGGCCGTCTCCGTCCTCGTTTCCGGTCTCAGCCGGATCGGACTGTGGGGGCGCGGCGTGGTCGTCGCCATCCCCTATCTGTGGCTGCTGCTGTTCTTCCTGGTGCCCTTCCTGATCGTTTTTGGCATCAGCTTCTCCGAATCGATCATCGCCCAGCCGCCCTATTCGTCGCTGGTGGACTGGCTGCGGGACGAGGACGCCGGCACTTCCAAGCTGCAAATCCTGCTGAACATCAGCAACTATTTCCGGCTGGGCGGCGACGACCTTTACATTCTCGCCTACCTGAATTCACTACGGATCGCGGCGGTGACCACGCTGATGTGCCTCGCCATCGGCTATCCCATGGCCTATGCCATCGCCAAGGCCGATCCGGCGCGGCGCGGGCCGCTGATGATGCTGGTGATCCTGCCCTTCTGGACCAGCTTCCTGATCCGCATCTATGCCTGGATCGGCATCCTCAAGGGCAACGGTGTCATCAGCAACCTGCTGGAATGGGTGGGCCTCACCAGCGGGCCGGTCGAGATCCTCTATTCCGACTGGGCTGTCTATATCGGCATGACCTACTGCTATCTGCCCTTCATGGTCCTGCCGCTCTATTCGACGCTGGAGAAGATGGACCCCAGCCTGCTGGAGGCGGCGGCCGATCTCGGCTCCCGGCCCTTCCGGTCCTTCCTGTCGATCACGCTGCCGCTGTCGCTTCCCGGCATCATCGCCGGCTCGCTGCTGGTCTTCATCCCGGCGGTGGGCGAGTTCGTGACGCCGGAGCTGCTGGGCGGCCCCGACACGCTGATGATCGGCCGCGTGCTGTGGAACGAGTTCTTCGCCAACCGGGACTGGCCGGTGGCCTCGGCGGTGGCGATCGCGCTGCTGCTGGTGCTGGTGATCCCTATCATGATCTTCCAGCATGTGCAGGGCAAACAGGCGGAGGCCGGACGATGAAGAAGCGGATCGGATTCCTGTCCTGGGCGCTGCTGTTCGGCTATGCCTTCCTCTATGTCCCCATCGCGCTGCTGGTCGTCTTCAGCTTCAACGAGTCGCGGCTGGTGACGGTGTGGAGCGGCTTTTCGACCAAATGGTATGCCGAGCTGATCCACAACGAGGCGCTGCTGGACGCGGCCTTCCTGTCCTTCCAGGTGGCGGCGGTGTCGGCGACGCTGTCGGTCCTGCTCGGCACCTGCGCCGGGCTGGCCCTGACCCGCTTCGGACGGTTCCGCGGCCGCACCCTGTTCGGCGGCATGATCACCGCGCCGCTGGTCATGCCGGAGGTCATCACCGGCCTGTCGCTGCTGCTGCTGTTCGTGGCGATGGAGCAATGGCTGGGCTGGCCCGACGGGCGCGGCGTCACCACCATCACCATCGCCCACACCACCTTCACCATGTCCTACGTCGCGGTGGTCATCCAGTCGCGGCTGGCCGGCATGGACGGCAGCCTGGAAGAGGCGGCGATGGATCTGGGCGCCCGGCCGGCCAAGGTGTTCTTCGTCATCACCCTGCCGCTGATCGCCCCGGCGCTGGTCGCCGGCTGGCTGCTGGCCTTCACCCTGTCGCTGGACGACGTGGTGGTGGCGAGCTTCGTCTCCGGCCCCGGATCGACGACGCTTCCGATGGTGATCTTCTCCAGCGTGAAATTCGGCATCAGCCCGCAGATCAACGCCCTGGCGACGCTGATGGTTCTGGTGGTGGCGACCGGCATCTTCATCGCCAGCATCGTCATGGCCCGCCAGGAACGGCAGCGCAAACGCGACGAACAGATGGCGATCCAGAACGGCTGATTGCAGCCTTGTGGGTTTGGAGCCCATCAGATGCCAGCTGAGGCATCCGATGGGCTCCAGCCTTTCGGGTGTCCGGCCGGTACGGGGCGGGGGCCTTCGTTTCCAGGGCCCCCGCCTTCCCCTTATGCCGGCACCGGCCGTTCCACCGTAACGGAGGGGTGCGCGTCCAGCCCCGCCCGCCGCTCCACATCGACCAGCAGGGCGGCGAGGCGGTCGGCTTCGGCCTGGACCGCCGCCACGTCATACCAGCCGGGCAGATTCTCCAGGTCGGTGCGCGCCGTTGGGGCCCGCCCCTTCACCTGCACGAGATTTGTCACCTCGTTCGGATCCCGGGTCAGGTCATACATCTCCCATTCCAGCAGGAGCGGGTTCGCCGGGTCGAAATAGCGGGCCAGCTTGGCGTTCTCGGTGCGCACGCAGCGGATGTGGTTGGGCTGGCGCACCGGGCCGGGGGCCAGCTCCGGCACGCTCTTGACGCTGAAGCCGCCGGCGCGCACGGCCTCGACGGTCTGGCAGTACACCTCGTAGGCGCCGTAATAGTCGGGCTGGGTGAGCCGGCCGCCGTCCATCGGCTGGGTCACCTCGTCATCGGTCATGAACAGCACGCCTTCGCGCGGCTCGCCGTTGGGGTAGGTCACCGGCGTGCCGGGGGTCTTCAGCACCGGGGTCAGGTCGATTCCGGGCAGCGGCGCCATGCTGTGGCGCCCGGCCAGCCTGGCCGCCGCCTCGCCCAGCGCCTTCTCGCCGACGCCGGTCAGGCCCAGCACGGTGGGCACGAGGTCGGCGTGGCTGGTCACGGCATCGACATGCCTCAGCGTGTCCTCGTCGCCGCCCATCGAGGTCGGGAACCGCACCACCATCGGCACATGCACGGCCTCCTCATAGGCGACGTGCCACTTCTCCAGCATCATGTTGTGGGCCGCGCCCAGCTCGCCATGGTCGGCCACGAAGAGGACGATGGTGTTGTCGGCCTGCCCGGAATCCTCCAAGGCCTGGAGCACGCGGTTGATCTGCGGATCGACCTGGGAATGCAGCCAGGCATAGAATTGCAGGAGCTGGATGCTGTAGCCCTCCGGATCCTCGGAGAGCTGGAACGGGATGGTGAATTTCAGGGCCATCGCCACCGCGGCCTTCCAGTCGTCGTCGGGACTGGTCCCGCCCGGAAGGGCGCTGACGGCGCCGTGGCTCGCCTTGGCGGACAGGGCGAGGCCGATCTTGTAGGCGGCGTCGAACTGGCAGGACGGCTTGGTCGACAGATCCTCGTCCCAGGTCGGGATGGGGCCGGCGCAATCCTGCGGGAAGCCCTGCGGATTGAGCGGCATCGCCATGGTGCCTTCGGTCGGCGGGTGCGACAGCTGCCCCTGGGTGGGGACGTCGAGCGGGCCGAACACCGGCTGGCTCTTCGCCGTGCTCTGCGGGTCGGTCGGCGGCAGCGCCTGCGAAATCACCGTGGGATATGTCGCGATGTCGTGGGGGTTGGTGAAGGACACCACCGCGAACCACGGGCGCTCGGCCGCATCGGTGGCGGCGGTGCCGGGGCCGGGCCGCGCCTCGTCCGCCGAAACCCCGTAATTGTAGGGCAGCGCCAGCCCGCGGCGGCGCAGGAACAGACAGGCATTGTCGGCGAAGCCGGCGTCGCGGTAGAGGCCCAGGTTGTTGATGGCCGCCCCATGGGGTTCGGGATAGGACAGCTCCCAATCGGAGAAGCCGTAACGGGCCAGCGAATGGCCGGCCGGGTCGCTGACATGCCATTTGCCGAAATAATGGGACGAATAGCCGATGGCCTGCATCCAATGGCCGAGCGTGGGCGGACCGTCGGCCTTCAGCCACGGGAAGCGCGCCGCGTTGCCGTCCTTGAACATGCCGTCGGTCTGGGTCACGCCGGTGCGGTTGCCGTACTGGCCGGTGAACATCACCGCCCGGCTGGGGGTGCAGGCGCTGGACGCGATGGTGTGGTTGTGCAGCGCCACCGCGTTCTTGCGCAACCGGAGCAGGCCGGGAAAGAACGGAGCATAGTCATTCTCGCCCACATCCGCCTCGCCCCGGAATCCCAGGATCCGCTTCAGCGGTTCCGCCAGCCCGCCCTTGGGGCCATAGGAGAAGCGCGGGTAGCGGTATTGATCGACGGAGATCAGCAGGATATTGGGCCGCGAGCCGTCGCACCGCGGTCGGTTGGTGTTTTCAATCATGACACTATTATCCCTTGCGATCCATGTGGGAGAAAGTGACGTCAATAGGTAATCGGCCTTCGGAAATCGGGTGGATTTCCGTTCCGAAAGGATATTGCGGAATAGTTTCTCTTTTTCTTTCAAAGATATTTTGATAACATTAATGTCGTCAAACGATATTCGCGATAACGTTGATTTAAAATTTTCAAATAAATACCACACCGATGTGTGTATTTTTCTTTTGCATGACTTTGCGGTGAGTCGCAATCACTGCTCTGGTGGGTTGACATTGGTTTTTGCGTAGCGCACCGCACCCTAATCCTCGGAATGGATTTCTCTGCATTTGCAGTGCTTGTCACATGTGCCGAACGGACGCTGTGGCGCAGGCCGGCCAAACGGATCTTCCGTCAAGCGGCCATCCAGAAAAGTTCCTTAACGGGATCGGCGCGCGAGCAAGCTTTCCGCCACGGGTCCGCAGACCTATCCATCCGCGCGCAGCAGACCTCTGCCGCCGTGGATGGCAATTGCCCGTTTCTTTTGCTATGTTGAAGCCATCGTCAACAGCGAAAGAGGCCGTGCCATGCGCGCGCTCCTGTGGTTCCCCTTGTTGAGACTCGGATTCTTCAGTCCTGTTTCCACTGCTTATTCGACCACCCGTTCGGTCACCGCCCGCCGCGCCCTGCGCCCGCCGTCCGGCCGCTAGCCCGGACCCATGCCGGTTCCCTCTTCCGGCATGCCGACGCGACTGTCTTCCGCGTCTTTTTAAAAGTCCCTCTGCCATAAGGCTGCTCTGCCATAAGGCCAAGTGCCCGCTGCGGTGGACGCGATTGCCAAACCCGCGCTCCCGTGGTTAGGGTGGATTGGGATAAAAAACGTCCCGGTCCCACGCGGTTGCCGACCTTTCTTTGGTGTTGCGGCTGCGAAGGGCAGGCTGGGACTTTTAAAAGCGTAGAGGGATCGACGCATGACGACATCGAACGCCCCGATGCCGCCGGGTGAAGGGACGGGCCAAGGCTTCCGCATGCCCGGTGAATGGGCCCCCCACAGCGGGTGCTGGATGGCGTGGCCGTGCCGGCCCGAAACCTGGCCGGAGGGCGCCTTCGACGCCGCGTGCGACGCCTATGCCGAGGTCGCGCAGGCCATCTCCCGCTTCGAGCCGGTGACGATGGTGTGCGACCCGGCGGATGTCGCGGAGGCCTCGCTGGCCTGCGGGCCGGGCATCCAGATCCTGCCGCTGCCGATCAGTGATTCCTGGATTCGTGACACCGGTCCCAGCTTCGTCGTCGACGGCAAGGGTGGGTTGGCCGGTGTCCATTGGGGGTTCAACGCCTGGGGCGGCAACTATGAGGGCTGCGAAAAGGATCAGCAGGTCGGCCGCCTGATCCTCGACCATCTCAAGCTCCCCCGTTTCTCCGCTCCGCTGGTGATGGAGGGCGGCTCCTTCCATGTCGACGGGGAGGGGACGCTGATCACCACCGAACAATGCCTGCTGAACCCCAACCGCAATCCGGGCCTGTCGCGGGAGGAGATCGAGCGGCAACTGAAGGATCATCTCGGCGTCGAGACGGTGATCTGGCTGGGCCAGGGCTATCAGGACGACGAGACCGACGGCCACATCGACGAGATCGCGCTGTTCGTGCGCCCCGGCGTGGTGATGGCCATCACCACCGATGATCCGGGCGATCCGAACTTCAAGATCTTCCAGGACAATCTGGACCGTCTGAAGCGCGCCCGCGATGCGAAGGGCCGCGAACTGGAGGTCATCACCGTCCAGCAGCCTGCCCGCCGCGACGTGAACGGCGTGCGTCTGACCCTCTCCTACACCAACCTCTACATCGCCAACGGCGGCATCGTCATGCCGGCCTTCGAGGATCCGGCCGACGACGAGGCTTTCCGCGTCGTCCGCAAGGCCTTCCCCGACCGCGAGGTGGTGCAGATCGCAACATTGGACATCGTCCGCGGCGGCGGCGGCATCCACTGCATTACGCAGCAGCAGCCGCTTCCCTGACGGTTGGCGTCACCGTGCCGCCGCTGTGGGGCAGGCGAGGGAACGGGCGGGCAGGGTCGGTGTTCTTGTCGGGCAATCTCCTTTCCGGAAAGCCCGACGATCATGGCCGAGGACACCGCCCGCCGTCTGCAGGCACGCCCCATCGCGGTGACGAAGGCCGCTCCGCCCGCCTCCACCCAGACCATCCTGCTGATCATCACGCTGATCGTCGTGACGCTCTATGTGGCGGCGGACATCCTGATGCCGATCGCGCTGGCGGTGCTGCTCGGCTTCGTGCTGACGCCCATCGTCAGCCGGCTGGAGCGCTGGCGTCTCGGCCGGGTGCCGTCGGTTCTGGCGGTGGTGGTCCTACTGTTCCTCGCCATCACCGGCTTCGGCGCGGTGGTGGGCAGCCAGCTGGGCGATCTCGCCGACAATCTGCCGGCCTACCAGCGCAACATCCACAGCAAGATCGAGTCCCTGCGCGGCGCCACCGCGTCTGCCGGCGACCGTGGTGCGCTGAAGCAGGCGACCGACGCCTTCCGCGATCTCCAGCAGGAGCTTGAACGGGCAACCGCAGCGGCCACGGCCGGTCCGCAGCCCGGCGTCGCTCCTGCGCCGCAATCCGGCCCGGCGGCACCGCCGCACCGCGACCCGGTGCCCGTCCGCATCGACCAGTCCGACACCGGTGTCTTCGATCTCGTCAGCCGGGTGCTCGGCCCGGCGATGACGCCGATCGCCACGGCCGGCATGGTGCTGGTCTTCACGATCTTCATGCTGTTGCAGCGGGAGGATCTGCGCGACCGCCTGATCCGGCTGGTCGGCTCGGGCGATCTCAGCCGCACGACCGAGGCGATGAACGACGCCGGCGAGCGGGTCAGCCGCTATCTGCTGATGCAGGTGGTGGTCAACGTCACCTACGGCCTGCCGATCGGCGTCGGGCTCTGGCTGCTCGGCGTGCCGAACCCGCTGCTGTGGGGGCTGCTGGCGACGGTGCTGCGCTTCATCCCCTTCCTCGGACCGGTGATCGCCTCGGCCTTTCCGATCCTGCTGTCCTTCGCGGTCGACACCGGCTGGACCCTGCCGCTGCTGTGCATCGCCCTGTTCGTGGCGGTGGAGCTGTTCTCCAACAATGTGGTGGAGCCCTGGCTCTACGGCACGGCGACCGGCCTGTCCTCGCTGGCCATCATCATCGCGGCGGTGGTGTGGACGACGCTGTGGGGGCCGGTCGGCCTGCTGCTGGCGACGCCGCTGACCGTCTGCCTCGTGGTGCTCGGCCGCCATGTGCCGCAGCTGCATTTCCTGGAGGTGATGCTGGGCGACCGCCCGGTCCTGCCCGACGAGGCGAAAATCTACCAGCGCCTGCTGGCCCGCGATCCCGCCGAGGCGACCGAGCTTGCCGAGGAGCGGCTCGGCAAATCGAGCCCGGTCGAGCTGGCCGACGGGCTGCTGCTGCCCGCCCTCTCGCTTGCCGAGCAGGACCGCCAGCGCGGCAGCCTGAACCCGGACGGCCGGCAGGCGGTGGCCGAGGGCATGGCAAGCCTGCTGGACGAACTGACGGAGACGACCGTCCCTGCGGCCGCCGCACCGCGTGTGCTTTGCGTCGGGGCCCGCAACAGTCTGGACGAGGCGGCGGCCGGGCTTTTCGCCTTTCTGCTGGCTGGCCATGGCATCCAGGCCGACGTTATTCAATGCGAGAAGGCATCCGCCCGCGCCATCGCCAGCCTTGGCACCGCCGGGGTGGATGCGGTCGTGCTGTCCTCGCTCAACCCGGCGGCGCTGGGCCATTGCCGGCGGATGCTGCGCCGCCTGCGCCTGCATTTCGGCCCGCGCGTTCCGATCCTGCTCTGCCTGTGGAGCGCCCATCCGGAGGCCGAAGTGCCGGAGCGCGCCAGCGCCGAGACCGACGCCGATCTGGTCGCCACCGGCATGGCCGGCGCCCTGGCGCAGCTGGAGGAGCTGAACATCGGCGTGGCGGTCGCTTCCGCGACGGCCTCTGCGCAGTCTTAAGCCGCGGCCACCCAGCGGTTGCGGCCGGCGCGCTTGGCGATATAGAGCGCGTCGTCGGCCGCCTGGATGCAGGCGTCGGCGCTCCGGCCCTGGCGATAGGCGGCGACGCCCAGGCTCAGCGTGACCGATATGCTGTGTTCCTGATGGGCGATGGGACGGTGGGCGATGATCTGCCGCAGCTTCTCCGCCACCATCTCGGCCTGGAGCTGATCGGTGTCGGGCAGCAGGATCAGGAACTCCTCCCCGCCCCAGCGGGCGCACAGGTCGTGGGCACGCAGATTCCGGCGCAGCAGGCCGGCGGTCTCCACCAGCACGACGTCGCCGGCGGCGTGGCCGAAGGCGTCGTTCACTTCCTTGAAATGGTCGATGTCCAGCATGATCAGTGCGAAGCCGCCGCCACTGCGGCCGACGCGGCACAGCTCCGCCTCCAGCCGTTCGATCATGTGGCGCCGGTTGGGCAGCTCGGTCAGCGGATCGGTCTGCGACGCGGCGTGCAGTGCCCGCGCCATCTGGCGGGTGTCGGTCTGCATACGGTCACTGATCTTGGCGATCTTGGTCAGCTGCCGCATCAGCTTCATATGTTCGTCGGCGAGCGCGCGGAACTCGTCCATCAGCGGATGGTCGGCATAGTCCTCGTGGCACGCAAGGCGGGCGAGCCAGTTCTGAAGCTTCTGTTCCTGCAGCATCATGCCCACCGTTCCCCGCCGCAAGGCCCAGCGCCTGGGCAAACCCGTCAGCGCCATGCCGTCGTTCCCGTTGCCGTCCCCGTTGCCGCCGGTCATGACGAGGTCTCCGTCACCGGAACCGCGTCCGCCTGAACGACCGCCGGCGCTGCGGCGCGCGCCACGGGCAGCCGGACGGTGAAGGCCGATCCGCAGCCCGGCTCGCTCGCCACCGAGATGCCGCCGCCATGCGTGTCGACGATGCAGCGGGCAAGATGGAGGCCGAGCCCGGCTCCGGTGGTTCCGGCGGCGTTGGAGGCGCGGAAATACTTGTCGAACAGCCGTGCCGCGTCGGCCGCGTTGACACCGATCCCCTCGTCGGTGATCCGCACCGTCACCTGGCCTTCGCCCCCCCCCTCGCCGGCCCCGCCGCCGCCCGAGAGGTCGAGGCGGATCGTTCCCCCGTTCGGCGAATATTTGACGGCGTTTTCCAGCAGGTTGGAAAACACGACGGCCAGAAGATCGCGGTCGCCGGGGATCGGCACCGGCCGGTCGGCGCCATGCAGCTCGATCCGGTGCCCTGAGGCGGTCGGCGCCATCTCGCCCACCAGCGAGGTCAGCATCGCGGCGAGGTCGAAGGCCGTCGGCCGCGCCGCCGCGGCGCCCAGCCGGTCGTGGGTCAGGCAGCGTTCGATCAGATGCAGCATCCGCTGGACCGCGTTGCGGATCTTGCCCACCCGCGGCCTTGCCGAAACCGGCAGCTTCGGCTCCAGCTCCAGCAGCTGGGAGGCGCTGTCGATGATCGCCAGCGGCGTGCGGAATTCGTGGCTGACCATCAGAACGAACTCACGCTGCTGGCGTGCCATCTCCTTGGTCTCGGTCTGGAGGCGGTCGCTGATCTTGGCGATCTTGCGGAACTGGCGCAGAAGTTTGCCATGCCGTTCCGCCAGCATCTGGAATTCCGCCAGCAGCGGGTTTTCGGCATTGGCCGGATCCTCGGCCAGCCGCTGAACCCATTGGCGAAGCTCCTGTTCCTGCGACCGCATCGTCATCCCTGGTGCTCAGTGCGCCATCAGTGGGCCAGAATCTCGAAAGGCAGCGACACGTCCTCGGCGAACTCCTCCGCCATGTCGAGCGCGCGGTCGTTGTCGCTGTCGTAATGCCAGCGCACCGACACCGTCTGACCCTTCTGGTGGGCGCCGTCCAGCATCTCCAGCACGTCGATCATGCATTTGATGCTGCTGGTGTTGAGATAGCTCAGCCCGATATCCAGCACCACCGCCGGGGCGGGATCCTTCAGATACTCCTCCAGCCAGCTGAATACCGGCGCGTAGAAATCGAAGGAATTTTCCGGATAGGATTCGCCGTCGATGCGCAGAAGCCCGGCCTCCGGATCGAAATCGATCAGGGGAGAGCAGGAGGATGCTTCGATCCGCAATCTGTCCATTATGCGTGTTCCGTAAATTCTTAGAGCTGGACTTCGAGGCTGAAGAAATAATAGGCGTCGTCCACGGCGCGCAGCGAATAGTCAAGCGGCTGGGTGGCCTTGCGCGCCATGTCGATCAGCCCGAGCCCGGCGCCGCTGGCGCCCGCTTCGCGGGGTTTGCGCGACTGCTCCTTGTAGGCGGCCTTCAGGCCGGCCTTGTCCAGTCCGCGCAGCCTCTCCAGCATCGCCGACAGCCCGGGGACGTCGTCCGCCTCCACCAGATTGCCGGAGCTGACGACGTAGTGATCGTCCTCCTTGCCGATCACCACGATGCCGCTGTTGGCCGGGATCGGCCGGCCCAGCGTCTCGCGCGACGCCGTGTAGTTGCGGACGTTCTGGGCCTGCTCCACATAGACGGAGAAGACATCCATGATCGCCGATTTCTCGATCCGCTCATTTTCCAGATGGTTGCGGACCGCCTTGCCCAGCTCCTCGATGACGCTGTGGCTGAAGGGGCCGCTGAAGCAGATCAGCAGCTTCTGCCGCGACAGCAGCTCCTGCAGGTTGAAGAGTTCGTTGCCTTTCATCGTACCTTGACGACCTGCCTTACGGGTGGACGGGGTGGGATGGGGATGCGTCGGCGTCCGCCCGCGTGGCGGTGGACGCCGACGTGACTGCCGGGGAAACGGTGAAACCGACCAGGGTGATGTCGTCACGCTGCGGCCGCTCGCCCTGATGCCCGGCCAGGGCCTGGGCGAAGGCCGTGCGGCGCTCGGCCATCGGGATCGCGTCGTGTTCCAGCAGCATGGCGCTGAAGCGGCGGTTGCCGAAGCCGAAACCGCGGGCGCCGCCGGCCTGATCGAGGAAACCGTCGGTGGTCAGGTAGAAGCTGCGGCCCGGTGCCAGTTCGACCCGGTGGGTGGTGAAGCGGTGGCCGGTGTCTGAGCGGCGATAGCCCAGGCTCTGCGCATCGCCCTTCACCTCGCCGACGGTCGCGGCGCCGGGATCGACGATGTGCAGGCCGATGCGGCCGCCGGCGAACAGCAGGTCGCCCCGGTCCGGCCGCACCAGGCACAGGCCGATGTCCAACCCATTGTCGAAGCGCGGGTTGTCGCGCCCGCGGGCCAGGGCCGCGCGCACCATGCGGTTCAACCCACCCAGGATCGCCGCCGGATCGCTGTCCGGCGTCTCCGACAGCACATGGTCGAGGATTGCCGACACCGTCATCGTCATGAAGGCGCCGGGCACGCCATGGCCGGAACAGTCGGCAACGCCGATCAGGAAGCGGCCGCCCTCCAGTGCGCGGAAGATGTGGAAATCGCCGCCCACCACGTCGCGCGGCCGCCACAGCACGCAGACGCCGTCCAGATGCCGCGCCATCTCCCGCTCGTCGGGCAGGATGGCCGATTGCAACAGGCTGGCATATTGGATGCTGTCCATCACCTGCCGGTTGACCACCGCCAGCTGGTCGTTGGACTGGCGCAGCTCCTCCGTCCGTTCGGCGACGCGCTGTTCCAGCCGCTCGGTGTAGTCGTGGACGGTTTCCGCCATGTGGTTGAAGGCGACGGTCAGCTGCCCGATCTCGTCGGCGCGGCTGTTGCGCAGGCGCACGCGGTAGTCGCCGGCGGCGATGGCCCCGGCCGAGCGGGTCAGCCGGGCGAGCGGCGCCAGCACCAGCCGGTTGAGCAGGGCGCTGATCATGCCGATGACGGCGAGCAGCGAGAAGAAGACCAGGCCGGCCATCGGCGCCAGCGCCGTCATGGTGGCGCTTTCCGCCTCCTCCAGCGAATAGGTCAGGCGCAGCAGGCCGACCAGCGTGCGTTCGCCGTTGCCGCCGGAGATGGCGATCTGCCGTTCGACCGTCGTCAGTTCGGCCCGGCCGGCTGGCCGCTCCAGCGCCACCAGCGGCTCGCCATGGCCGCCGCGGCCGCCGGACGCCGCCCACACCTTGACGCTGCGCACCGCCGGATCCTCGGCCATCAGGCCGCGGATCATCGCCTCCACCGCGCGGGTGTCGAACTCCCACACCGCCTGCCCCATGGCCGAGGCCTGGAGCGTGCCGACCAGCGTCGCCCGGTGGGTCAGCGCGTCGCGCTGCTGCCGGCCGACCAGGACGGAGGACACGCCCATGGCGATCAGCCCGACCAGCAGCGTGCAGCCGACGATCATCAGGATGACGCGGGTCAGCAGCGACGATCCGCCGGCGCGGGTGGTTCCGTCTCCCGTGCCACGGGGGCCGGCGCCGCGCAGCGTATAGGATTCGGTGTCGTCCCATCCCGTGACGCTCATCCACATCCTCCTGACCCGGCCGATCGGGCGTTCCGTGTTCATGGCGGCTTTCAATACAGCCCCGGTCCGGTGGACCGGATCCGCGGTGGTCGCATGTCCATCAGTAAATCCACCCCTGCGTGCAACATGCCGACAGTCATCGAACCGGCCGGCGGGCATGATGCATGTGGCGGATAAGCCTACAGATAGCACAATCGGTTTGGTCAGTCGTGAAATAACATTGGGCAATGACTTCGTTGATTGTCGGAACACACAGGAAAATGGGAGCAACCGGCAACCGTCGGCGACCAATGTCGTCCAATTGCGACGAAGTGTAACAGCGATCTGGTCGAGCCGCTGAAGCCTTTGCGGGACAGCGGCTTTTCCCGTGGACGGCCGCGTCACTGCCCATGCTATTTTCCGATACTGCCGCGTGTGAAGAAGCCAGGCGGTTGAAGCTGTCTTCATGGGGGAGAGCGAAGGATGGCGTTCGGTTTTCGTGCTTTCGGTGCCCCACGGATCGTTTCGACATGGCTTGCCGCCGTCGGCGGGGCGGCTTTCGCCGCTTTGCTCGGGACGGCGCCGCCCGTCGCCGCGCGTCCGGTGACCGTGCTGGCGCCGGAACTGCCGCCGATGGTCAGCGCCGACGGCACCGGCCGCGAGGCCACCATCATCAGGGAGACGCTGGCCGCCTGCGGGCATGAGGCGCGCTTCAAGGTGGTGCCCTTCGGCCGCCATTGGAACGACTACCGCGACAGCGTCCAGGCCGGCCAAGGGAACGGCGGCCAGGGGATCGGGCAGGTCGACGCCGTTTCCACCGTTCCTCCGGGCATGGAGATGCCGGGGGCCCGCTCCGCCCCCTACATCCTCTATCAGAACGGGGCGTCGGTGCTGAAAGGCAGCGGCCTGAACGTCCAGTCGGTGTCCGATCTGGCGGGCAAGCGCGTCATCACCTTCTCCGGTGCGCCCGACGTGCTGCCGGGCCTGCGCGCAGCCATCCCCAGCTTCGGCGATTTCCGTGAGCGCGCCGACCAGATGGTGCATTCCAACCTGCTGTTCGCCGGCCGGGTGGACGCGGTGCTGGCCGACGGGCTGATCTTCGCCGAATACAACCGCCAGCTTCAGGAAAAGGCGAAATCCGCCGGTGGCCTGCCCTTCGATCCGGCCCAGCCGGTGCAGTTCACCGCCATCTTTCCGCCGACCGCCTACAGCATGATGTTCCGCGACGAGTCGCTGCGCGCCGACTTTGACCGCTGCCTTGCGGAAATGAAGGCGAAGGGGCGGATCGATGCCATCGACCGCGACTGGGTCGCGCGCTATGCCGCGACCGTCGGCGACCGCTATCTGCCCGTCAGGTGAGCCGTCGGAACAAGAATTGCGTCGTCGGGGTTTATCCCATTCGTCCGATATGAATTGCGTAACCCGTTCCACTGATTAATATAACGTCATACGAATGTGCATGGGGGCGTGAGGCGTCGTGGCCCGGATCATTGTGGTCGAAGACGAAGCCGACCTTCGTGACGATCTTGTCGAATATCTCGACCGCTGCGGGTTCGAGGTGTTGGGAGCGTCGCGTGGCGCGGAGCTGGACCGGCTGCTTGACGCAGGGCCGGCCGATGTCATCGTGCTCGACATCAACCTGCCGGACGAGGACGGCTTCTCGGTCGCCCGGCGCGTTCGCGCCAGCTCGTCGGCCGCCATCATCATGCTGACGGCGCGGTCCGGCCTGATCGACCGCGTCATCGGGCTGGAACTCGGCGCCGACGTCTATCTGGTCAAGCCGGTCGATTTCCGCGAGGTGGAGGCGCAGGTCAAGGCGCTGATGCGGCGGATGCAGAAGGGCACCGCCGCGCAGCCGGCCGTGGAGCTGTCGCCGGCCGGGACCGCCACCGCCCCCGTCGCATCCGCGCCTGCGGAGTCGCGCAAGGCCTGGGTGTTCGACGATATCGAATGGCGCATCCAGCCGCCGACCGGTGCCGCCGTGCCGCTGACCGCAACGGAGTACAAGTTCCTCTCGCTGCTGGTCACCGCGCCCGGCGAGGCCGTAAGCCGCCAGGACATCTCCATCGCCCTGACCGGCCGTGACTGGGATCCCTACAGCCGTTCCATCGATTCGCTGGTCCGCCGCCTGCGCATCAAGGTGGAGGAGCGCAGCGGCTGCGCCCTGCCGGTCCAGGCGGTGCACGGCGTCGGCTATGCCTTCGTCGGTCCGGTGGTGACAAGCGCGGTGGAGGACAGCGCCGGCTGACCGCAAGCTGTTGATGGGGGTGCCCTACCCCGGTCTCGGCACTCGACTCACGGCCCTCCTTCGGCGATGGTAGCGCCCGCAAGGAAGGGACGAGAGACCACCATGACCGCCGAAACTGCTGGCGCCACCGCCGCCTCCGAGACCACGTCCGCCACCGGCAGCGCCGCTTCCGGCGGCGACGGCAGCGGCCTGTACCTGGTCGACGGCTCCGGCTTCATCTTCCGCGCCTTCCACGCCCTGCCGATGCTGACGCGGCCGGACGGCACGCCGGTGAACGCGGTTCTGGGCTTTTCCAACATGCTGCTGAAGCTGCTGGCCGACGCCAAGGCGGAGGCCGTGGCCGTCGTCTTCGACAGCAAGCGCCTGAATTTCCGCAACGAGTTCTATCCCGACTACAAGGCCCACCGCCCGGAACCGCCGGAGGAGCTGAAGCCCCAGTTCGCGCTGATCCGCGAGGCGACGGAGGCCTTCTGCCTGCCCTGCCTGGAGCTGGAGGGATTCGAGGCCGACGACCTGATCGCCACCTATGCCCGTCTGGCGCAGGAGGCCGGGCGGCCGGTGACCATCGTGTCGTCGGACAAGGACCTGATGCAGCTGGTCCGCCCCGGCGTCGGCATGTTCGACCCGATGAAGAACAAGGCCATCGGTCCCGACGAGGTGTTCGAGAAGTTCGGCGTCCCGCCGGAGAAGGTGGTGGACGTCCAGGCATTGGCCGGCGACAGCGTCGACAATGTCCCCGGCGTGCCCGGCATCGGCGTGAAGACCGCCGCCCAGCTGATCACCGAATATGGCGACCTGGAAGCCCTGCTGGCCAATGCCGAGAAGATCAAGCAGCCGGCCCGCCGCCAGAAGCTGATCGAGTTCGCCGAGCAGGCCCGCATCTCCCGCCGTCTGGTCCTGCTGGATGAGAATGTGCCGCCGCCCAAGCCTTTGGACGAGCTGCGCGTGCGCGAGCCCGACCACCAGCGGCTGATCGATTTCCTGCGCGCCCAGGGCTTCCGCAGCATCGTCTCGCGCGTCGAGATGGAGATGCAGAAGGACGGACGCATCGCCGATGGCGCCGCCGGCGGGCTCCCGTCCCCCGGTTCCGTGCCCACGCCGGCTGCCAAGTCTCCGGCGCCGGCCGAAAGCCCGGCTGGTGAAGACCGTCCGGCCCGCAAGACGGTGTTGAACGTGCCGGAGGTGCGCTACGAACTGGTGCAGGACGCCGACGCCCTGCGCCGCTGGGTCGAGCGGGCGCGCGAGACCGGCGTGCTGGCGGTCGACACCGAGACCGACAGCCTGACCCCGGCCACTGCCACGCTGGTCGGCGTCTCGCTGTCGACCGAGCCCGGCATCGCCTGCTACATCCCGCTCGCCCACAAGGCGGAGGGGGCCGCCGCCGCCGGCCAGCTCGACTTCGACGCCCCGGAGCCGCCAAAGCAGATCCCGACCGACGAGGCGATGGCGATCCTGAAGGACGTGCTGGAGGACCGGTCGGTCCTGAAGATCGGCCACAATTTCAAGTTCGACCACCAGCTGTTCGCCCGCAACGGCATCAAGGTGTCGCCGGTGGACGACAGCATGCTGATCTCCTACGTGCTGGAGGGCGGCTCGCACGGCCATGGCATGGACGAGCTGGCGGAGCTGCACCTCGCCTACACGCCGATCCCCTTCAAGGAGGTCTGCGGCACCGGCAAGAACCAGATCACCTTCGACCGCGTGCCGCTGGACCAGGCGCTGGCCTATGCCGCCGAGGACGCCGACATCACGCTGCGGCTGTGGACGCTGCTGAAGCCGCGGCTGGTCGGCGACCGCATGGTCACCGTCTATGAGACGCTGGATCGCCCGCTGGTCCCGGTGGTGGCGGACATGGAGCGGGCCGGCGTGCGCATCGACAAGACGGCGCTGTCCGACCTGTCGAAGAGCCTGTCCGAACGCCTCGTCGAGATCGAGAAGGACGTCCACGCGCTCGCCGGCCAGAGCTTCAACATCGGCTCGCCCAAGCAGCTGGGCGAGATCCTGTTCGACACTCTCAAGCTCGGCACCGGCAAGAAGGGCAAGACCGGCGCCTATTCCACCGACAGCAGCGTGCTGGAGGAGCTGGCGGAGCAGGGCCATACCATTGCCCAGCGCGTGCTCGACTGGCGTCAGCTCGCCAAGCTGAAGAGCACCTACACCGACGCGTTGCAGGAGAAGATCTCGCCGGTCACCGGCCGCGTCCACACCGCTTTCGCGCTGGCGGCGACCAACACCGGCCGCCTGTCCTCCACCGACCCCAACCTCCAGAACATTCCGGTGCGGACGGAGGAGGGCAAGAAGATCCGCCGCGCCTTCGTGGCATCTCCCGGCTTCAAGCTGCTGAGCGTCGACTATTCGCAGATCGAGCTGCGTCTGGTGGCGGAGATGGCGAACATCCAGGCATTGAAGGATGCCTTCCGCGACGGGCTGGACATTCATGCCGCCACCGCCGCCCAGGTCTTCGGCATCCCGCTGGAGCAGATGACGCCGGACATCCGCCGCAAGGCGAAGGCGATCAACTTCGGCATCATCTACGGCATCTCCGGCTTCGGGCTGGGTCGCCAGCTCGGCATCGCGCCGGGGGAGGCCAATGCCTTCATCAAGACCTATCTGGAGCGCTTCCACGAGCTGAAGGTGTGGATGGAGGCGACCAAGACCTTCGCCCGCCAGCATGGCTATGTGGTGACGCTGTTCGGTCGCCGCTGCTACATGCCCGGCATCCAGGAGAAGAACGCCGCCCGCCGCGCCTTCGCCGAGCGTCAGGCGATCAACGCCCCGATCCAGGGCACGGCCGCCGACATCATGAAGCGCGCGATGAACCGCATGCCGGGCGCGCTGGCCGCCGCCGGCAGCAACGCGCGGATGCTGCTGCAAGTGCATGACGAACTGCTGTTCGAGGTGCCGGAAGCGGAGGCGGAGGATGCGGCGCGGATTGTGCGCGAGGTGATGGAGGGCGCCGCCCATCTCGGCGTGCCGCTGGTGGCGGAAGCCGGGATCGGCGACAACTGGGAAGAGGCGCACTGAGGGGGGCGATAATCCCCCTCTCCCCCCGGGAGAGGGGCGGGGTGAGGGGGATGCACAGCGAGGATTTGGTGGGGACCGGGGAGTGCGCGATGCTTGGAGATAGTCGCTCCGCGTCCCCCTCACCCTAACCCTCTCCCCGGGGGGGAGAGGGGATTGAAGTTTTTTCCTCCGCGACGATCCGCACCGGAACCCCCTTCGCCGCCGGCGTCTTCGACGCCTCGTCGTGATACCACAGCGGGATCAGCGGGTTCATCTCCGGGTAATACGCCCCGACGCAGCCGCGTGGCAGGGGAAAGGGCGTCACCGTCAGTCCGCCCACCCGGCGGTCGACCTCGTCGCCGGCATCGCTCGCCAGCGCCACCAGCTGACCTTCCTGCAAGCCGGCGGCGGCGATGTCGAGCGGATTCATCAGCAGCACGTCGCGGGTGCCCTCGATGCCGCGCAGTCGGTCGGAATAGCCGTAGATCGTCGTGTTGAACTGGTCGTTCGACCGCATCGTCATCAGCCGCCAGCGCCCCGGCGCATCCTCGAAGCCGATGGCGCGCAGCCGGCCCGGCGGGGTGAAGTGGGCCTTGCCGGACTCGGTCTTCCAGAGCCGCTCGCGCGCCGGGTTGCCGCGGTAGAAGCCGCCGGGGGTGAAGACCCGCTCGTTGAAATGATGGAACTGGTCGGGATAGGTCTCCTCGATCAGGGCGCGGATGCGGCGGTAATCGGCCACCCAGTCGTCCCAGGCCACCTTCGGATTCGGCGGCAGCGTCGCCTTCGCCATGCCGGCGACGATGGCGACCTCCGATTTCAGGTGCGGGCTGGCCGGCCTGTTGTTGCCGAGCGAACCATGGATGCAGCTGAGGCTGTCCTCCATCGTCACCGCCTGGGCGCCGCTCTCCTGCACATCCTCCTCCGACCGGCCGAGGCAGGGCAGCAGATAGGCGACCTCGCCGTTGATCAGGTGGCTGCGGTTCAGCTTGGTCGCCACCTGCACGGTCAGGCGCATCCGCGTCCAGGCCGCCTCCATCCGCTCGCGCTCGGGGATCGCGCGGACGAAGTTGCCGCCGAGGCCGATGAAGGCCTTCACCTCGCCCGACAGGATCTTCTCGCAGGCCTTGACGGTGTTCAGCCCCTCCTTGCGCGGCGGCTCGAAGCCGAACTGGCCGGCCAGCCGGTCGAGCGGCACCAGCTCCGGCTTTTCCGAGATGCCGACGGTGCGCTGGCCCTGGACGTTGGAATGGCCGCGCACCGGGGAGATACCGGCGCCGTCGCGGCCGATGTTGCCCTTCAGCAGCCACAGATTGACCAGCGCCGCCAGCGTCTCCGATCCGCGCACCTGCTGGGTCAGGCCCATGCCGTACATGGCGATGGAGCGTTCCGCCTCGATGTAGATGTCGGCGGCCTGTTTCAGATCCGCGCGGGTCAGACCGGATTCCTCCTCGATCTCCTCCCAGCCGATGGCGTCGACCCGTGCCTTCATCTCCTCGAAGCCGGCGGTGTGCTGGGCGATGAAGTCGCGGTCGAGGACAGGCTTGCCCTCCGTCTTCCGCTCCTCCTCGGCCGCCAGCACATGCTTGATCAGGCCGGTGATCGCGGCGATGTCGCCGCCGGCCTTCACCTGGAAATAGAGGGTGGAGATCTGCGTTTCCTTGCCGGTCAGCATCTCCAGCGGGCTTTGCGGGTTGCGGAAGCTCTCCAGCCCCTTTTCGCGGACGGGGTTGAAGGTGACGATCTTCGCCCCGCGCCTCACCGCGTCCTGCAACGGGTGGAGCAGGCGGGGGCTGTTCGACCCGGTGTTCTGGCCGAAGAAGAAGATGGCGTTGCAGCTGTCGAAATCGTCGAGCACGCAGGTGCCGACCGGCGAGCCGATGACCTTCTTCAACCCGACCGAGGTCGTCTCGTGGCACATGTTGGAGCTGTCGGGCAGGTTGTTGTGCCCATAGAGCCGCGCGAACAGCGCGTAGAGATATGACGTCTCCAGACTGGCGCGGCCCGACGCATAGAACACCGCCCGGTCCGGCTCAATGGCGCGCAGCTCCGCCCCGATGGCGGCGAAGGCCTCGTCCCAGCCGCAGGGCACATAGCGGTCGCCGGCCCGATCATAGCGCATCGGGTGGGTCAGCCGCCCCTGCTGCTCCAGATCATAATCCTTCCAGCCCTTCAATTCGGTGACCGTGTGCTGGGCGAAGAAGTCGGGGGTGCAGCGCCGGCTGGTCAGTTCCCAGATCGTCGCCTTGGCGCCGTTCTCGCAGAACTCGAAGGTGTGGGGCTTGGCCGGCTTCGCCCAGGCGCAGGACACGCACATGAAGCCGCCGGGCTTGTTCTGCCGGCGCAGCGTGTCGAGCACGGCGGGCGTCGGCCGCTCCTCCCCCATGATGCGGGCCATGGAGCCGACCGATCCCCAGCCGCCGGCCGGGCCGTCGTAATGCGGGGTGTCCTTGTCGTCCGACAGTCCGTCGATGCTCATGGGGGGATCTTCCGGCATTTGGGGGCAGGCTCCTGGGAGCGGCATTGCTGTTCCACTGGAATCCAACCGGCCAGGCGCCCTCCGGTTCCCGCCCCCCGCCTTTCCGGGGCCGGCTCAGCGCGTCTTCACCGCACTGGCGTCCCGCATCTCCGGTTTGGACAGTACCGCGCGCAGCAGCTCGGCGTTCCTGCGCGCTTCCTGCATCTGCTTGTCCCAGGTGGCGGCGAGGCGGGGCTGGCCGCGCTCGCGGGCATGATCGCCCAGGCGCCGGAACAGCTCCACCCGGTCCTCATGGGTGCGCAGGGCGACCCACAGGGCGTTTTCCATCGCCTCCGCCTGCGCCGCCTCCATGGCGTCGGGGCTGTAGGCATGGCCGACCTGACAGCGGAAACGCAGGACCGGTCCGTCATGGATTTCGCTCAGGCCGCCACCGCATTCCGGGCAGGACAGGGTGGTCGGCTTGCCGACCGTCTGGGTATCGTCGGACACGGTCGTGAACTCCTGCTCTGCGATCCGCGCCTCGGTCACGATGTCGAACGGCACGGGCGGGCTTGGCGGCGCCGGTTCGGCGGCCAGCCGGGACAGTAGGGCAGGCATCCGGTCCAGCGGCAAGACATGATCGGCCTCGCCGCGATTGATGGCGCTTTGCGGCATTCCCGGCCATTCGGCATCGTCCGGTTCCTGCACCACACCGATCCCGCCGCAGCGCCGGATCGCCCGCAGGCCGGAGGTGCCGTCGTCCAGCGTGCCCGACAGCACGACGCCGACGACGCGGCTGCCGAAGGCAACACCGGCCGAACGGAAAAGCGGGTCCACCGCCGGCCGGGTGCGGTTTTCCCGCGGGCCACGGCGGATCAGCACCCGGTCGCGATGCACCAGCAGATGGTGGTCCGGTGGTGCCACATGGATGTGTCCGGGACGGATCGGCTCCCCGTCGGTCGGATGGAAGGCCGGCAGCCAGCCGATCCGGTCGAGCAGTTGCGGCAGGACGCTGTGGGCGTTTGGCGTGATGTGGAGGACGACGAACACCGTCGGTGCGCACTGCTTCGGCATCCCGCCGAACAGGCGGGTGAGGGCGGTCAGCCCGCCGGCCGACGCACCGATGACGATGATGTCGCGATTTCCCATGGGTTAAGAACAACTCCCCTCTTGTCGCGTTTCACGATCCTCCGAATAATTCCGCCCATCCTTCCAACGTTTCCCGAAAAGGGCGTAGGTCTCCACGCCGCTTGAGTAGGAAGCGGGCAGACGATTATGCTCCTTCCAACACCGTACCGACACAAGACGATGACGAAGAAGACCGACGATCCCGACAGCGATTTCACCAATCTGATCCGTCACATCCAGGAAAGCCGGGGCATCGACTTCCGGGGCTACAAACGAACCAGCCTGGAACGGCGCATCCGCCGCCGGATGGAGGAGGTGAATTGTGACAGCTTCGCTGCCTACCACGCCTTCCTGGAGGCGCATCCGCAGGAATTCGTCGATCTTCTGAACACCGTCCTCATCAACGTCACCTCCTTCTTCCGCGATGCCGAAGCGTGGGAGGTGATGCGGCGGGAGGTCGTTCCCCGCATTCTGGAGCGCAAGGGCGACAAGGGACAGATCCGCATCTGGAGCGTCGGCTGCGCATCGGGCGAGGAGCCCTATTCGCTGGCGATGATGTTCGCGGAGGCGCTGGGGACGGTGCACTTCTGCCGCCGGGTCAAGATCTACGCCACCGACCTGGACGATGCGGCGCTGAACACGGCGCGCCACGCGACCTATGCGCCGCGCGACGTGGAGTCGGTGCCGGAACCGCTGCTGGAGCGCTATTTCGAGCGCACCAACAACCATTACGTCTTCCAGCGCGAACTGCGCAAATGCGTGATCTTCGGCCGCCACAATGTGGTCAGCGACGCGCCGATCTCCCGCATCGACCTGCTGATCTGCCGCAACCTGCTGATCTATCTGGAGGCCGACACCCAGGGCATCGTCCTGCCGCGGCTGCATTATGCCCTGGTCAATGACGGCTTCCTCTTCCTGGGCAAGGCGGAGACCCAGCTGGCGCGGTCGCGCATGTTCGAGCCGGTCGACCTGAAGAGCCGCATCTTCGCCAAGGTGCCGCAGGAATGGCGGCGGACCGCCGGCGGCAGCCTGTCGCTGGCCAGCGACGCCGGCGGCTCCCGCATCAACCAGCAGGCCCGGCTGCTGGAGAGCATCGTCGACAGCAGCTCCACCGGCTATCTGGCGGTGAACGCCGAAGGGCTGCTGGTGTTCGCCAACACCCATGCCCGCCGCCTGTTCGACGTCGAGGAAACCGACATCGGCCGCCCGTTCCACGACCTGACCATCTCCTACCGCCCGACCGAGCTGCGCAGCCGGATCGAGGAGGTGCGCAATTCCGGCCGGATGGTCCGCATCGAACACCAGTCCTTCAGCCGGGCGGGGTCCGAGCCGGTCCGGCTGACCATCGAGGTGGCGCCGCTTTTCAGTCGTGACGGCAAGGCCTTCGCCACCCTGCTCAGCTTCTTCGACACCAGCCGGGTCTACCTGCTGCAACAGGAGATCGAGGCGGCGCAGGAAAGCCTGGAAACCACCATCGAGGAACTCCAGTCCTCCAACGAGGAGCTGGAAACGACCAACGAGGAACTCCAGTCCACCAACGAGGAGCTTGAGACCACCAACGAGGAACTCCAGTCGACCAACGAGGAACTGGAGACGATGAACGAGGAGCTGCGCTCCACCAACGAAGAGCTGGAGGTCGCCAACGAGGAGATGCGCCGGCAGAGCGAGGAGGCGAGCGAGTATCGCCGCTATTCCGAATCGATCCTGCGCAGCATCGACGTGGGCATCATCGTTCTGGACGATAGCCTCGCCGTCCAGTCCTGGAACCGCTGGAGCGAGAATGTCTGGGGATTGCGGAACGAGGAGGTGACCGGCGAGGTTTTCCTCGATCTCGATATCGGCCTGCCGGTGCAACGGCTGCGCCGCCCGCTCCACGACATCCTGGAGACGCAGGCCCCGGTCGAGCCGGTGGAGTTGGAGGCGATGGACCGCCGTGGCCGGCGCATCACCTGCCGCATCCGCCTGTCGCCGCTGCTCTATGACAACCGGCTGACGCGCGGCGTCGTTCTGATCATCGAGGATATGACGGAACGGGCGCGGTCGGACGCCTTCGCCGAATATCTCGGGCGGATCGTCGGCGAGTCGCTGAACGAGGTCTATTTCATCGACCCCACCACCTTCAGCTTCCAGCTGGTCAATAAGGGGGCGGAGCTGAAGCTGGGCTATCCGCTGGAATCGCTGCGCCAGATCGCCCTGCACGACCTGATGCCAGACATCGATGCCGTCGCCTTCACCCGGCTGGTGGCGCCGCTGCTGTCTGGAGAGAAGGCCGAGATCGTGTTCGAGACGACCATCGAGGCTCCCGACCAGACGGTGCGTCCGATGGAGATCTGCATGCAGTATTTCGGCGAGGAACAGCCGCCGATCCTCGTTGCCATGGCCCATGACGTGACCGAACGGCAACGCATCGGTCTCGACGACAGCCGCGCGGAGCCGGTAAGCAGCTGAAAGTCCGGCAGCTTTGCGCGATGGATCAGCCAGGACTGGTCCGATGAGCTTTTCCGTAAACGATGCTGTCGGGGGGGGGGCGTGGTGCCCTGATACTCAACTCGCGTCCTATGGACTGATCGAAAGAAATAGGCCGGAACTGGGATTGACTGCGACAGTTTGGATAGTGAACTTACGCTGGTTTGCCTGACGACTTGATGCGACGTTGTTCAACTGGCGATGCCGACAGAGGCAGGGCGGAATGGCGGACGAGGATGGATTGAAGGCGGCGGACGGCGCTGTGGCCGCTGGCACGAAGGTCAGGCCGCTGATCGTGCAACCCTTGTGGGACCGCCTGGACCATGCGGTCATCGTCACCGACTGCCATCTGGACGCTCCGGGGCCGACCATCCTCTATGTCAACCGGGCCTTCACCACCCTGACCGGCTATCGGGCGGACGAGGCCATCGGCCGCTCGCCGCGCTTTCTGCAATGCCGCCGCACCGATCCCGCCGTGGCGGCGACCATCAAGCGCGACCTGCGGCAGGGAGACTCGGCGCGTGTCTCCCTGGTCAACCGGCGCAAGGATGGCAGCGACTATCTGTGCAGCCTCGTCGTCACGCCGCTGGTGGGTGTGCATGGCGAGACCGAACACTTCATCTGCGTGGCCGACGCCCTGAAGGAGGACCTGACGGAGAACCGGGCGCCCGACGCGGTGAAGCGCCTGTCGGCCGAACTGGAGCAGGCGCAGACGCTGATCGAGGATCTGGAGCGGCGCCTGACCGAGGCCGACGAGGTCATCGACCGCCAGAACCGCGAACTGGCGATCGTGACGGAACGGTATCGCGACTCGCTGGCGCAGCTGGATGCGATCCAGGAACGGCTCGCCATCCGTGAGAACGCGCTTGAGCGCCGGGGCAGGGAGTTCGAGCGGTCGGATTCCGAACTGCATGCCTCGCTGGAAGAACTGCGCGCCATGGACGAGGAATTGCGCCTCACGCTGGAGCGGATGGAGGAGGCCAACATCCAGCTGGGCCGCGCCAATGAGGAACTGCGCCGCCTTCAGGCCGCCGACGCCGACAAATTGCAGCTTCTGGCGTCGGCCAGCCACGATCTGCGGCAGCCGGTGATGTCGATGGGGCTGTTCCTCGACGTGCTGCGCAACCGCCTCGGCGCAGAGGAGCGGCCGATCATGGGCGGGCTGCTGGCGGCGCACCTGTCGATCCGCACCCTGCTGGAGGGCATGCTCGACACCGCGAGGCTCGATGCCGGGGCTCTGGAGCCGATGATCGAGCCATTGCCGATCGCCCTGATGCTGGAGATCATCCATGGCGAGTTCATGCCGCAGGCGGACATGCGCGGCCTGCGCTTCCGTGCCGTGCCCTGCACTGTGACCGTGTTCAGCGATGGGCAACTGCTGGAGCGCATCCTGCGGAACCTCGTCGCCAACGCGCTGAAATACACCGTGTCGGGAACGATCCTGATGGGCTGCCGCCGCTGCGGCGACCGGCTGCGCATCGAAGTGTGGGACACCGGCCCGGGTATTCCCGAGGACAGCCAGCAGGCGATTTTCGAGGAGTTCCGCCAGCTCGACAATCCCGATCGGGACCAGAAGCGTGGTGTCGGCTTGGGGTTGGCGATCGTCGCACGGCTCGCCCGCCGGCTCGGCCACGAGATCGGCTTGCGTTCCTGGCCGGACCGCGGGTCGGTCTTCTCGGTGATGGTTCCGCTGGCCTCGGCCGACAAACGGAGACGCCACCCTTGATGGGGAACATTGCCACTTCCGGTTTGGGGTACGGCTATCCCCATGCTCCGTGATGCCGTCCGATGGGAGGTTCATCCATATGCTGGATTGGTTCTAAGGTTGCAGCCTCGCCCGGCGTCTTGATGGGCAATGGCACTTTAGACGAGTTAAGGGGAACAAAAGTGGATCATCACGTGCAGCA